>JBGOTQ010000010.1:0-45255 GCA_041476565.1 Terriglobia bacterium | reverse complement strand
GGAACGGAAGAATGTGCTGAGGCAGGTAAGGAAGCCGATGAAAAAAGGAATCATGAGTCCGGATTTATAGCATAAAGGTGCACACCGGCGCCCGCGTTAAATGCTTGAATTTGCTGCCTCACGGAGTTTTGACGACACACAACCGCCCGGCCCCGCGAGTCGAGCTAGAGTAACGATGAGATGAACGAAAAGGATGACAAGATCACGCATCCCTGCATCATATCAAAACCTCAAAATGTGAGGAATTCCGGCCCATTTTGTAATTCGCCAGGGACAGGTGGCGCAAGGCGAGGATCTCGGCTTGGAGAACCAGGCGCGATCGAAAGCTGAAAAGAAGGGTTGAAATCAACGAAGAGAGCACGGCAGCCGTCGGTTGAGAAGTTATCACGCAGAGCTAGTAAGTGCAATGTTCTGAGTCTGGATAGAATTATTGGCAGGCACACAGGTACGCCTTTCCCAATTCCGCAACTTCCAAATTCGGAGGTCATGGCTTCGGCTGAAATCTTGGGCTGCAGCACCTCAGGCGCCCCTGCAAGCGCACCCATTGTTCTAACACATAGTTCAGCTTCCCAGCGTCGGCCTGATCGGCCTCCTCCATGTCGAGTGAGGCCGTCAAAGCAGCCAGTTCCTGCAAACTGGGATTCTGGCGAATCTTGCCAGTGGCTTCCTGAAAAATGAGACCATTTTCGAGGTTAGCAGCATCCGCTTTGTAAGGCTTGTGCCAGCGTGAGGAGTCGTTCTCCAGTTCGGGGAATAGCAGCGGAGCTGTAGCCGTCATCAGGTTGCTGGAGGAAAGCCCGAGTAACGCCTCAATTGTGCGAAGAGCGCTCGTCGTCGTTAAGAAGCGAGAATCCACACTGCAGTCTTGCTGGGAGCCTTTGTTGTATTTGCTGATGAAGAAGGCGATGCTGCGGTGGGAATCTACATGGTCGCACCCCGCCTGCGCATCGTCTTCTAAAACGACAATAGCAGTGTTGCTCCAGTAATAAGGGTTGTTGGAAATGGTCTCGACCAGCCAACCCAATGCCAGGTCGTTATCCGCCACGCTGGCATCAGGAGTGGGACCTCCGGGAGCCACTCCGCGAGTATGGTCATTGCCAAGGCGCACAATGCTCAAGGCTGGTAGCTTATCTTCACCTGTTCGCTGCTGTCTTTGGGAAATGTGGTCAAAGTCTCGCTTCCAAATCATGAAGCGCAGGACGTCGGGATGCAGAAGGTCGAAATCTGGATAGAGTGGTTGAAAGGCACCTTGAAACACCGTCTTAGTCGGAATGGTGCCGCCCTTCACGTTTCCGTTGACATCGAGCTCGGCGAACAGTGGCACTCTCCAGGGAAATGGACTGTATTTTCCTATAACTGGATGGACCAGGTAAGCGGGTAGTGGATCGCCTTTTTCGAGCCATTTCAGAGGCTGCGGTGGGTTGTCACAGTACTCCCCGTAAATGGCAATGGTTTTACCGGCAGCTGCCACGCTGTCCCAAATATAGCCTCCCTGGGGTGAGTCTACGTCGGCTTGGTTATCCAGGATCGGGAGGGAGTCGTTGTTGCGACCTTCCGAGTCATTGGTGAAGTTCTTGGTCGAATATTTGATTTGCCACTGTTGTTCATTCCAGCCGCTGTTGATTCCTGCTGTGCTCCAGGTGTGACCGTTGAAGCTGACCTCGGCGCTATCGAAAAAATTATCTAACGTTCCGAATTCGCGTGCGAGCTTGTGATGGTTGGGAGTAAATGATTTTCCGAAATACAAACACGTGTCATCGGCATCCGTTCCTTTCAGATCCCCAAAGATCTGGTCATAAGTCCGGTTTTCCTTAATGACGTAAATCACGTGGCGGATCGGATTAAAGTCAATGGACCTCTGGGCTGCGCTAAGAGTCACCTCATCGATCTGGTTGTTGCGTTTCACGGATTGGCTGAAGACGTCGAGCTTGCTTTGGATTTCGGTCAGGCCAATCTGGTGCAGCGATCCCTTCAGCAAAGTCGGCCCATAGGCTCCGGGACTCTGACCGGGAGGAAAAGGAAGATTTGGCTTATTCGGTCCCGTTCCTTTGCCTTTGCCACTGGTGATAAAGAGCGTTCTTCCGTCTTGGCTCACTTCGGTCGTGTGGGGGTACCAAAGAGTTGGCAGATAGCCTCTCACGACAGGGTCAACAAAGGAATGTTTATCGCCGACTCCCAGGCCAACCACGACGATTGCATTGAGCAATCCTGCTGACACAAACAACGTCTTGCCATCCGGAGTGAAGCTCAAGTGGTTGGGCCCCGCTCCCAAGAGTTTCAATCGACGCATTTCTTCAGGCCGGATATCCAGGTTGCCCACCACCGTGCGGTAAGTGGGGGAAGTCGGGTCGTTGTCGATGACGGAGACCAAGTCGCTGTTTTCCACTGCTACATAGACGGCTTTGCCTGAAGGGTGCACGGCCAAGTGGCTGGGATGGCTGCTGGGTGAGGAAGGGCCTTTTTGCTGGGTTCCGACGGGCAAGGAAGTCACTTGGCTCGTGAGCAGATCTACCACTGCTATCGCCGAGCCGTTATAGAGACTCACGTAAAGCGTCTTGCCGTCTGGGGGAACTGCAGTTGCGTAAGGATATTCCGACGGCAGGGCCGGGTGGTCGGAACCGGTGTGCAAATTAAAGAGGCGCCTCACCCTGCCCGTTTTTGTGCTCAACTCCACAGCCGCATCGCTTAGGGTTAAGGCTGCGTAAACCAAGTCCTCTCCAGAATTTTCGGGATCAGGCCGGACACAAATTCCGGACGGAGTCGGAGCCGGATTGTTGAGCTTGAGACCTGTGGGTAGAGGCACATCAAGGGGTGTGATTTGGATCACCCCAGACAGATCGAGTCCCCGGTCGCGAACTTTGTAAATCCGGATGCCATTTTGGGTGCGATTCCCTAGCGTCTCATTTTCCTTAGTCGAGGCAATCGCCACATACAGCCTCTGTCCAGTCGAGCTAAAGGCTATTCCATAGAAGGGAGTCGTGATGTCCACAGGCCCGTTAAAAAGAAGTCCCGTACCTGGGTCAGTGAAGTCAGCGACTTGGCCAGTCACAAGATTGTAAATGGCCACGGATTTACGAAAGCCTGAGGCCGCATGACCGTAGCCATTATTCAGGAAAGCCAGGTACCGCCCGTCCGGGCTCAGCGTCGAGTTGATTGGAAAGGCGTTAAGATCCGAAATAAAAGTGCCAGCAGGGGGATCCAGCAGTACCTTGCCTGAAGGTAAATGCACCGGGTACCCTGAGTCTTGTGAATTTGCCGAAGACGCAAAAGATAAGATGAAGCAAACAGAGTAGAGAACAAAGTGTCTCATCTTAGGAGTCATAATATCAAAAGGTACTGTCAAGTTAATCCATTTTAGGTCCTGAGGTGGACGTTTGTCAGCCTCTAAGTTATTGATTTTTGGTTCCAGTGCAGGCTGGTATGGCCTCGGAATGGGGAGAATTCTCCCCAAGTTGACAATACCTATTCGAAGACTGAGTGGATTGCCGCGTTGGCAAAGGTATAATGCGAGAAGCGATGAGCGAATGGATCGACGCGCACGTGCATGTCTGGACCGATGACCGGGGGCGGTATCCGCGAGCAGCCGGGGAGCTGGACTACGAGCCGCCGCGGTTCACGCCCGAGGATTTCCTGGCCCATGCGCGGCCGAACGGCGTCGCTGGCGCGGTCCTGGTGCAAATGAGTTTCTACCGGTACGACCATTCCTACCTGCTGGAGAGCATACGCGCGCATCCGGGCAAGTTCTCCGCGATCGGGTTGGTGGACGCCGACGGGCACGACCCCGTTACCACCATCGCGGAGCTGGCCAGCCGCGGAGTCCGCGGGTTCCGAATTGCGCCCGGAACCTCGCCGCAGACCTGGCTGGACGGCCCCGGGATGGCCGCTATGTGGAGTTGCGCCGCGGAGCGCCGCTTAGCGCTATGCCCGCTGGTGAATGCCGATGCGCTCGCGGCCATCGGGCGCATGTGCTGCCGGTTCCCGGAGACGCCTGTGGTTATCGATCACCTGGCGCGCATCGGAGTTGACGGCACGGTCCTGGACGCCGATGTGCGGGCGTTGTGCAGGCTGGCGAAACACGGCAATGTGCACGTCAAGGTCTCGGCTTTCTACGCACTCGGGCGCAAGCGGGCGCCGTACACCGATCTTGCCCCAATGATCCGCCGCGTCTTCGAGGATTACGGCCCGAAGCGCCTCATGTGGGGCAGCGATTGCCCGTTCCAGGTGCAGGACGGGCAAACGTATCAGGCATCGGTCGGGCTGATCTGCGAGCACCTGGACTTCCTCTCGTCCGAGGACCGTGACTGGCTATTATCGAAGACCACCGAATCCCTGTTCTTCCGGGTGTGAGCGCCTAACCTAATCTTCCCTATCTTCCCTGCGCAACAGTCTCGCCATGTTGGCCGCGGGGCGAATCCGGCTTCGGCACGGGGAGCGTCCGCGTCAACACCTCGGCTTCGATACCACTCTCTTCTCAGCGCGCCAGCGTCCGGATAGTCTCCGCGTCATGCCGGATCTTCTCCTCCAAGGGCGCCGGCGAATAGCTGTAGTCGTAGATCTCGGACTTGAAACCGACGGTCGAGTCCCGTCGACAGAAGGGCAGCATCTCCCGCGCCAGCCTGACGTCATCCTCAGCCACCGCATATTCACGCTGCACCCGGACGTTCTTCACATGTGTGGCGAGGCTCTCGCGCAATATCGCCAGCCCGTCGTTCCAAATCCTGCACATCTCGTGAAACGAGTAGATCAATTCGCTCGCCGTAAACGGCCCCACCCAGCGCGACACCTAATCCTCGAACGGCTGCCGTACGCGGTCCCGCCTCAACACCGAGCTGTAGGGACGGGTAATGTCCGGCTCTTTCACGAGGTGAGGCTAGTAAGCAGAACAGCGGGTGATGGGCCCGAAGTAGAACACTTTGATCGAGCACGGATACAGTTGGAACACCTCGGAAAAGAAGTTTCACGCACGAACGATGCGGCCGGTCTCCGCCGGGCCTCACGTGGCCGCACCGGCGCGTACCAGGACCTCCTACCGCGACCTCAGCGGAGCGAACGATGCCTCGCCGGCCATCTTCAGCTGCATGCTGGGGTAGCCGCCGATGATCCAACTCATCATCGCGCCCCTCACTCTGAGTTGTCGCATGGCGGCCACTTTGTCGTAGACCACGCCGGGCACGGGGAGTTCGGCCTCGCTGGCGGCTAATGCCTTGGGTGTAGCGTCGCGGATGGCCGCGTTGTGCAGCGGGGTCGCCAGGTCGTGGATGATCTCGTCGATGCGAGGGTCGGGGATGAGATTTGGGTGGCGCGAGTCGCCCCCCTGGGCCGCCGCGGTCTCGGGCACCCCCGCCCAGCCCCACGACGATTGAGGACAGAAAGTGCCTGCGGGTAGCATCTATACCGCGTTCAGCTTAATTGCTATCTTGCATACGAACAACCGAGTTAACAACCGAGTTAACGCTTGACATTGTGCACACTCCTGAATACGATCAATTGCACATAAGAGGTACGGTGCGGTGGTCAACCATTAGAGCGGATTTGCGCCCGTCTCCGGCGAGCGGTTGCTTCCGCGCATTGGCCCGATCGATCTGACGCTCCGCAACCTGACGCGTCCCGGCTCTATCCGTCTCCTTCATGGCGCGGGGCTCGAGTGGAAGTATAAAAACTCCGAACTTCAGATTCATGTAGACAACGTTACCCAGCCTGGTCTCGTCATCATCCAGGGCGCGGCCCTGCGGCCCGCCAACGGCGATTAGGAGGAGTTCTTTGGATCGAGTCAACATCGGATTAGTGGGATGCGGCGCCTTTGGCGAAAGCCACTTGCAGGGCGTCCGCGCGGTGCCGACGGCGCGGGTTGCGGCCGTCTTCGATACCGACGGCGCTCGCGCCAGGCGGATCGCCGGGGAATTCGGCATCCCGCTTGTCTGCGACAGTCTGGAGCAGATCTGCCACCGTCCAGAACTGCACGCCATCGACGTCGTCACGCCCGAGCAGACGCACCTGGAACCGGTTCGGACCGCCCTCGCCGCGGGCAAGCACGTATTCGTCGAGAAGCCGCTGGCAACGGACCTCTCGGATTGTTCGTCGATGATTGAAGCAGCCCGCTCTGCCGGACGCTGCCTCATGGTCGGACACATCCTGCGCTTCGAAATCAAGTACGCAATGCTGAAGGACGAGATTTCATCTGGCGGTCTCGGCGCTCCCGTCTCGATGCACGCGCGCCGCAATCGTCCGAAAAGCCTGCTGCCGGTTTACGGCCGCACGCATCCGGCGCTGGAGAACTCGATCCACGATGTTGACTTGATGCTCTGGTATGTCGGCCTGCCGGTCCGCCGCGTTCGCGGTTATTCCCGTCATGCCACCGGTCGCCAGCATCCGGACACATTTTGGGGCATCATCGAGTTCGAAGGTGGTGCGATCGGCGTAACCGAGACCATCTGGCTGCTGCCCGAGGCCGGAGTCTTTTTGGACGATGCCTTTCAGTTCATCGGTACCGCCGGAGTCGCCAACATTCAGCTCCACCCCGGCACCTTCGCTATCCTGCGGGAGTCGGGCTACCAACTGCCCGACGTCAGCTACGATCCGCGCGTCGGCGGCGCGGCCCGTGGCGCTCTCCGCGACGAACTGGCCTATTTCTGCGAGTGCGTGAAGGAGAACCGGCCTGCGCAAGTGATTACTGCCGAGGAAGCCCGGCGCGCCGTTCGCGTCGTGCTCGCGCTGATCGAATCCGCCGAAGGCTGCCGGGACGTGGAAATCTCCGGTTGGGACTGATTCATGGATGACGTTATCGGCACCCTTGCCGAAATGGTCCGAATCAACAGTGTGAACGCGGCTTATGACGGCGGCGTCCCCGAGGCCGGCATCGTCGCTTACATCGGCGAGTTCTTCGCGCGCCGCCGGATCGATACCTTCACGCAGGAGGTGTTCCCGGGTCGTCCCAACCTCCTCGCCCGCCTTCCCGGGCGCGATCCGTCGCGCCGCGTCGTGTTCGAGGCGCACGCCGATACCGCCGGCATCGCCGGCATGGTGATTGATCCGTTCATACCCGAGGTCCGCGATGGAAAGTTGTACGGCCGAGGCGCCTGCGACACAAAGGCGGGACTGGCCGCCATGATGCACGCGGTGGCATCGGTTGCCGAAGAAGGGGTCAAGCCACCTTGTGAACTACTTTTCTGCGCCGCGGCGGACGAGGAGTTTTCGTACCGCGGCGTCGTCAAGCTCTGCGGAGGTCTCCGTGCCGATGCCGCGATCGTCTCCGAGCCGACGTCCCTGCGCCTTATTGCCGCCACCAAAGGCTGTGTTCGATTCCGGATTCGCACCAAGGGCAAGGCCTCTCACAGCGCGAAGCCTCACCTCGGGGTCAACGCCGTCTCGCAAATGGCTCGCATCGTCACCGCACTGGAGGAAGACGCGTGCAGGTTGGAGCGACGGCCGCATCCCATGCTGGGCCCGCCTACGTTAAATGTCGGTATTATCCACGGTGGTACGCAGGTGAACATCGTTCCCGACTCGTGTGTGATCGAAATCGATCGCCGGTTGGTTCCGGGTGAGCTGCCGGAGCAGGTCTGGCAAGACTACGGCGAGTTCCTGGCCTCGTTGTCCGCCTGCATTCCGGGCCTCGATGCGGAGATCGAACCGCCCATGCTGCGCGATCTTCCGCTCGAAACAGCGGCTGCGGAACCCGTTGTGATCGTAGCTTCGCGGGTCCTCGGCGAACTTGGGCTCGATCCGCGGCCCGCCGGGGTGCCGTACGGGAGCGATGCCAGTAAGCTTGCGGCTGCCGGTGTCCCGAGCGTCGTGTTTGGGCCGGGCAGCATCGATCAGGCCCACGCGGCGGCAGAGTACGTCGAGTGCGAAGAGGTGCACCAGGCCGAGGAGTTCTACCGGCGGTTCATTCTGGCTTTCTGAAAAGAGGGCATGTTGTCTAATTCCTACAAAAGCATGTTTCCAAGAGCGGCCGAGGGTTCTGGCTCTAGACCTCCAGCGCCAATTACATTTTGAAGCCCTGGCGATTCCATTTGATCACGGTCTCGGGCTTGACGATTATCAAAGCCTTGCGCCAGTCCTTCCAGAGACGGGATATCACGACCCAGAACAGTCTATCCTTGCGATGCACTTGCGGACGTGAGACCCAGCGCCGCAAGACCACCAGCTGCTGACGAAGAGCAAGAAGCTCTAGGGAAAGTTGTGCCCGGCTCAAGATCAGGGCACGAACCGAGAGGAGGATCATCTTTAGGAAGGACATTTGGTCTCCGCCCACCACGATGTTGTATGGGAAAGAACTATGGAGAGAAATCAGCTTAACCGCAAGATTATAAGGGCTGAATGGAATTTTCGGTAGGGACACTCAGTGAAACTGAACACTTCGTTTGTTGAACGGCTGAATCTCACGATTCGACAGGGCTCGTTGTATCTTGGTGGCCGGACAATATGTCAGGCGCGATGGAAGCAATGTCTCGACGATCACCTGGAGTTGCTTCGCTGCTACTACAATTTCGTGAGGCCTCACCGGGCATTGAAATTCGGACGGGAAGTCAGAACACTATCCCGACAGGCTGGGTTGACCAAGCGGGCGTTGACGTTAAGGGAAATCTTCTCATGGAAGTTGCTTTTTCCGGGGTCGAAGAATGTCACATTCGCGTTCTTCGAAACGCCCTGGCCGGTCAGTTTCCCTTTTCGGGGAGCGCGTTTGGCGGCTTAGCAACAATTGATGACGGAAGCACCGCCTCGGGGAATTCTCCCAGTAATTTACAGCATGTTATTGTCACAGTTGTGACGTCAGGCCCAATGGCTGACTAAAGAGGCGGCGTCTCGCGTGCGTATTGAATTTTCGGACACGATAATCCTGTTGGAATTATTAGGCCATATTTCAGACCTGATAGCTTTTGAACTCACCCACACAGGGGTTACCGATGGCGATGTCCATTGTCAGAGTGGTCAGGTTGGCGACAAAGGCCGCCGTCGTTACGGTTGGGTCGCATTCGGCAATATGCCGGCAAATCGAGAGAGGGAAGTCGGTGTGGTCTGCCAAAATGTGCTTCATGCTATCAACAGTGATAGATCCTTTTGCCCGATCAAGAAGCTTTTCAATATTCCTCTGCCGAAGCACGGAACTGCATGAGACAGTGGTTGCCGATTCGTACTTTTTCAACTCTGGTGAAAGAACAGAATTAGCGTGTCCGAAAGCCTGGTGCGTGACATCATGAAGGCTCCTGAGCCCTGCCAAGTACTCTAGGCAGACAAGATGCCCCGTGGAGTCACCGATCAGAAAAGAACTGTTTTCGAATGTGAGGTTGTTAATAGCATCGAGCACTTGCGAGACAGAGCTTTTTTCCATCACTATTCGCTTCAACAATGAGAAAGGGACTGTATCGTTTGGAGGCCTTTCCCCATAGAGTGAAGTTCCCGCAAAAGACAGACCATCGGAAGTCACGCAGATATTTGCGGTCCAGCCTGGGTAATTAAGGATCAGAATTCTTCGACCAGAATTGTAAGTTATATGCATGATCCGATAACGATCGAGAGGGGCGTTCGTGTCTTTCGTTTGCCCCAGAAGGATGTTGTTAAAGGCTGTCGTTTCCCGGCCACATGAGAAAGCTGTACAAGAGACTCTATTTTCAACCGGAAGCGGCATGCCATCCTGAACGGCTGCGAAGAATGTGTGGGCGTAGCTCAGACCAGCCCCGTCCCCAATCCCCCTGATTTCCTCAAGGACCTGGGGCAATCGTTCCCGAAAGAGCGGTTCATACCGTGCAACAACCCTTTCGAGGGATTGGTTGACAGACATCCTCATTGTCTGCGCAAATGCTTCCAGGGAAGGCAGAGCTTCAGAAAGGATTTCGGCTTTCAGTGCTTGACCGTGTTGGAAACCCACTTCGTACGGGGTTCCTTCAAAACGATAAAAATGATGGATGCCACGTTTCCCTTCCAAATTGTCTTCCATCCGTAACAAGGTCGACACCCTCTGTTGAATTGCGCTCCCTAATGGGAGGACGAGAACCTTTCAGCGCGTTAGCCCCTTCAATTGGCGAATATCTCGGGCTTCATTTCGGTTAAAGGATCTTCAGGACGCAACCGCTGTACGAAATGGAGAATGAACGCCATGCCTTTTTCCTTGTTTGGGTAGAAGCGATGGATGTGACTCCACAAGCACAAGCCCCTGGACCAAGATTCATTGGGCAGTGATGTGAAGGGTCACGTTCCGAGGTCCTTATGTATTCTGATTTGTAGCACGCAGCGGCACTAGTGGTCATAGGGCACCTGGGTGAATCCTTTGAAAAAGAAGCTCAATAATTAACAGGATGTCTCGAAGAATGTGATATGGATCCTTCACTGGCAAAGCCACAATTTTGTTGACAGGAAGGCCCACTCGATCTCGAATCTGAATCCACTCGCCGATTTCCGGGTTGGGGTTGGGGAAAATGTGGAATGCATAATTGTGTGTACGATCATACAAGGCTAGAAATTCGCTATCCCCCGTGAGTTCGTAAGCCAGTAAAGTAGCATACAAGGCTTCTGAGTGTGGCCACCACAGCTTCATATCCCAGGTCTCAAGAACCATCTGTTCATAAAGACAATGTGATTCCTCTCCCTCAGGCTTTCCACCATTCATGTCCACATATCGGAAGAGGCCTCCCTTTTCCTGGTCCCAGCCCAATTCAAAGGCCTTCTTGAGACCTTTTCCGGCTTTTTCAATGCATTCATTTCTCCTGTATTTACTCGCCGTTTTCATTACAAACCACATACTCTCGATGGCATGGCCCGGATTCACATACCTGCTCAAAAGAGTCTGATCCATTCCCTCTTCCTTGGGTACCAATTCCGCTATCCTGCCGTCTCCTTTCTGAAAGGTCACCAAAATCTCGGTCGCATAGTTCAAACTGGCCCGGACGAATTCTTCAGTTCGCTTGTGCTGCAGCCCCTCCAATGTTTCCGCCAATTCCTGTGTGACGTTTAACATGATCATCGAAACAGAATGCGCTTTATACCCGCGAGGAATGGGATAGGGCTCACTACGAACGTCGTCACTTTTAAGGCGATCTACAATGTGATCATGCAACCGTAAAGCCCGGTCAAGAACTTGCAGGTCCTTAGAGACCCTTGCATACTCTTCAAAGGCTAATACAATAAAACAATCAGCAAAAAAACTTGTATCGAACCCCTTTCCCGGGATGCTCTCTTTCTTCTCTCCGTCCTCCGTAAGTAAAAATGCACAATTCCCATTGTCCATAATCGCGTGTTGATTCAAGAAGTCGATTGTCCCTTTTGCGAGTCCCAAGTAATCCTCTGGGCTTCCCGTCAACAGTCCGTTCGTGCACATCCATGAAAGCCTGGACCATACCCATGCGAACCTCCCTTGTGACCAAGTATATTTGTCCTTACTTAGTAGTAGGTCTCCCGCGTTGGTAAAGCAGGTATAGACGCCACCATTCTGAACGTCTATGGCCTTTTCCCAGAAAGGGAGTACGACTGAGGTCAAATGGGTAATATAAAACTGAAATAGATTCTCATAGAAAGAATTCTGAGAAGTGCCACTCAAACTCATCACCACACCGAGGACCAGGAATAATAGGAGACCCTCACAGGTGGAGGACTCCAAAATGAGCTTTCAGGAAATTTCGTTTCGAGGGGAGGAATCTCTCGCCCTTGAAGAGGTTCTTGAGAATTTCGGCTGACATGGCTCTATGTCAGGTATCAGCAAAGGTCTAAGTGATGGAACAGAGTTTCATCCGTGAACCAATAATTTATTTGATTGAGATCATTCTGGTCAATCCATTTTGAGTGTTGAGCAGGAGGCTCGACATCAACGTGATTTACAGGATCAAGACTCACAGTGAACGGAGATACTTGTTGAGTTATGGCGAGAGATGATGTTTGGTCTGCTTGACTTAGGCACCGACCAAGCCGTATTGCAGCGTTATTTTACTGCCAAGTCCGAGCACGAATGCAGACGATCTGACAACGCGCCCTGTGCGGTTCTCCGGAAGGTATCTGTTTGTGAACTCAAACGTCAGAGCTGGTGAATTGAGAGTGGAATTGTTGGACAAGAGTGGGAAGGTTCTCAAGCCGTTCGAACGCATCCGTTGCGTGATGACAAGACCATTCAAGCGATACACTGGCAAGACGTCCCAGACTTGTCTCCTTTGGCAGGCACAGAGGTCAGATTCCGTTTCCATCTTAGAAATGGTCAGCTCTTTGCTTTCTGGGTGAGTCCGGATGAGGCAGGGGCGAGTCATGGTTACGTGGCTACAGGTGGACCCGGGTTTCGGAGGAGCATGGACGCTGTAGGGTTAGCTGCCTATTCTCCTTGAAGTCGTGTCGCCCGGAAAGAATAGAGCCTGGCGTCTCGAAGCTGGAACACCAGCCGAATTTGTTGTCCCGCCAATTCTTTTATCGAGCGGTTGCTTGGCCAGCGGACGGGCGGTAGAGTTGCATTCAAGAAGGGAGGCGATACCACATTGTGAAACGCTTTCTGCTCACCACTGAACTCCTTGACAGGGTGATTGTTCACATCCCGGATTTCAATCGCAATTGTGCCTCCTCCAGCAGCAGGGTGGCCCTTGGGATAACGAGTGTTGGTGCAGTTCAAGACGAGGTCTCCCCCCGGCCAGACCATTGGTTTTGTCAGTAACTCTCCTTCTTTGAAGTCCCCGCGAATTGCAGCAAAGCGGTCGACTGAAATGCTCGCCAGTCCAATTGCTCCATAAGATTGAGCATACTCCTGGTGGTGAGCACCGCTTCTCCCGCCAAAATAAAACCAGAGCTGGTTATGTTCGAGAACTGGTGCCGTATTTGCACAGCTAATCCAACTCTTGCTCCATGGCAAAGTATTTCCAATGAAGGCTTTTCGGCACTGAGGACGGTCCCATAGAAGTCCATCGTGACTCCACGCAAGCTGAATCTCGATCACATCCGGGTTTCCATACCATCTCTCCAGCATCCCCAGATACAGATCGGAATATGGGAATGCTGCCATCCCATAAAGTTCCGTATTAGGATCATCAAGCAAATCTGGCTTCAGGATCAACTGGGGATCGGTCCATTGAACGAAATCTTCGCTCTCGCTGCGCCAAACCGTGCGGGCTCGGTAAAGCTTCATCATATCTTTGTGGCGCAGATAGGCCACGTACTTTCCCCTGTGATCCCGTGTTGACATAACGTTGGTTCTATCACCGGTATTGGAAAGAACCGGCTGTGATTGATGCTGCCAATTGATGCCATCTCTGCTAAATGCCACGTATTCCCCTGCGGGGCGTTTACCCCCAAAGCTGTAGTACATGAGCTTGAATGGAAATTTGGAATCAGGGGCATCATAACAAACGGTCTGCCCGTCGTGGTTTTCACCTTCGGGAGGAGTCCATAGAATATTGTTAGCCTTGCTCCCTTCGTAATTAACCAAACCCAGTTCGGGCTTCTTCCAGTGCAGCCCGTCGTCGCTAAACGCCAGGCAAAAGTTCGAAGGTTTAGGCAGGTTGTAGGTCATATAATACATACGCCATTGGTCCTGAAGTCGAAAGACTGACCCAAACATGACTACTTGCCACCCTTCCCAAGGTCGGTCTGGGATCAATACCGGCTCTGGAAAAACCTCCGCGTCTTCCCAAACTCGTTCAAGCCGAAGTGACTCTGCAATCCAGGTGTCATCAAGAAAGAGTTGGCTTTGAGTGAGATCCTTTCGGCTGAGGGAATCGTCAGCCGCTTTGACCTCTTGATGGAGACTTTGATAGTCCGGCGATGCAGCCAGAAACGTTGTCGAAACGGCTTTTTGAAAGAAAGACCTTCTCGAAATAGTCCTTACGCTCATGAGCGCCTCTTCGTCAGAAAAGATCGAGCTACCATATTCTCCATCGAGATTCTGTGGCCCTTGATAACCGCTCATCATAGGCCTGGTCGTTTGTAATTCATAAATTGAGGGCCCTGTAAGAATCGCTTTCGGCAAGAGACCCAATCCGAGTTCAACAGTCGACTCCCAAGAGTGATGCTATTTGACGTACGGGGGAGAAGCACCAGTCCCTGGTTTGCTTTTCCCGGCGGTAGTAGCCTTGTACCAGATCTTGAATTTGTGTTCTTGCTCGTCATAAAGAACTCCAAGATTCTCGTCGGTAGTAAGGGGCTCCCAACGCTTTTCCTTCTTTAATACAGGGCCCGATTGCTTAACGAACGTTCCTGTGACGCGGCGAACGCCGGATTTGCGGTCGATCCATTGATCATCAAATAGAAACTCTACTCCACCGGAACCAGCCATTAACCCCCAGCGGACATCAGGTTCACCTTGGGTTTCCATGATTGAGTGGACCGCCAGGGGTTCTTGGGCAAAGCACAGATAGGGCTTTCCCTGAAATGAGAAAGACAATCCTAAAGGGATGACAAGGAATCCAGCGAGTATGGGCTTAACGCCTCGGTATTCTCTCACCAGCTCACCACCTCAATTCTAATCATGCCAACCTAGACACCATTGGAACACGTTGCCCGTCAGGCTCCCGATAAGGATATCTCCCGTCGGCGTCACATGGATCCAGTGTCCTGGACTCTCGATGGAACCCAGAATTCTACCCGTAGCAAGATCGATTCTCATGATACGGCCAGCCAGCGTACCGTACGTGATGTTCTCAACGTTGTTGCGGTGCGTGATGATCCACATCTCATCCTGCGGCGTAATAAAGATCCCCTGTGTAGCACCCAAGTGTCTCCACTGGTCAATGAATTTCCCATTGGAATCGAAAATTTGGATTCGATTGTTTTCGCGGTCGCTCACGTAGACCTTGTCTTGCGAATCAACTGCAATCGCGTGAGGTGTGTTGAACTCGCCAGCGGTGGTACCCCGTCTGCCCCACTCAAGCAGGTACGTTCCATTTCGTGAGAATTTGACGATCCGGGAGTTGCCGTAACCGTCCGAAACGTAAAAGTCTCCAGAATGGGCAAAAGCCACGTCGGTAGGTTTATTAAAGGTCTTGTCATCCGTTCCTGGTTTCCCCCGAGTGCCCAAGATTAACAACAGCTTACCTTCCTTGGAGAACTTCATGACCTGGTGGGTTCCATTGTCTGTGATCCACAAATGATCTTCATTATCGATACGCAGCGCATGTGGATTGCCGAACATGCCCTTCCCCCAAGAACTCAGGTAGTTGCCTCTTGAGTCAAAAACAATTAGCGGATCGGCTTTATCGCCCCGATGGAAAACGTAGACCTGGCCTGCGGAATCTGTGGCAACTGCCGAAACGCGCCCAAGTTTCCAGCCAGCAGGCAGGGTATCAGGCTCTTCACCAAATCGGATATTGACCCTGTATCTAAGCAGTCCTCCCTCATGTGGGTACCATCCCCGCATCTCAGAAGTGACGTCGAGTGGAGGATGCAAAGTAGAGTCCTGTTTCATAAGAACCTCCTTAAAATACTCAGAATCTGGTAATCCTTGCACTGCAACTGCTCGCCTTGAATACCTCGAACTGGTATCGAAATGCTGAGGCAATACAATTAAGGCTATGGTACGTAAGGGGGCATTGCTCCTTTTTCACCCAACTCGAATCCATGGAGTGTGGCTCTATGCAGATAAAATCGGACCTTGACAACATGCCCGATCTTCTCCTCCGTGGCACTCACCTGTCTGAAACGTCCAACCAGATCTTCTCTATTCCAGAAGAAAGTCAGTTTGCCATGATCGGCTTGATCGACTCGTGTATGACTCTCCCCCGACTCCAACCGAGAATCACCTGACTGTACTGGTCAAGAATCTCAGCTTTAGTGAAGCCATCCCTCTCGATCGACGCCACTGCTTTCAAGGATCCGCTGCCATAATTAGTTAACAACTTCGTCTCCACAATGCCGTCGATGTCGGCACGCAAACCGCAGAAATGTCCCTAGGGCAAACGCGCAACGCCGAGACCATGCTTGAAAGGCTCCCCATCCAGAGTTTTTTGCTTGGTCAATTCCTTTAATCCAGTGAAGCGATCGGAGCCATTGTCATAAGTGCTGCCCTTGTAATAAATGAATATTTCCGACCCGCGTTTGATCTGGGTGAACGGCTCGATCATGAGGCGATCGAATGAGCCAGGTCGGCCGGGCGGGATAAACGAACGCCCAGGCATTGCCCGCCGGTAATGCAGTCCGTCCCAAGAATAGACCAATTCGTTGGTCATTGGTGAAAGGAGCGGATTATTATGGAATACGTACACAGGTCCGGCACCCCAATCTGCAACCAGCTCGATTCCAGCGCCATAAAACTCGACCGAATCTTCGTCCTGGGAATCCGGCGTTAGAAGCATCCTCGGGTACGTCCAATGATCAAAGTCGTTGCTTTCCGAATTGCCGACGTAGCGGCGCTTGGGGTGAGTGCGAGGCCGGAAAAAGGCGACCCACTTGCCCGTGGCTGGCTCGCGCCGAATCAGAATGCAGTCACCGTCCGTTAGATCTCCCGTGTCCATCACCAGCAAAGATTCATCGGACCAAGTCAAGCCATCTGAAGAATAGCTCACACAGACACCAGTTCCACCAATAGGTTTATCGCTCAAGAGGGACCTGGCGGTTGTGTCAAATCCTATCGCCTTGTAACGTCTCATGGGATTCGGATCAGAAAGGCCCTTGACTGCGTTGAAGAATGCTGTGTCGCGGTTGGCAAAACTCAGGTCCTTCACGATATTGTTGTTGGTGCTGCCTTGGAACTGGAATCGATCAAGTAAGGGCCTGATCCAGTTGATCCCATCCTGGCTCTCCGCGTAGCAGAGAAAGAAGCGCTGTGCACCCATGGACTGTTCGGGCGGCTCCGCCTTCGGATCGACCGTACGACGTTCACTACCTGTCAAGCATGAGGACTTGTACCACATCCTGAAATTTCTTTCCTGCTCGTCATAAAACAACGGCATCACAGGCCCTAAATCGGCCAATTCTCAAGACATCTCCGACCTAAAAATCAGCTCGAACCTCTTAACCGGAACCCCGATCACTCGGCAGACTCCACCTTCCGATCCACCCATTCATCATCGAAAAGGAATTCTATCCCCCGCCACGTAGAGACGTGAGATTTCCTTGAACATTTAGACGAATCTCATCTTCGGCCATCAGATCGTAGAAGAATTCAGACTGGAAGCACGGAAGCAAATTAGAAAGAAACAAAACCGTTGCTACACAAACCAAAATGAGCAACCTCTTGGTGGGAGTTGATGTAGCAGGAAATCTCTTAAGCATTTTGATTTTCCAAGTCTTGGCCTGATCTTCGACGAGAGTTGTCTCACTGCGCTCTCTACTCGGTTTCAGGTTGGTTTACGGCAAAAGCCGTGGGCAGCTAAGAGGATTTCCTCTCATTGGTCATCACCAACCCCGACAGACTCTCTGGTTCGGGGGATCTCATCGGTAAACTGATCGCATAACCACAAAGAAACGTCGTTGAACAGCCGATAAGACCAAACCACAGCCACGAAATAGTGGTTGTGCTGGCAACTATAATTACTGTCAAGAGTCCCAGCGCTGCACCTGCAAGAACTGAGAACTCGTTGCCCCTCCGTGTTAGCATGCCAAGGAGAAAGATCCCAAGGATTACTCCCCCTAAAAAGCTATTTACCTTATTGTAGGCATTGGCTAACTCTCCCAGCCGGTTTGCAAAAAGAGCAATTCCAGTCGCAATAGTTCCCCATGCCACGGTCACGATCCTGGCAACTCGCAAATAATGACCCTCTGTCGCGCCTGATTTCAAAAGTCGCTTGTAAAAATCTACCACTGTCGCTGTAGTCAGTGAATTGATCCCCCCACTCATCGTCGACATTGCGGCGGCAAAAATCGATGCGATAACGAGACCACTCAATCCCGCGGGCAGCTCGTGGATCGTGAAGTAAGGCAGGACTGCATCTTTCATTGTGATTCCCTGGCCTAACTCGGGATGCTTAAAGTAATAAACCGCAAGCAGCAAGCCTATGAATTGGAGAATGGCTGCTTCGGGGACGAGGAGATACGCTTCTAGCTTCAGCGCTTTCTTACACTGTTCCAAGGAGGGGGTAGTCAAGTAGCGTTGCATGATGATTTGATCGGTTCCATATGTGTTCAGCAAAAAGAACCCACTCCCGAAGATGATGGACCAGAAGGTAAAATCCTTCCGCAGATCAAAGGAGAAATCCACAAGCTTGGTCTTCCCCAGACTGTGGGCGGTACTCCAAATCTCTCCCCATCCTCCCCCGATGTGAGAATAAGCTACAAATGCGATGACAATGAACCCTAAAACAATCATTATGAATTGAACAACATCGGTCCAGATTACAGCTCGCATTCCCCCCAGTGCAGTATAAATGGTCGTGAGAAGACCCATGAGCAGAATGCTCTCGAGCAGTGGAAGACCCGTCACAACAGAAACCACCAGCGAGGGAGCATAGATGATTATCCCCATGTAGGTCCCCCGTAGTATTAGAAAAAGGAGGCTGGTAACAGTCCGTACTCGAACGCCGAACCGACGCTCCAAGTATTCATAAGCTGTGTAGAGGTTTAGCCGGCTGTAAAAAGGGACAAAGAAGGTAACTACAATGGGAACCACCACACATGGCAACATCAATAGCATCAGAAACATTCGGAGATCTTTTTGCCATACGTAGGCAGGTTGGCCCAGGTAGGAGATCGCACTGAAGTCTGTGGCAATGATGGAAATAGCCACAGGCACCCAGGTGGCATTTCGTCCAGCCAGGAAATAATCCTTGGTGTCTGATTTTTTCCTGTAAAACATGCTACCCATGGCCACCATGGCGGCAAGATAAACAATCAGAACCGTGAGATCGATTGTGGTAAACGCAGGATTAAGTGCCCAATTCATAAGGTCTAAGTTCCAGTCAGGAAGAGGTTAACACTTGTCCCAATATGGCCATCTCCGGACAGGTCAAGCTACAGTAATTCACTGAATGCAGCCTGCGAAAACAGGGTCATTCTGGAGTTCACTGAACGTTTCTTCCAACAAACCTTGCTCGGTCGACGTCAAACTGGCCAGCGGAAAACGGGCCTCGCCCACATCGAAGCCCCTCAGTTTCAACAAGCCTTTTGCCCTTGAAATTGGAGGAATCTTCTGTAGCTTTCTCATATAGTAAGTGATGCGGTTCTGCATCACCTTAGCCAACTCGAACTCACGCTCAATAAACGCGTCGTGGATCGCCACCCAGATTTCAGGCAGTGCGTTGTAGTTGGAACCGATCAGACCACTGGCACCCATGATGAGCATGGGCAAAGGAAGTTCGTCACAACCTCCAAAAAAAGCAAGCTTGCACTGAGACAACTGCTTCAGATACTGCATTAGTGAGATATCCGGGTTGGAAAACTTTATTCCGTAAATCCCGTCGACTGAGCGTACTGTATTGATGAAATCCTGCGGAGGAAAAGTAGAAGTGCCCGAAGGGTTGAGAGCATAAATGATAGTTGGAAGATGTGCCGCCGCTGCTATCGCCTGGTAATAATCATGGATCTCTCTTAAGCCATATTTGTAATAGAACGGCAGCACGGAAGAGACTGCATCAGCACCGACGGTCTGAGCGTGAGACGAGAGTTGGGTTACCTCACGGAAATTCATACTGGCGACGTGGATGACTACGGGCACTCGCCCCGCTGTCTCCCGTGTCACCGCCTCGGCAAGTAGCTTTCTCTCCTCAAGATTTAGGAAAAAACCCTCTCCTGTACTACCTCCAACAAAGAACCCCCCGATCCTCCTTTTGAGAAGAAACTCTATCAGCGGCGGAATGGTTTCTAGAGCAAGACCTCCTTGCTCATCAGACGGCGTAACCAAAGCCGGAATAATCCCTTTCATATCCAACATACTCCCCCCTTCCACGCGTTTCTAAGTTTGGCGTGGCAAATTATCTGAACCAACGAATCTGTTCCAAACCAACCATATTAATTTCTGAAACCAAAAGCATAGAGTTTGGCACTCCTGAGCTCGAAACGCAGTTGGATGCACTTGCCTCGCTGGCGCAGGACCGAAGATGCGCCTGTTGTTCAGTCAGAAATCTTGGTCCCCTTAATCAGCTTGGTTTTACCAGGCACGGCCAGGGGATAAAGGCCATCCGGTCCCGGCTTCACAGGCGGGTCGGGCTTGAAGTCCCCATCCACCGGCTGGAAAGCAAAGTCCGAAGCAGCGGCTTTTTTCCAGCCGAGCTGACGGCCGGTGTAGCAGACAATTTGTCCAAGCACCGCCAGCATGGTACTGTTGGCCATATAACTGCCGTAATTAATGGGCTTACCGGCCCGGGTCGCCGCTATCAAAGATAGGAACTTTGATTTTGGCTTGTTCAGTTGTTTCGATTTTTTTGACCAGACGAGTTCTCGGCTCACGGCTTCACTAGACGATTGCCTAAACTAACCATTTCCGATACCAGAAGATCACCAACGTTTTCGCGGTAACGGAATTCTCCGGAGATCCACGGGGTGAAGTACGCGGGATACGGGAGCGCGTCCAACTTCTCGAAGTCATAGCGATCCGGAGTCGGGATGTATCCGACGTAGTCATTGGCGTAGCCTGTCACAATGACGTGATATTGGGGGAAGGCTTCCATGGCTCGCCTCCCAAATACTTGAAACGTTTCGCCCGGGTTGGCCAGAATGATCACGCTGCCAATGCGAGCGGCCTGAATTTCGGTAATCTTCCGGTCGAGCGGCGGCCGCTCGAAGCGCGCCAACACCGCTTTCGCGCTATCCAGCCTGAACTGTGCGTCGCGGCGCAAATTGACCGGCAGGCCCACATCTTTCAACCAACGCTCAGCGCTTACCTTCCGCTCGAAGACGAGATCTTTTTGGGCGGGTACCTGGGGCAGGCCGACCTTTTTTGCGAGCATTTCGAGCGCGTCCACGCTAAATGCTTGAGCGTGGTCAAGTGCACTGCTGATGTATCCAGCAAGCCGCCCAGCAAGCAATTCGAGCTTCTCTAGCGACTCGTCCTGCGGCATATGTGCATAAATGGGATTGATGTCACCGCAAGATCCTTGCAAGAAAATCCCCACTGAACCCGGAAACTTCTGGCTGACTTTGTCCGTGGCGACGCCGGTCAGATCGCCTGTATACAATCGAGTCTTTTCGGACATCACGACCGAGTGCACGCTATAATTGGCGATAAAACCCGCCAGTTTGTCCTTCGCCAGTGAGAACTTGAGGACTCGAACGTTAGGATCGAGCGGCCCTTCCGGATACTCTCGGTTCCGTGCCACTCTTTCAACCGCTGCCTCGCCGTAAGCTAGATCGACTGTTTCGAGCTTGGTATTGGCATCAATCACGGCCTGGGCGATCTTCCCGGGAAGAACGGCCAGATAGTCAGGATCCTCCTTGCCAACTCCGATCCACTGAGCTGCAACAGGGGCCGAGTGGGTGTGAGTCGCACCGACCATTACGTGCTGTGGTTCGATGCCCGTTGCATCTCGAATCAACTCGCGGGCCTTGGCTACGACTACCGCGCGGATTCCTCCCAGATCACAACTCACAATCGCGATTTTCCTACGGTCAAATTCCAGGACCACGGCCCGGCTGCGCAGCGGGTCGTGGACGGCCTCACCTCTACGCTCAAGGTTCAATCCGTAGCCACCCATTTCAAGACCAAGTGGAGGTGTCAGGTCCGCTGTTGCGAAGCCAGCACGGATGCCTCGGCTTGGAGCGAAGCCGGCCGACACAGCCAAAGGGGAAAGCAATCCTGCAAGAATCACGCGGCGTGAATGCTTCATAGCACTTTTAAATTGTATTAGGATCGCTGCCGGAAACAACGGCAGGCGTACTTCTCTGGGCTTTCCCAGTGAAATTTTCTGCAATTTACAATTCAGTCGCCAAGAGCCAAGAGATCAAGGCGTTCTCGCTGGCTAATTCACGGTCGATTCTGACAGTCCCTGCTCTCCCGAGGTTGCGGAAGACAGTGGTGACCCACTCAGAGGGGAAGCCCGAACTGGCATTGTGAATCCAGAGGCGGCTCCGCAGGTTCAGGATCGCCGCCGCGCGGCAGTCGCCGGCCCTTCGGATACCCGGGATATTTAACTCCTTCAAGTAGGCGTCGTCCGAGCGAGCGTCGAACTTGGAGGCATCGACGGCGAATGAGGCATCGGTGGGAGCCAGAGCTCTTGCCAACAAACACCAGAGTCCCCCTTTCACGTATCCCACGACTTTTATAGGTATTCCACCTGACTGCGCGCGCAGGTATGCCAGGCACGTTAGGATGTCTTGGACCCGGTTGGCATCGTCTACACGATTGTAGGTCGTAAAGAAGTTGTACTTCTCCTTCCTCTCAAAAGTGGCCCGGCCGGTGTTGAAGACGTCGGGAATCAATACCGAGCAACCTCTCTTCAGGATTTCCTGCACGAAGGGATCGGGCGTTCCCCCTCTCTCAAAGCTCGCGGCACCCTGCGGATGAACAAGGAGAACAGCCTGGCGAATCGGCATTCCCTCTGCTGGTAACCAATATGTGACAGGCACACGATCTCCCTTGCCAGAACGACTCAGAAAGAATCGTGAAACACGCCGGTTCGCAATCACGTCCGAAGCCTCCATATCAGCAGCCGAAGGATACTCAGCCATCAGACAGTAGCGGAGCACTGTGCCGAAGGCATTGCGAAAGTGTTCCCAGCTCTTGACATCGGTGGGCTTCATGTTTTCGACCGCAGCATCTGCTTTTGAGATGAAGTCTTCAATGATCTGCTGCTCCGTCTTGGCGCCTTCGGGAAGCGGGCGGCTATGGAAAACCAGTAACCTTGAAGGCTGCTCAGGAGAGTAACCCCTCTCGGCCCCAGCAGCAGTATCCGCCAGATTGAGCAACCACCTTCCGAACCAGCGATAGACGTGCTCGCGGCTTTCCTTGTTGTAGTTGTGTTCGGCTGTAACCCGCACCGCCGTAATGCGATCTTCGGCCCGGAAAAGACTATAGATGTGCCGGATCGCCGGATACTCGACTTCGAGCGTGTTCTTCGTCCAGTCCCCGGTCGCGGAAACCAGGATCATAGGACGCGGGGCCATCAGTGCTCCGATTTCCATGTTGTTGGTATCGATCCTCAGCGTGGGAGCATTCTCGCACACGTCGGCGCCCTGCCTGTCGGCCGAAATCATGTTCACAGGAGCGGACACGGAGATGCGATCATCGACCGCTGTCAGGAGAAATGTCTGGGTTCCGCCACCGCTCGCGCCGGTGCAGGCCAGGCGCGATTTATCAACTTCGGACAGGGATTCCAGAAAGTCTACGCTACGAATGCTATTCCACAGGTGCAATCCAAGCGCACCGAGTCCCCAGAGAGCTTCGCGATCTCCGCGTAAGCGATGATCCACTTGGCAGCTGTCGTTGTATCCGACCATGTCATAGGCGAAGACGATATAACCCAGACGTGCCATGTTGATGCACCGCGCCGGTACCGAGCAGCGCTCTGAATTTTCGAGCCTCCCGTACGCCCAGTGTCCGTGTGGTGAGAGGACAGCAGGAAAGGGGCCGCTCTTGCCGGAAGGGCGATACAGGTTGCCCGTCACGTAGAAGCCGGGGTAGCTTTCGAAGTAGACCTTTTCGATCACATAGCCGCTGCGCTCGATGCGATCGAAGATGTGAGCATTAAGAGGGCATTTCTCGGGCATCGGCCAGAGGCCTGCAGCAACAAGGATCTGTTTTTGAAGTGATTCCTTGCGGGCGAGCCATTCTTCTTTGCCGTTGTACACGGGCATCGTGTAAGTCATTTCCGGATGCCTGGTCACCGCCGCGCGCCGGTCTTCCGATTGACGCTGCGGGTCCTGCGCTAATAAAAGTGGCGTCAGTGCGAGTAAAGAGAGACAGAGCAGTCTTTGCTTCATCGGGCTACCTCGTAATCCAAGCCTCGCGCTCAATTCTGCGTTTGTCAATCGTAGTAGTTGTGCGGGAATACGTGCGAACGCAACGCCAGCAAGTCTTCACGCTGGAGATCGCGGAATAAATACGGTGCACAATGGCTCTTCTAGTTCTGTTGTGACGAGACCTCTATGGTGGTTCCTCCCCTTTTATCCTGTAGCTCTAGAACTCACACTGAACCTTATGGGGTTAGCTCTTTGGATACGCTCCCGGATGGCCGTTGTTCCGCTCCCACAATCTCGTAGATCCAGGCGAAGCGCCGGTCGCTTATCATCATGCCATGGCCATGTGTCCCCACTGTCCTCAATTCCCGTGCGTAGAAGCCATAACCGTAATCATCAGCGCGACCAGGGACTTTTCCCAGGTCTTGAGCTATATCCGGCGTGTGAGGAAAATCGAGGAATCGTTCACCCTGCCCATTAATCATGTAAGGCCATCCATTGTCTGTATAAACAAAGACATCTGTGCCGTGGGAGCCGATGCCGCGCACTAACAGCGTGGGATCAAACATATGAAATCTATCCTTTGCCGCCGGTGATCGCCCTTCTGGGAAACTCGGTGGAGGGTCGATCGACCAAACTTCTTGGCCCTGGGCATCGAAAAGCTGAAGCCCGTCGCGCTTGTTGGCAACCAGCACCTGACAGTCTCGGGAATCAGGCAAAAAATGACCCATTTGACACTGCTGAGGATGCACTCCGGGCTTTTTCCAGATAAGCTTACCGTCCCTAGTGGACACTAAACTGGTGTAGCGACCGGAAGCATAGGCAATACACGATTGGTTGTTAATCTGTCCGATTGCAAGGCCATCGACATGCATTTCTGGTGGATCCCATTCAGCCCTGGGGACCGGCCAAAAGGTCCAGACCGTCGACAGTCTGGAGTCGACCAAGTTATATCCGATCAAGAACTCTTGAATGCCGTCGCCATCTAAATCCAGGGCTTGAGGGGCATGGCCTCCTCCCAAAAAGTCCGCTTTTTTCAACAACCTCAAACTACCGTCAAAGAAGAATGTCGGACTACTGTACTCATGGGGAGGATAGGCTGCATCTCCGTTCATGGCCAGGATGGTCCATTCTCCTGGACTTCTTCCTGTTCGAGCCACGCGCGCAATTTCAACGTTGTCAGTGTCCAATTGGACAGTCCTCTTGAAGGCGCCAGTCAAGCCGTCGATAACGCCGACAATGCCCCCCATCGCCGCTACAACCTCGGCGTGCCCATCGCCATCGATAGCGGCCACATCTACAGATCGGTCGGCGCCGTGGGTGACAAAAGGCCGGGTACCTCGCCAGGGCTTGCCTACCTGCCATAAGATCTTGCCTGACTGGTCGGTTGCCGTTAGGCAGTAGAGATTTTTCTCGTCAGCAGTAGTGTTGAAATGGCCAGAATTGGGTGGAAGATCAAATACTTTGGAACGAAAGATCCCAGCCGTCTGAAGCCACAAAAACTCTTCTTGCCCATCACTGTTTAGATCGGCAACAAAAGGAATCCCTCCAAAGCTATCGAGGGAGATCTGTTTAATTAGCCGGATCTTGGCTTTTGGTTCAACAGTCAACACCGTCGCAGCTTGAGCACTGAGCACCTCCGAGAAGTTCGCTCTCAAAGCGCAGCCTAGCCAAGCGACTATTAAGAAACCCCATACCACCAATGCTGCCTTCCTTACTATTTCTCCTGACGTAGTTCCTCCTTGGGTTCGTTCAGGTTACCCCGGGAGCTTGTAGGCTCCATCGCGTGGCTCAGCCTTGTCTTTCCGTTCCCTGTATACGACTCGTTGATTCTTTCTCTATCCTGCATTGCGGCAAAACTGGAAAGCATATAGTTTTGCGTTACGCATGATGAATCGAAGACGCAGGACATCGCCTGCAAACTCATTGATATCTGCCTTGCCTCTCCACGCAACACGATAGGCGGTGAAGTTTCCGTTGATCAGGTAGCAGTCGTCCTTTCCAAAACCTGGTAGTACCCGTCCTTGCTCGTCAAGTAACTCGACCCATACTGCTCCCAAAGCAGCAGTATCGAGGTTGAGCCGTAGTTCACTACCTTTGAACCGTAGTGGGACGGTGGTCAGCGACCCACCACTGTAAGAAGCGTCAGCCGAGAGAAAACCATCCAGGCGTTGAACCAAGCGGCTGATCACCCCCTTGTTTCTCGTGGTCTGCACATCGTACTTGCCGTGAGTGAAATCGTACCCGGTATAATACATCCAGAGTTCGTTATCTTTCCGCAACATGCCCACAGACATGTAAACCCCACCCCCATCGAATTCTCCCTGGATTCCTCGCCGGACATAGGCTCGCCGCTCCAGCCTCGGCCAGTGAAGGCCATCACGACTCACATCCATCTGGATGTCCACCGCCCCATCATCGAGAGTGCCGGGAAAATGAAAGTAACTGCTGGGAAACATCAGGTAAAGATGCGGAGCATGAGGATATTTGTGCACACAAGGATTGTAATGATCTGATTCCCAAGGATCTTGCTCATCGGAACGGAAAACAACTTTCCCTTCTGGCCAGCGAGCCAGATTATCCGTCTCAGAGCGACCAATTCGGCGCAAGCGCTTGAGGATAGCGCTTGGAACCTCTTCCCAACGGCGAACGTAGGCGACATACTTACAAAGCTCATCGTCCCAAAAAACCTGGTTCTGAGTGTCAAAGTCGTTCTTTTTGGAAAGCACCGCGTGGTCCACAAAGGGTTTCCAATGCAAACCGTCAGGTGAGGAGAAAATCCACAGGCCGTCGCCATCGTCCCGATCTTTCCAACGAGCGGCTAGCTTGAACCGACAGCCATCGCTCTCTTTAGGATCAATGAAGACCGTTCCGGAAATGCCAGACAGCAAAATGTTGTTATTTTTGGAGCCTTCAAACTCGAAGATGCCAAGGTTCGGTTTGGTCCAGTGAATGCCATCCTGGGAAGTAGCGTAGCATAGGTAGCCCCGCACTTTGGCGCCGTAAATCGATAAAGCTTCATACCACATCTTATAACAGTCCTGATCCTCGATAACCTGACCCAGACCCATCATGAAATTCTCCCAGGGCCGGTCGGGTACAATGCAGCGTTCTCCGGTTTTGGCAGGCGGATTCATCACCAACGTGATGTTCTTCTTCTCAGCAATAAGAAGGTCATCAACAAATAGCTGTTTTTCCAATCCTACTTCCGTCACCTGGCGATGCTCGCCTACACAGTGAGTCTGCAAGGCCAAAATGACTGCGATCGCGGGTAATACAAAATAAAAATGTTTCTTCCGGCTTCTCGCGGCCGCTAGCCAAAAATAAATGTCAACTCTCATGGGACATTCTCTAAATCCTTCGCTTGATGAATGACCGAGGTGAACCATCCTTGAGATTGCCAGAACTTCGGAAAACGACATCCTTCACTTATGGGTAGCCTCGAGGGCATCGCGACCCACTGTGTCACGAGAACCTGTGAAACCCGGCCCCCCAGCAGCAACATAGCCATAACTGGCTCCATTTGGATCCGGACTTACCCAGAATGAGTAAAGGCTTCCGTTCCGCACAAAGAAGCGCAGTCTGATGGGCCGCCCTGACAACCTGGTAAGGTCTTTTCCCCCATTCCAAAGGACAGGCTGAAGGGTACTATCGCGGCGCAAAGGTATACAATTCGCTTTCGTAAACGGGGCGACAACTTTACCCTGATCGTCGAGGATCTCAGCCTTCAGTTCGCCGTCCCGAACGTTTGCATTCACAAAAAGGTATTTACCCGTGAAGTGCAGCCTCCTAGTAGTAAGCCCACTTTCAACCTTGTCTGCCACCATGGAGGCGAACCCGTCCCGCCGGAGAAATGCCAACCCTGTGCTGGCGTCAGCATCGAAGAAGCTCTTCTCTTTGCCCAACCGTGACGTTCCGGCCCGGCCGCTGTAGTAGAAAAAAATCTTCTCTCCCATAATCAGGCAGCCTCCTCCGACTGATTGTACGTTTCCCCAATTCCAGTCCCCAGGATGCGGCGAAACACTAATGAATGGCTCGTGAAACGGGCGATACCAGTGAAATCCATCTCGGCTGAATCCCACGAACACTTCATTCAACTTCGGCCGACCGATGTCAGTTTGGGCTGACCGCTGATGAATTGCAAATAGACCCAACATCAGGCTTTCATAAGCAACTGCATCCAAGTTGTAGACTTGGGGGTTAGGGAGGTCTGAACCCTCAGGTAATGGATCCAGGCGGTCAGCCGTAACCCAGAGGAAAGGGATGACAGACTGAAGATGCGATCGTTCCCAAAACGTCTCTTCCCAAAAAGGAGACGAGAGTAAATCGGCCTGTTCCCAGTATCGTCTGAGCCGCTCCGGTGCCTTACTGCCCTGTACAGGCCCAAAATCCTTGATGCTATACACCCACACTTTTCGAAACGGGTTGTAGAAAACCGTCGTTCGGTCAAGGCAAGGGCCCGCCCAGGCGATCTCCTTGCTCCAGTGAATACCATCTGGTGAGAATTGAATTACCAACCCACGACGTGGAGTCTTTTGGAAACGGAACATCTTGAACCGACGAGTTGGGTCTGATTCGTCTGCGTCAAACCAGATCGTACTCGAGTCCCTGTTGGCCAATAGGACAATATTTGTACCTGGTTTGATATCCAGCGACGGTCTCTCCCAGCGGATCCCATCCTTCGAGATAGCATAGCAGGTTGAATTCATAAGCCCCGCCATATACCACATTTTAAGCAGTCCATCCCGTGGGTCGAACCAAACGCCATCACTGAAGGGTATCGTGTAGGGGCCTCGATCTCCATTCCACTCTCCCTCATATTCCCAAGGCTTCTCAGGCGTCAAAATGGGATTCCCCTGATACGGTTCAGCCAGGTGGAAAATGCGTTTCAGGGTTGTGTGTTCAATGAGAAAGTCGTCGACAAACAGCTGGCGGCCTACGTCTATAGGGATCACATCGGGCGGGACGTTCAGATATGGAGGTACGGTTGGATCTCGTGTTAGGCTCTCCAGATGCGGGGGCCAAGGGGATGCCAACTTGATTCCATTATATAAGATGATTGGATCTTGCTTGCCGGAATCTCCAGCTTCTGAGGCCGAATTTGCGGTCACAACATCGAAGAAACTAGCTATCAATAAGAGATTGAAGAATACTTTAAGGTGACTCAAGAGTGCGAGATGGTCTGGCCTGCCCCGAAAGCATCCAGGAAGCATAAAAAGAATCCTCCTGCCGCGAATCTGCAAGCGTTATTCAATCCAGAATGAATAGAGCTTGGCGTTTCTTAGTTCGAACACCAGGCGGGTACCAGTTTGGGCTACCCCCTGCAAGCCGTCTCGCCCGGCCCATCGGATTTGGGCCTTTGTAGCATTGCCCATTGTTGGCCGGCACTGGTCAATAGTGAAAGGTTGAATCGGTTCTCCCCAGGTCCCGCGCAACTCGGCCTTTACAAAACCTCCTTCGGCGATATCAGCGTTGACGAAGAGAGATTTCCCTTGGAAAGTTAATGGCCTTGTTACGACAGTGCCTTGCTCGTCCCCAGCATTCAGCGACGCGAAACCGTCAACCCGCAGTGTAGCCACACCAATCGGCCTGTTGCTGCTATCTGGACCCGGCCCCGGCCGAGCACCGTGGCGGCGGTCCGAGTAGTAGAACCAGAGCTCGTCTCCCATCCTGATGGGTTCACCCGCAGCCACGCTTGGATAATCCATATCCCAGGTCTGACTCAGGGGGACCGGAAAGAGGGGGGTTCGATCTGGAATGCGTGTGAAGTTCCGTCCATCCCTGCTGAGAGAGAGTTGAAGTTCACAATGCTTCCAGAATTTTCCGGGCTCTGGCTCAGTCATGATCATGGTCTTGATAAAACCAAACCAGAGGCTCTCGTAGCAAAAAGTCTGATGTGCGTAGAACTGCATGCCAACTGGATCCTTATCATCGCGGTAAAACATCATCCTCGGCGGGGTCCAGTGCACCAGGTCATCGCTCTCGCAGATCCCAAAAGCCCGATATTTTCCCGGGAAGACAAACTTGGCGTTACAGATGTATTCGTTCAAAACCGGATCCCAACGGAAGGAGCTGGTATCGCCGATGCCGTCTAGTGGAATCTCGTATTTACGCAGGCTGGTGATGACGGGATTCTGGTAGTCGCGGGTCCACCGAATGCCATCTGGAGATACATATATCCAATATCCCTCGACCTTTTCCTTATCGTATTCTGGCTCCAAATTGGCCAGCGCCTTGAATCGGCGTTTGGGGTCTTTCTCTGAAGGCTCGTGGAAGATGCCCATAAGGGGTTTCTCAAATACGAAGTTGTTGTCTCTGGACCCGTCTGCCTCCACTATATCGAGCCTCGGTTCACGCCAATCCAGGCCATCGTCCGATTCGAGATAAGCAGTTGGGTAGCGTCTCTTATTTCCATCCTTGTCGACATAATTCAGGTTAACCCAGACCCACATACGGAACCTACCGTCGCTGTCTCGTATAACCAGCAATGGACCGCCGAGCGGTTTCGAAGGTTTGTAGACTGGATTTCTCACATGGCGCTCCAGCTTGTGATACTCGCGGCGTAGCCCGATTATCGACTTTACAAGATAGTTGTCGAAGAAGAGCTGCCTTCGAGAGTCAATTCTTACCGGCCAATCCCCCATGTCTACAGGAAACATGTACTGTTCCTGCCCGATGATTCCGTAGGCGCCCGGAAATAGTTGAGACTTTGACTCATCTCCAGACGATACTCCAAGCACGGAGACCAGGGAGACACCGAGAATCACTACACGCGCAACAGCCCCTTGCACTCGAATCATTGCGTTCCTCTTGGACTTGGGAGTGGTTGGCTCCACCTTGGTAGTGGAGAAATCCCAAATCAGGACAGTCACCCTTTCATTTCAGCAACTTCCCACCGACAAACTGCTTTTGGGTTAGGATCTTACCAAAGGCGTCCCACTGAGAGGCGGTTCCCTCGCACCTACCGTCCCGCCAAGTTGACTCTACTTTCTTTTGACCATTCGGCCACCATTGTACCCAGAGCGCGGTTGCATCAGGATGATGTAACCAAGCCCAGGATTTTCTGCCCTCACTAGACCAGTAGGTCTCCCATCCAACCTTTCGACCCTTTCGGTAGGTGACTTCCCATTGTCTCTGTCCGTTCGGGTAAAACCATGTCTCCTGATCGTGGAGAAGATAGCGTCCGTCACTCGCGATCAAGCCACTCCATCTCGCTCTAATCCTCCCATCAGGGTAGTTCTCCTGTTCCCGAATAATCTTGTCGCTTGAGTGCGACAGGATTGCGCTCGCCTGCTCTTTCTGCAAAACCCAAGCTTCGTTGATTTCGAAATGCATACAAGGCTCATTCATGCTGGTGATCAGGTGAATGACGCCATTCGACCCTTGCCGAGCTACCGCATAGCCCAGCGTTGCAGCTTTGTCGGGAAGCGGCTCGGATTCATGCGGCAGGGTATGCGGCAGCTTGCGAACCTGCCAAGTCTTGCCCTCATCCTCTGAGACCGCCACGTAAGAGCCCCGCTCCGTTACACCCTTGGGCTGGTTCCCTTTTTTATGCTGATAATCACTGGCGAAAAAGAGTCTTCCACTCTTAAGCCGGATGAGAGTCGGCCGCTGATTCCCGCCCACGGCCGGAAAGGAAGTCCTGCTAACTTTCCAGGTTCGCCCCCCGTCGTACGAAACGGACTGGGGCATGTAACCGTCGATGTCGGTGTCTTTTCCCCCCAGGCAGAGTATGGCCCCATCTTTGAGTGGAGCACAGGTCGAGTGTCGCCCGCCCGTCCTTCCACCCGTATCCGACCATGTTCTGCCGTCGTCGTGACTGGCCCACAAGACCGAGGTGCCCCCGACTCCATCGGTCGGCAAATAGATGGTCCCATCAAATCCACGGAAGGCACTATTGATCGGCTGTGGATTAAAAGCACCAACGGGTCCCTGCAGAATTGGGAATTTAATCGAATCCCAACTGGATCCGTTGTCTCTAGACGATACCCATTTGAACGGAACACCGGACGGGCTGTATGGTACTGGTCCTGGCCCGCCCCAGAACAGGTTCAGAACTCCGTCGTTATTCCACAGAAGTGGGGCCTGATCGGCAATATCCGGGATATCATACAGAAGACTTGGCATCTCCCACTCCTCAGACCCGTAACGCAAGCGGGTCGCTATTAGGGCTACGTCAGGCGAGATTTCGCCGAAATCAGATCTTCCCTGGCAAGATTCGCTGTACCGAGCGGCGCTATAGTAAATCGCCAGCACATCGCCGTTGGGACAGACCTCCAAGGCGGGAGAGTGATTGTGGCCCAAAAAGCCGGGATGAAGACCGGCGGCCCGTATGGCTTCGTTTGAAGAATTTACGGGAGGGACAGGCAGAATGTGGCGTTTACTAAAATAGGGTATGGCAGGATCTGGCCCCCATTCGACATTGGGGCTACGCTGTTTCACGCACTGCCGTACGAAAGGTGCTTCCAGGGTAGGGCCCGTGCCCATAATCTCAGGAGCGGCAACGATCCTAAATCCCACCGGTTCTTGACCATGGTAATCGGGCGGTAACGCACTCCGGTTGGCTGACCGTGAATAGTAAGGAGTCAAACCAAGGTTCCAAAAGGGGTCATAGATGTCCTGGGGACTGACCTGTTGAAGCCCACCGCCCCGAATGACTTTAAAGATCCCCTCTGTCGGGCCAGTCGGGTCGGTCTGATCACTAAACAAGTACGGGCCATACCAATCCAAACACCACTCCATGGGACCGGTGTGCATGTTTTTTAGTCCCCATGGATTGGCGACCTCGGCCAGCGGCAGTTCATCCCCGGATGAAAACGGCGTAGCAGTTCCTGCCCGACAGGCATACTCCCACTCTGCCTCCGTGGGCAAACGGTAGTTCTTGCTCTCTTTCCGGCTCAACCACTGGCAAAAAGCGACCGCGTCATTCCAGCTCACCCCCGTGACATAGGGAGTGAATGTTCCGCCGTTCTTATAACCTGGATCAAATGCCCGATATTGTTCCTCAGTGACTTCACTAACCCCCATGTCGAACTGAAACTGAATAGCCACTTTATGAGCGGGCCGTTCATCCCAATCACCTTCCGGCAGATGGCATGGTCCTTTGAGTTGAGGTGAGACCCGACTGTCCGTCCCCATCCGAAAAACACCCGCCTGAATTGGGACTAACTTCATACCAAGTGAATTCGTATATGCGGTTGGCAAATCGTCCCCAAGCAGGCTCGCCAATCCTGCTCGGAAACTGAGAAGACAATAAAAAGCCACGATCAACTTTTTTCTAAGACACAACGGTTGATCCTCTTTCTGTCTGAAATCGGTATCGTCTGCTTGCAAACTGGTCGTCTGCAACCGCTGCAGGGCGAAGAGGCTACTTCGACTTTACCCACCGCTTATAAGCTTTAGCTATGTCAAAACTCCAGCCTCAGGCCCAGCTCGATATTCCGCTGAGGCAGCATGTCGATAGTCCCATGCCCAACGGCGGTGGTGGTAAAGATTCCAGCGCTTGGGTTACTAATATTCATTTCTGGATCCGCACCACCGACTCCGCCCCATACCGGGTGATTCAGAATATTCTTGAAAAGTCCCCGAACTTGAAGCTTCATCTCTCCGGGAAGATTGAAGTACTTGAAAATCCCCGTATTCACACCCCATTGTTTCGGCCCGACGATGACGCCACGCCCCGAATTCCCATAGCGACCGGCGCCCGGAGGAGGATTCACAAAACAGGTGGTGTCAAACCAGGTAGCGTCCGGAATATGAACGTTCGGCCTAAGATTCCCATCGCACACTCTGTCCGGTCGGCCGCCAAATGAGTTGTTACCGCTATAGTCATATGTACTCGACATGGTCGGCGTCAAGAAATCACCGGTGTTCGCCTGGAAATTCGTGCTTAAGCGCCACCCTCCGAGGATTCCGTCAAGCACGGGATGTGCCTGGCTAAGATATTTCCGGCCACGGCCAACCGGAATATCCCAGACTGTATAGGCGATGAATCGTTGCCGTGGCTGGTAGTCTTCACCCTTGTCGCGCCTGCGATCATATTGGTCTTCGATTTCGCCGCCCTGGCTGGATGAGTCTACCACCTCGCTGATGTTTCTGGCAAATGTGTAATGCGCAGTTATTTGGAAGCCACCGCTGAACCGCCGGGTCAACTCAGTTTGAAACGCGTTGTACGAGGAGTTAGCTCCCGTATCCAGATAGAAAATATCGCGGTAAATGGGATAAGGTATTTTTGTAGGGTCGTATGGCGCACTGCTCGCCGGTAATCGGTTTATGTTCCGTTGGTAGGGGATCTGTCTCCCTGCACTCCCAACATAAGAAAATCGTATCCCGTATGTCCGAATTTGTTTTTCTAGCGTCAAGTTCCATTGCTGGACATACGCGGATCTGATATGGGCATTCATACCGTACACTGTCTGAACGCCTAGGGGGAGCGCTTGGGCTGTGGCCGGAAAGGCCTGCGGCCAGGCAAACAGGGGGTTCCCCCCTGTGATAGTGTTGTCGAAGGTTTCGGTAGCCGTGAAAGGTCCAGACTCCATATTACTTAGATATTTACCAGCCTCGAAATTGTAGAAGACCCCATAGCCCCCCCGCAACACCAGATCCCAGAGTTTGCTTCGATAGGCGAATCCGAAACGGGGAGCAAAATCGTTCTTGTCGGTGTATGCCAACGAACTGGGAAGGCCAGCTTCCGCTGCTGTTATGATGGGGATATCGGGGGGAAACAGGGGATTGACAAGCTGGAGCGTGCTTTGTTCTGGAACAACCAAGCCTCCGGTTGCCGGATCGAATACATGGACCCGGTTGTTCTCCTCCTTATATAGACCGTGCCTATCATAACGGAGGCCAAGGTCCAGGCTTAATCTGGGAGTCACACTCCAGCTGTCTTGAACGAAGAGCGCCCATTCTCCCTGCGTGGACGGAGAGGGACCTATAGCACTCGCCCTCGACACCCTTTTAGGAATACCCAATAGAAAGTCTGCAAAGTCATTCCCTGTCGCAAAACCGTTGAAATCATATTCCCCGAATTGCATGGACGGAAAAACGGGCAGAGTGTAGTCAAAACTGTGCTTCCACTCCCCCCCTATTTTCAGAGAATGCCGACTTCTCTGCACGGTGAGGTTATTAATCAGTTCCAAGACCTGATCAAGCTGTCGATTATTATCAGATTGTTGGATACTGTCCACCGAAACAAACGTAACCGCCGGGACCCCGTACGCCTGAGGATCAAGAGGCTCCGGGAAACCGGTCAGGCCCATCAGGTCAGTAATATCTTTGCCCTTATTATTTCCGTGTGTGGCATAGTCATAGCGGTTGAAGCCTATTCTGAAGTCGTTGACGATTCTAGGCGAGAAGATGTGCGTATCGGTGAGAACCAGGGAATGCACGGACTGTTTCGAAAAAATTTTGCCATAGTACTGCTCGGGGAGAGGGCCTTCCAAACTATCTCCTGTGGAGCTCTTGTAGAATTGGCGGAACCAAAGCGTATTTTTCTGGCCAAACTGGTGATCGACACGCCAATTGTATCCGCGGACATGACTACCATTAGGAAGCGACTCATTATAGTTCGAAACCGGATCAGGAAAGTCGAATGTCGGGGCTGGTATGAACCGCCCCATATACTGAAGCGCAGAAGGATTCAGGCGGGCCGCCGGAATCTTGTTTCCCGGAAAGGGTTTGCCGGTGGTCGGATCTACTATGGTGACATCCGCGAGTTGCGAGAAGTCGCCCTGGCGCATGGCGGCTGTGGGAAAGTTATACACCCATGGAGACGTCACCCTGTACTCCTCCCCCTCATGGTGGAAGAAAAAGAAGGTGCGGTTGTGACCGTCGTAGACGCGAGGGATCACAATCGGGCCCCCAATGTCGAAAGTCCATGTGTTATAAGGCACTCCTCTGTTACTTTCTTCGGCAAAAAAGTTTCGGGCCCCCAGAGCGCCGTTTTCCTGGCTCCATGTGGCCTGCCCATGAAGACTGTTAGTACCCCCCTTTGTGGTCTGCGCTACGACTCCAGCACTTCCATACTCAGCACTGTTGTTGACCCCGGAGATCCGCAATTCTGACAGAGCTTCCGGTTCAAGCCGAAAATCTTGGTATTCCTCCCGAGTGACTGTGATGTTGGCCGCGATTCCGTCGATTGTGATGGTATTGGCGGTGCCGCGACTCCCATAGATGTTGTAGCCGGAAGCATGCATGACACCAGGGCTCAGTAACATCATGTCATAAATAGTACGGTAATTCTGCACGACATTTATCATGGTCTGATAGGACAGGGTCTCTCCGATCTGACCCGATTCTGACTGGATGACCGGTGGCGCGGACTCGACCACTAACTGCTGGGAGGTTTCTCCGATAACAAGGCCAATGTCCACACGGACTTTTGTTCCCGCGTCCAATACAATGGGCTCCCGCAGGAACTTCTTAAACCCTGCTACTTCGGCTGAAATCCTATACTGCCCGGGATCCAAATAAGGTGCGCTGAACGTTCCATCCTCATGGCTGACGGTCGTCCGCTTGAATCCCGTCGAGACCTCCGTTATTGTGATCTCTACTGCGGCGACCACACTCCCAGATGGGTCTGTCACCCGCCCTAGTATCTCTCCTTTGGTCGTTTGACTGTATAAGCCGCTCGTCAGTGTGATCGCGAACAAAGTTACGATCGCGGCACAAACCAACCTCATTGTCCGAACTTGGTGCCACAAAGGTAATTTCTCCATAAGACCCTCCTTAAGGATCCTCGCTTAGGCGATAGCCCCGCCTTTAGGCAAAACTAAAACCTTGAAGCCTTCAAGACTTCTTCGAAGAAACGGATCAAATCCGTACAACGGGACTCAGTGAAGTCGTATCTCTCGATTCCTCTGGCCTACAATGACGCCGCAAATAGTTGAGGCGATACTATTTGAGAATATTGATAATTGTCAACACTTATTTCTGTTTTTTGTACAATTTAACATAATTGGATCCTAATTTCCTTTAATACAGCCACACGGTCCAAGCTACCAGGGCATCTTTCTCTTTTTGCACGCGTATCCCTTTTCCGCCGCTTCCCTGATTCTGCCCACACCAATCATGATTCCTTCATCAATATATTGCCCGACATTGTCGTGTAGCACATTGTTAAGGGAGAAAACCTTCGAATTCTTGCTGTCCGCGGACGCACTCCACCGCATCCTGAAGGACTTAGGGGACAGAGGGTCTGCCAGGCCGCCACGTAGACGGTTACGGTTGGAAAGCCCCATGTCTTGCGGCCCCCCACTCTGCAAAACAAACCCCGGGAACCTTGGTGCTGGATTCGCAATTCGCCAAAGCCTGTCGGTCTTCCATACGCAACCAGATCATCAGTCCCCCTTCCGAGTTCAACGAACAGACATCGGCAATCTTGAAATACTCGACTGGATCCCCCCAGATCTGAGCGGGGAAGGCCTGGCTACCGGAACCTCTCAGCCCCTCACCCAATTTGTCGATGGCTTGCTTGTGGATCGCGGGAGGTTGAGAAGACTCTCCCAAGATCACCCAATTTCAAAAACTGATTCTTGCACTGGAAATCAGCCTAGTTATCAGAGGAATAGCAATCAGAAATCTTCTGTCTTATGATATGCGCTGTTAGTTCACCTCGTCACTGTACTTGAGTTGGCGTTCGGATTTCGCACAAAGGGGGAAAGTTGTGTTTCTCCGAATATTCGATCCTATATGAAGAAACAGAAAATGCGTTGGCAGGTATTGAATATGGCAGATATATCGGCATGTCCGAATGTTTTTGCATCGCTGAAAGGCATCGCCGACGTGATTTCTTTACCAGCCAAACAGAGAAAGCTCCTGGAAAAGATCCACGAGTTTGATGTCTATTTTGCCTCCTTACATGTCCAAATGAACCGGGAGGTTTTGGAGCGTGCCTCCCATTTGCGTGTGATTGCAACCCCTTCGACGGGCCTCGACCACATCGACATCACTTTTGCGAGACAACGTGGAGTCGCAATTCTGTCGCTTACACAAGACACAGAGTTTCTTGAGAAGATTACGGCTACAGCGGAAATGACGTGGGCCCTGCTTCTAGCCACAGTACGCCGATTGCCTTGGGCTTTTGCAGCTGCCAAACAGGGGGATTGGGCACGTGACCGGTTCCGCGGGTGGCAACTTTCTGGAAAAACACTGGGTATCCTGGGATATGGCCGTCTAGGACGAATGGTGGCGGAATATGGTAAGGCATTCCGCATGCGTGTGTTGACCTGGGATATTCGGAAAGTGACACCAGCCGATGGAGTTGAGTTAGTTAGCTTTGAGCGATTGCTCCGAGAATCCGATGTGCTTTCCATTCACATCCATCTCACAGATGAAAATCGTGGACTGATCAACTCCAAGGCTCTTGCAAAAATGAAGAATGGGGCAATCCTTATTAATACCAGTCGTGGCGGACTTGTCGATGAGGAGGCTTTTCTTCAAGCACTTCTCAGCGGACATCTGGGTGGAGCTGGATTGGATGTGATTGATGGAGAATGGCGCGATGATCTTGAACAACATCCACTTATCCGCTATGTGAATGCACATGAGAACCTAGTGATCTCACCCCATGTGGGCGGCGTGACCTTTGAATCTCAAAAAATGACGCTTGAATATACCGTTGAAAGATTGATGGGCTACCTAGTGTCACTCTGTTAAGTTGAATCCATGTGAATTGTTTCAAACCTGGTTCCACACGCTTGAGAGTAGCCGCTGTGTCTCACCGGCCAAGGCTGGATCCGGCGGAGTATCCGTTCCCAGGTCACACGAGAAGTCTTTTTGGTGCGCAAGTTGACGGTAAGCATGAACAGATAGGCCACAATGCCAACAGCACCAGATGATGATGAAACCCTTGCCAAGAGCACCCTTCATAATGATCCAAGGGCTGCTGGTCACGAATTGCTGCGGATTAAACCTTTTTGGGAGGGTATCGTACTCGTCATAGGGAATGCTTCGGGGAGCCAGCTTGATCCGCTCCAACTGAGAGACCGAGATCATGATTGGCCAAGAGGCCTCAACGCTAGCTAGGGAATAGGGTCCTCAGTGAATGAACATCTCGAATTTTGGTTCTCGGAACCTGGCACTTCGATCGGCCGAGGCGTCGGCCGATTGCTGCTAGAGCGCCCGTGGAGGCTGGGCTGACCAGGCGGTCTCAGAAACAGCCGTGACTAACAATGCAGGACTCAGAAAGAGATTTTTCAACACGGTGCCCCCCTCTTGAATACCAAACAGGTTCTGCTGTAGCGAGTTCTGGCGTTAGAGTCAGGCTCCACCCGCCCCCACTAGTTCTTCCTAGCTCAATCTGGTGGAGCGCTGGTCTGGTCAATTGACCCAAAAACGAATTCGTTGCGGCTCATTTCAAAGTGTTCCCAAGTTGATCCAGGCCGCTGTGTAATATCTTGATGCTCACCATCACCATCCCAATCCGTTTGTCTGGACGACTTCTGTCGAATCCATCTTAGAGAAGATCAAACCTTGTAAAGCCATTTATGAGGAACTAGACTAGCCATATACCCCACGGCCCAGAGAATCACATGACCAATCACACCAATCATATACTCATGCAGGGTGAAATTGAACCGGCCCAGATCCAATGTGCGCCTATCTCCCAAGGTCAGCGTCGCCCAAGCCGTAAATGCAATGCTGGCGATAATGCCCACCCAGGCTCCCTGTTTGTTAGCACGAGTACTCATGAAGGCAAGAAAGAACAGGCCGGCCAGCCCGCCGGAAGCAATCGCCGAGACGGTATACCATAAGGAAAGCGCGGATTCAGTGGTGTGAGACAACACTAACGCAATGGCTACCGCCAGTCCTCCACAAACCGCCACAATCAGCCGGCCCATTCTTAGTCTCTCGCGGTCAGTGCATTGCGGCTTGAGCCAGCGGTAGAAGTCTTCGACACCAACCACAGCCAGGCAATTCAGATCGGAAGCCAAGGTTGACATGGCGGCAGCTAATAAAGAGGCGATAAACAATCCGGCCAACCCGGCGGGAATATGGGTTGAAAGAAAGAAGGGGAAAACCTGGTCAGCCTTGGAGACCTGGCTGGGCAATACCTCTCCGGAAATCTGGTAGAAGGACCAGGTACATGTGCCAATCAGCATGAACAATGTCCAAACCGGAATGCACAACGCCGCCCCCAAGGCCACACCACGCAGGGCTTGCCTATCCGATTTCGCAACCAGGTATCGCTGGACGACGGTCTGGTCGGCGCTGTACTTCTGCAGGTACCAGAAGAAGCCGTAGAGCGCCAGCACAACTACCGTCGGCTTACTGAGGCTCGGACTGAAGTCGCCCAAACTGAATTTGTGGTTCGCCCACGCCAAACCCAACACCGCGGACGGCCCACCAGCAGGTAGAAACAGCAGGAACCCGAGACAGATGAAGATCCCAATCCACAGGACAAACCCCTGCACCACGTCGGTCCAGATCACCGCTTCCAGCCCGCCAATCACGGTATAGAACACGGTGACAATCCCCACAATGACGATCACCCGGTCTACGCCCCAGCCGGTCATACTGTGAATCGTGAGAGCGAGCAGGTAAAAGACAAAGCCCATCTTTGAGAAGTGCCCCAGCGAAAAGGCGAACGAGCTGTAAAGCCGCACTCCGTGACCAAACCGCCTTCCAAAATACTCGTAGGCACTCATCCCGACCGCAAGACGATAAAAAGGAATGAGCACAAAACCTACCAGAAACAACACGACGAGGACCATGATGCCGGGCACCAACAAGGACCAGTTGCCACCATAGGCCGAACCGGGATAGGCAATGAAGGTGACACTGCTGATCAGAGTGGCAAACAGCGAGATGCCCATCGCCCAAGAAGGGATCGAACGGTTCGCGACGAAATAGCTTTCCGTCGAAGTTTGCCTGCGAGAGAAGCGTACCCCCATCCACGCCATTGCGAGCATGTAAACGGCAACCACTAGGAAATCGACCCACCGTAGGTTAGACATGCCCCTCTTCCTCTTTCGATGCGTTTCAGACCGGATGGGGCGTTCCTTGAATGCCGTCCAGTCTATCGAGGTACGCGATTAATTCAGCTCCGTATCGCTCGTAGTAAGCATCGTAAGGAACCGACCGCTGTCGCGAACGGGAAGTGCTGAAGATTCCGCGATGATGGAACAGTCGTTTATAAAACTGAATTGAAACATCGAGATGCTGGCGAGTGAATGCCAGCACCGGCAGAATCTGATGGAAAAAGCCAATCGCCATCTCGCGCCGACCGTCCTGGTAGGCGTCAAAGACTCGGCGGTACCAGCGGGTCATGCCCGTGTTCATGAAGACGTCTACTCCCCGGTCCAGGGCTTCGATCATCTGTTGAGAGGCCCAGCCACCTGAGACATGGAGCTTTCCCTGGGTTGCGTCGATGACCTGAGTGTACTTGGGACCGGCTGGAGTGGTTTCTATCTTCAGACAACGAAACGACTCGATCTCAGAAAACAGCTCGTTAATGAGAGAGACAGCCATTCCAACACCATGCCAGTCCAGGTCTTGAATCATCAGCATCGGCATGCCCACACCTGCAAAGGATCGGAAGAAGTCTGCTAGTTGCTTGACTTTGCCCATCAGTTCCGAAGGCGGTTCCACGAGAACTCCGTCACACCCCATCTTCACCGCTTCCTCTGCTACCCGAAAGCGCATGGCATTGTCCTTTGCTGTGGCTCCGGCAATGACTTCAGCTCGCTCTCGAGTCTGCTCGCGCACGACCCGCAATAATTGCATCCTCTCTTCCAGGCTTAGCGAATGCACCTCACCTGCCTGCGCCGCCACGAGAAACCCAACGGCGCCCTCATCCAAATGCATCTCGACTAGCCTCTCCAAAGAAGCCCAGTCAACGCGGTCCTTGTTGTCAAACGGGGTGTTGAGGCTGACGACCAGCCCGCGCATCGGATACCTCTCCTTTTTAATCACACTCACCACAATTTCTCTCGGCTCGAAGAATCGTGCATTGAAAGCGACCTGAGACCGCTTAACAGCTTCATCTCAATCGGTCATCCTCAACTTGAACTTCGAACATCCAAATCGTCTGGCGCCCGACCGGTACTCATGGGTCTCCCCTCATGCCAGACTATGACAAAATCCATACGAAAAATAGGAAAGGGACAATTCCTCATCCCACTCCGACGGTGCTTTTGAGGGATCCGGCAGGGTGCTTAGTGCATCATGAATGTCTGAACAAGCTATTAGACTACGGGTTCATACGACAATGGTCAAGAATAGTCTTTTCTAATTTCCAGATCTATATAATAATTATTTGTTTTCTCCCAATAATTCCAGTGCACCACGATCACGTCCCTCGTCGGCCTCGCCTGGCCGGCTTCCAAGGATTCACAGTTGAAATCCGGATACAAACTTAGCAATGGTTTGGTATGAACCATCTGCCAATACCGCCAGCAGCGGGTGATGGCTTGGTCGACCGTGTTTCTTGGGATTGTGCCCTTTCCGGGCTTCTTCTTGCTGTCCGCAACGTTAGAACACTACCGAATCCAGATCCAGACTCCAGCCCTCGGCTCCCGCTTCCAGCCGCTCCAACTGCGAAGTCCACAACTCCGAGTAGAACGAATGACCTGACCCGGCGTAAAACGCGGGTACAGATTCCGGAGGGTATCATCACCAGGGAAACGATGTATTCCGAATACGGCCATAACGCTCGATCAGCCCGCAGCAGCCCCGCATGAGCAAAGCGTCGCGCTCCCACCAGTACCGAAACCAGAAAAGCTGTAAACGATTGCACCGGATCCATGACACTCGGCGAAGTCAGCCGAAACGGCATCGCAGCTCTCACCTGCTCCGCGTATCCAAATTTCTTTCCCAAGAATCCAAAAAAGATCGTCAACCCCTCCAAACAAGGTGATCACTCTCAGCGTCTCCCTCAATTTCATTTTCTATCCGCCGGAAATCGCGCTAGTTTCTTATCGCACTGTTTTGTTCCTTCTTAGTTCTCTGAAGAGCCTATTTTAATTTAACCGATTCTGTTCAGAACATTGCCTCTCAACCTCGGTTTTCAGATTCAATCTACTGGGAGAGATTCAACGGGCTTGGCAAATTCGGCAACCGGCTATGCTGAGGACCCAGGTGTTTCTGGATGGGGATTGTTGGGACGAGCCGGTCGTCGGGCGGTGCTGCACCTGTCGAAAAATTGGGGGCGGGCTGAGCCGGTGCAAGCCACTACTTGAAATTCGCTTGTCCTATACTTTTCTTGCTTCGCCGAAATTGGAAATCGAACTGGCGACCTGGCATCTTGGTTGCTTACTACATCGTGCCACCTTGGTTGGCTCTCAAGCGGAATTCGCGATGAATGGGATTCGGCTTGAAGTCTTCAAAAAGCCATTCCAGAGGGGAACTCTGGGCAATCGAGGGTGCCGTTCCGGTCAATCTGATCCATCACATTTGGCTTTTTTCCTGAGTGTTATGAGCAGCAGTCTGGATAGCGTGAGAGGCGTGTCTAGACACTTCGAGAACCGTCTGAATCATCTCGGATTCTCTTTCGGAGCTCATTCGAATCAGCGGTGCCGAAACACTGACGGCGGCAACTACATGCTGTCGTTCTTCGTAAAGCGGGGCACCGATGCAAATCCCTCCGAGGATCGATTCCTCTCGATCCAAGGCATAACCCTTCTTCCGAACCTGCTCGAATTCGAGCAAAACGGCTGAGTGATCGGTAATCGTCTTCTCGGTCCGGGCGAAAATTCCGTTGATGCGCAGAATCCTGTCAATCACACTTCTGTCTTGAAACGCCACGATGGCCTTTCCCAGCGAACTGCAATGCGGCGGCAGTACTCGGCCTACTGTATTTGAACGCCGGATTTCCTGAATGGCATCGATTGTGTCAACCACCTCCACTCGATTTTGAAACAGGAAACCGAAACTGGCGGTCTCATTGAAGTGAGAGTTCAGCTGTTTCAAAAAGGGTTGAACAATGTCGCGAATGGTCTGGGCAGTCTCGTAGAGCTTACCAAACAGGAGCCTTGGCGACAGCTGGTAAGATCCATCCGCAACACGCAAAAGAAAACCGTGCGCCTCGAGAGTGAGCAGGATTCGAAATAATGAAGATTCAGGAAAGCCCTCCAGTTCACTGATTTCCATCAAACTCAGGGTGGTTTCTCCGTCTTTGAAGAGTTCCAGAACATCCAGTGCCCTTCCAATGGCTTTGGAGTGGTATTCTCCCATAGACGATTGCTTTTGTCTTCGATGGACCTGCAAAATGGATTTAGGTCTGCGCCGTCGAGTCTTAGCCACCGTTCTCACTGACATCGTTTGCTCCCATGAAGGTTTAGATTTTCCCGCCGGATCCCAACTGTCGTGGAGTGCTGACTTTCCAAGCTCGCCGCCTGCGACGCGACAAAGTCCGATAACCGCCAGTATCTCTCTCAGATAGAGGATTATTGTCAATCCCACTACCGGTTTATTAATACCAAACCTGACTTAATATGTCATGATAGTTTTCAATTTTCAATAGTTATTGTAATTCTGAAGAAGTATTTTTAATATTTTTATAAGCAAAGAAAATTACTTGACACCTTACACTTAGTTTATTTATAAGGCTCATTTATATATATTTATCTAATTTGGAAAGACTAATAACAATGTCACTATAAATATTGAACACAACATCTGAGAGCACCCCCATTATCACCTGGCGGTATCAAAGAGTGTTGATGCTTTTGATTTCCGATTCTTTTGGAATACTCAGCAAGCTGCCAGTATGAAGGCTCGGAACTTTTTCTGAAACACATTTACCTACAAGGAGAAGCTGTTGAAATCGAAGATGGCCATTGTTCTATGTCTTCTTTGTGCGGGAATCGTGGCTGGACCACGACTTTTTTCGACTGAGGTCACCAGTACTTACCATGTTGTCCATGGATGGCCCCAACTACCTGAAGGGTTTGCCCTGGGACAAGTATCGGGGGTGGGCGTAGATTCTCACAACCATGTTTTTGTTTTCCATCGTGGACAGCACCCGGTCTTATGTTTTGACGGCGACACCGGGAAGATCCTCTCATCCTGGGGTGACGGGATTTTCGCAACGCCCCACGGACTGAATGTGGATGACCAGGATAATGTATGGCTAACCGATGTCGGACATCATCAAGTTTTTAAGTTTAGCCACCAGGGTGAACTACTGAAGACCGTTGGAGCGAAAGACGTTCCGGGGCTAGACGGTAACCACTTCAACGGTCCTACAGACGTTGCTGTGACTCCCAGTGGAGAATTCTATGTTTCCGACGGATATGGGAATAGCCGTGTGGCAAAATTTTCACGAGAGGGGACGTTCCTGTTTGATTGGGGCCACAAAGGTGATCAACCGGGTGAATTTGATACCCCTCACGGAATTACGCTTGACGGTCAGGGCCGTGTTTATGTGGCCGACCGCTCGAATTCCCGCATCCAAGTCTTCGAGGCCAGTGGAAAATTTCTTTGTCTGTTCAAAGGCAAGGAGCTGGGTCGCCCCTGGGGGCTCACGATCGGAGCGGACGGATACTTGTACGTAGTAGACGGCGGAGACTTGAATCCGAGACCACCGGACCG
>JBGOTQ010000009.1:0-46451 GCA_041476565.1 Terriglobia bacterium | reverse complement strand
GATGACATCAGCACGAACGGAAAGCTGTTGTCCAACCTTGATGGCCGTAGGTCCCATTTTTTCCAGGGTGCGCCGGAAGCGCACGGCCCTTCCTTCTATACTGCCACGCCTCAAAATCATGTCAGTCAAATTCGCCAGAAAAAACAATGCCAGATGGCCGCCCCAGGCCCATAAGCGATAGAGCACCATCACTGTCGAGGGGCGGTACGTTTGAGAGGGCGGCAGAACCGGCGATCCGCCTCTGCCAACCTCCGGTGCCACCCTCGTACGGCGCGGTAGTGGGCCCAGGATATTTCGATCGCCCCAATTCCCCTTTTCAACTTTCTTGCCGGTGGAGGGCAATTTAAGAAGCATGGCCTGTGAAGACCTCTCTTTCTTTGCTATCGGGCAAAAGACCCTGGAGCGTCGTGCCGATCATTCATGAATCCAATTGGATTGACCCGCAGAACATAGTCTCATATGTCTCCTGCCCTTCGAGTGCAGAAAGTAAATTGCCGCTCGATGTCACTCTGTCCTTCGTCATTCCTGGCTGAATTAGGGTGAATCCTGATCAAATAATAGCCCTTGACCGGACTGATGGATTCCTCGGAGTTACCAATTTGGCGCCAGACAACGGGAAAGCTTTGCCTGGAACAGATTGTGAGATATACGTCGTAAGCTTGGAACAATGAGGGATCAACTCTAAACTGAAGTCGTTCACCTGCCTCAATGGCTCCGTAATAAAATCTTGTCTCAGGGTTGCCAACAGGCAAGTATTGCCGTTCCACAAAAGCCTTAGGCAATAGGCTTCTACACCGCAACATGGTATAGACATAATAATGCAGGGTGTAGTACAGGAAACTCTGCCTTTTGATCAGATCGTCGTAGAAACCGTTGATGTCAGCAGGAACTTCTTTCTGAGCGATACAGTCTACCCCATCCACTCGGATGGCTGGGAATTGAACTCGTTCCTTCCATCGATAATACCGCAACCCGAGTCCATATCGGCCGGGTATGGCTGTAAAAAGCTCCCATCCCGCGCCTGAAGCATTTAAGGAACTGAGAAGGCCCACTGTTTTGCGCTTGGGATAGGAGTAGAGGACAATTGTCCATAACTCCGCAGAGGTTCTGGCCGCTGCGGTGTCAACGTGAATGGTCTGCTTGACCTGGAAAGGTCCCACCGTGCCAATAACGGCATGCGGATTCCAGCGGGGTGCAGTCGTCATAAGTATTGGCAGGGCACCAGGCTTGTTCACAAACTCACGCGAGTAAGGCTGCCACTGAAGAGCGTGATCGGGATGAAGGCGAACATAATGATCGGCCAACTGCCACAAAAGCCAGCGCACGCATTGAAAGCATAGGAAAGAAACCAGGGCTAGCGGTACTTCCCAGATGAGGTCAATCGAGTACACGCCCCGGCGGGTCGAATTCATAATGGGAAGACAGAGAACCTGAAGCCTTAAGCTGGTACTTTGTGGTCACAAAACAATCAAATATCTTGATGATTAGTCAGTCTACGAGCCGTCGTCACCCATCGTTCTACCAGCGCTCTGATGGTGTCTTCCCTGTGGTGAGCGCGGGAATAGCGGGCTAAAATAAGGAGCTTTCCGGGCTGCACCCGCACGATCATGTCGATCAGGTAACAGCGGCGATGCTGACCGGGCTGATAGGTCCTGACTTGTTGATCGATCATCTTCAAGGATTCCACTGCCGGACCTGCCACGAAAGGCTGGTAATTGAACCGAACTGGTGCAATCCGATAGGACGGCTCCAGCTTTCCTTGCGAAGTCAGGATGGAATAGGTAATTCCCCCCAAAGGCATTTTGCCGAAGGCTCGCCTAAACCGGGAGATATCTTCTGTTGAAATTTGCTCCGGGTTCACCGGAAAGGACAGTGGCGCATCACAGGCGAAAAAACCCACTACGTCGTGATAGAAAGCGTGCAGGGTCTTTCTGCCGTGCAACCGATGGGTGATCAGAGGCTCCCGGCAACCCGTCCACTCCGCCAACGCATGATACAGTGCCACCCCAAGAATTTCAAAAAGAGGGGCCTTGTCTTTCACGCTTAGCGGCTGTCTTATGACCAGTTCCCTTTCCGTGTCCATCCGAGCCTCTCCCGCAGACGGAAAATCGATGGGATAATCGACGTTAGGTCGAAAGGCCTGTCCCTGCCAGTATGCGAGGTGTTCGTCGAGAGTTCCCGTCATCTCGGGGGATCTGAGATCCTTCAAGTAGTCCTCGTAAGTCGCCAAAGGGAAGGGAATTTCAAGGTCAGGGTCGTCATAGCTTGACAGGATCTCTCCAAGCATGACCGAAGAGGAGACTCCATCACCAATCAAGTGGTGATATACCCAAAGAATTTCGTAGCCATTTTTCTCCCGTGCAGCAACAGTCACGTGCATCAAGGGCCATTTCTTTAAATCAATAGCCCGGTTCATTTCGTCCAGAATTCCCTGAATTCTTTGTTCCTGAAGATCGGGCGGCATTCCCCCGAGATCAACCCAGTCAATATAAAACGTCCCTGGGTCCGCCGATCCTATTTGGGAATAGAAGCTTTCTTGTTGAACAAAAAAAGTCCGCAACTGAGGATGCCTCTGAAAAAGCCGTTGCCAGCATTGTCTAAAGCGGTCGCGGTTCAGTTCATCGGAGGTCCGGAGACGGATGCGGTGAACGATATTCCACCGGGGCTTATCACTAAAAAGCTCGAAAAATTGCCGCTGCGAAGGGGCCAGTTCGCTCCTCTGAGCGGGTTCTGCTACCTCAGCGCCAAGCAAACGAGGAGGAGGTTTGGGAGCTTCTTCCGCCTCCGGGTAAGGTAGGCCAGTCCTGGTCACCTCTACGAGGCCATCACTTTCTGCGACCACAACCGACTGGCCAAAATCGTCGGGGTTCGTCTGATAAGGTTCTCCGAAGGCCTGAGCCTTAAAGCCCTCTTCGTTAAGGAACCGAATCCAGTCCTGGGCGCCCAGGAGCGGGGCATTCCCAAGGCGGTTTTCACCGTCTTCGAACGACCACCAACCATCCAACAACCCGAAGGTTAAGGTTAGGAAGGGCTGGACCTGAGTCACTTCTTGCAGTATCAACAGTCCATTTGTTTTTAAAAGATTCTTGAGATGAATGATGCTTTTGTGAAGGGATCTTGCAGCATGTACCACGTTTGCGGCTACAATGATATCGCACGAAGCTGGCTCAAGACTTTGCCGTTCCGCACCTTTCTCGATATCCAGAACCTTAAATTGCGTAAAAGAGTATTTGGCACCATAGGTCCGGCTACCATATTGAGTGAAAGCAGCCGAAACGTCAGTGTAATAATACTCGAGATGATCGGCGTACTCGTTAATCGCATCGAGAACGAATGCGGTGGTTCCACCTATGCCCGCCCCAACCTCCAGAATTCTGACTTTGTCTTCCGCGTCCAGGGTCCTTAGTCTTGATTCCACGACTCGCCGAACTGCCTCGGCCGCCAGACTGTTAAAGTAGTCCTGCCTCTTATTTCCTTTGTAGATTCTCTCAACCAAATGCGTAGAGGAGTTGGGAAAGAGCAGATCAGTCGCCAGCATCTGGCCGGATAAGATATCCATCAGGTGTCCGGCACAGTGGTCTAACAGATCGATATGAGGCTCAAGATCCGGAACCGAAGTCTTCAAGCGTTGACTTGCTTGCTCAAGCGACCCCAGTTTGTCGAGAATCTCCTGAGATTCCACCTTCTTTGAAACAGTGATGGAATCGCCCGCCAGGACGACAAATTCCTCTTTTGCCAAAATATTCAGTAGAGCGTCAAACAAACGTGCGTACTTGGGAACAATGTTAAGACTGTTTCGGCAATCCACTTTCCCGATGGTCTGACCGCCTTGCTGGAAGGCGCCAGCTTGAATGAAGGCTTTGAGCAAACGCAACGTGCAAAAGTCGCCAAGACATCTCGCCTCTGCAGCGGAAGGACTGAAGACATTGCTCTGGTGGACCGCGAATTCCTGGATTTCGCCGGTTACTTCCCCGAGGATTGATTTGTAGTTCTCTTTATGATTAAGCAGTCGATAATTGGCGCCGATGCCGATTGTTTCCAATAATGAGCGATCCATTTTGATCGGCATAACTTGTTCTGTGCGACTACCGAGAACCTGTTCAAAGGCCGCGATTCCCTCCTCTCGGCTGAGAGGGTAAATTCCCTGTCGAGCTAGCCGGTCACGGTAGAACTTGTTCGACACGACCCCTACCTCGCCCCATAACCCCCAATTAATCACCTTGACAGGGCATGTCCTGGTGTCAGCCAGATACAGCCCGTAAGCGTCCTTAAATGTGCATCCCGCGACATAGTTACTCTGACCACTGTTACCAATGAATGAATTCGCCGAAGAAAAGAAAAGGATAAAATCGAGAGGTTCCTTCTTGATGACCTCAGAAAGAACAAAACTTCCCTCAACCTTTGGGGCCAAAGCTGCCTTGAAATTTGACTCGTCCATTCCGGAAATGGGATGGTCAGCCAAAACGAGGGCTGAATGGATCACGCCATGAACACCACCAAACTTTTCTTTTGCGGTCTTGACGACATTCTGCATTGCCTTTAGATCGGTTGCGTCGGCTCGACAGTACAATACCTCACCCCCCTGGGCCTCAATCTGACGGATTTCTTCTTGCTTTTTTTCATCTAGCACGCTTCTTCCGACCAGTACCAACCGGGCAAGCGCATGCGAAGCTAGATAACGGCTGACTTCCAGGCCGATGCCGCCGGCACCGCCAATAATGAGGTAGACTCCTCTGCTCCTGAGTGGCAACACTGACTTTGTTTCGAGTTGGATGGCGTCGATGACTCTGACGTAGCGTCTGTTGTCGCGAATAGCGCTTTCAAGGGCTGACTCACGAAGGATCGCTTCCATTGCGTCGGGAGCCCGACGTGTGATGTCCACACAACTAATGCTCGACTGGGGATACTCTCGGGCGATCACTTTACTTAATCCAATGAGGGAGCTGCCATAGGGATATAGCTCGGTATCTGCCTGGACGACGCGGTAGACATCGTTGGTAATAACTTTAACGGCAATGCTTGGGACAGGCCCCAGGGCTTTGATCAGTCTGAATAAAGAAAGCACTCCCAGTTCCTGAGTCTGGTTTAAAGTGGTCAGGTTCGTTATCTCGTCCGTTTGAAGCTGAAGGCCGCCCAGGAAATAAATGGCATCGATGGCCTCTTGCTGTCCCAGCAATCGGTCGAAATCAGCCTGTCTGCTGTATTCAATTGCGACCTGTCCATCGCTGAGTTGGTCATACTTCCTGCCCAGGTAAACCGTCACCACGTGTTGGCCACTGTGAGCCAAGGCCAGTTTTGCGGCTAAACCGAAATCGTTTTGATGGCGGAAGATCAGGACGGCGCCAGTGCCGGAGCGCCCAACATCACAGCCGCCTTCACGTTTCCACCTGGGCTTACAAAAGACCAACGAATTCTCTAGAGGATCCAGCTGCTTCTTGAATTCTGCACCTTTCAGCGAGGGAACGACACTGTCGATCAAAGGACGTACGGCTCTGGGTTGGAGGATCGAGTTTTCGGTAGGGGGAGCGTCTTTGAATTCCTTTCTATGCTCCTTCGACTTATTCGTATCCAACAACGGGAGAATTCCGGAACTTACATCCAAGGGCACGCGCTCCTCTGCATAATAACCCAGCTTCCGGGCCAGGTTCAGCGTTGCTGGTTTAAGCACCGGCATATCCGACAGTCGCTTACGCCACTCATCCGCCAGCCGGGAATCGATCTGCACATGATTGAGGAAATTGGGGTCGCCAATGGAGAGCGAAACGTGATGGATACCATCCGTCATCCTCCCACTCGCATAAGGCTGCAAAAGGCTCTCTTCGTAAGAGAAGTCGAAGAAACTGCAGACATTTCTCATCACAACCTCTGGAGTTTGGACGAGCTCCTCGTATCGGATTTTGAGCCATCGTGACCGCGGCACAGATTGCAGAAATTCAATGATGTTGCCGTTGATTGTTCTCCACAGTTCCTCAGCCAGGGGCCAAGGATTTTCTACCCCGTTGCCAAGCAACTTGTCAAAACGGTTCCGAACAAAGGATTCCATCATGGCGTATGGATGACGCACTAAAAAGAGATAACGGGGCTCATGGAAAAAGTCTTCGGCTCGCCGCAGGGTCCGCAGGTCATTACCATAAGAGGGAGATTTATCGACCAGATATCTGTCGCCCAGCAGGCTCTGCAGAAATTCATATGTCTGGGCAACGGAAAATTTCTTTTGCTCCAGATCCTCAAGTAGGCTGCGTGCGCCAGAGGCATCCAGTTTCTTCAGCTCCATGAGGGCCCGGAGCAGTCCTTCATTGAGGAACTTTGTCGACCCAGTTAGAATCTTGTCTCGCTCCTTCAAGCTCTCAAATGGAAGCAGATGGAGTTCAGGAGGGCAAAATAACCGGGAATGCCCAGCCAGCATGACTCGGAGCAGAGTGGAGCCGGCGCGGGGAGTGGACAGGACAAAAAGAATAGGCGTGGCTATTTTCCCGCCGAGTTCTGTTTTCGATGATGCGATCCGTGGGGTCCCGTTTGAAGGCAGCCCTGATCGCTCTATCTTCGATTGGATCTTCTGATCAATAACATCGACTGCCGACTGGACGGAATACGATGGCGTCAAACACGCTGAACCAACCGCCACCTGGGCTTCCAGATAGCTGGCCAAAGCATTAATCGTGGGACAGGCTACTATCTCCCTCGAATAAATCTGAATGGCGTACGTCTCCTGAATTTGCTTGATGAGATGCATAGCTATGATCGAATCAAATCCCAGCTCGGTTAAATCGGCATCGATATCCAGTTTTTCCGGCTCTGTGGCTAATAGCTCGGCGATCCTATTTCTAAGGAACGGGATGAAACTTCTTTCTTTGTGAGGAACCACTCTCAGGGGGACAGGATTCAACGACGGTTGAGCGGGCTGCACCGAGTCAGGCTCTAATCCAAGGCCGGAATCGCCCTCCAGTCCTCCCTTGGCCAGGGAGGGAAGGGCTTTTGTTGGTGCCTCCGCATGCCGGGGCGGCAAGGAGACTTGGCCTTGGGGAATCCAGTACCGTTCCCGCGAAAACGGGTATGTGGGAAGGGAAAGCCGCTGACGCGTCCCTGCCGGATGAAGCAATGTCCAATCAATCTCAGCACCCTGGGTCCAAAGCTCGCCCAGCCTGGCATGCTCTTTGTTCCTGACTAATTCCTGGAGGTTCTCGCCTTCTTTGTTGCCTTGGTTAAGAGGGTGGGAGTTTTGGAGACGGGAGGGAGCGATTCCTGTAAAATGTCCGTCGATTATCTTCTCCCGGTTCAGGAAGCCACCGAGCTTGGCGGCCAGTTCCTCCACACTCGAAACAACCAGGGCCAGTCTCGCTTTGAAAGGTTCTCTGCCGACTTGCAGCGTGTAGGCCAGGTTTTGTAGAAAGCAGCCGACGCGCTGTCGATCCAGCCCCGGCAACATTCCCTCAACCCATTTTTTCAAGAGAGCGGCAGAGTCATGCAACCGTTCCTCACTCTTGGCTGAGAGCACAACAAGTTCCGGGCTCGGAGATTGCGCACAAGGATGTGCGGGCCTTTCGAACTCTTCCAATACGATATGAGCATTAGCCCCGCCGAATCCGAAGGAACTGACTCCGGCTCGCCTCGGCACAAGATGACCTTCTTGGTCTCTTAGACGCTCCCAGTCCTTGGTCTCAGTAACAACATAAAAGGGGCTGTCTTCCAGCTCAATATAGGGGTTCAATTCCTTGAAATGAACGCTGGCTGGCAATGCCTTGTGTTCCATGGCCAACAATACCTTGATCACTCCAGCGATTCCAGCCGCGGCTTCCAGGTGCCCGATATTCGTCTTCACCGTCCCCAGACCGCAATAATTCTTGAGACCGAATTGTTTGCCATTCTGAGAGTTCCCCACCGCGAAGGCTTTCTTTAGCCCTTCAATCTCGACAGGATCTCCCAAAGCAGTACCTGTACCGTGGGCTTCAATGTAGCTGATGGTTTCGGGTTCCACTCCGGCCCTTTCGTAACAGCTGGCCAGCAGATCCGCCTGGGCGCTGGGGTTGGGCGCCGTAATTGAATTTGCCCGACCTCCGTGATTCACCGCAGAACCTTTAATCACTGCATAGAGATGATCCCCGTCGGCCAATGCGCGGTTCAAGGGTTTTAGCAGGATGGCTGCGACCCCTTCGCTCCGCACGTAGCCATTGGCGTTCTTGTCAAAGGTCTTGCATCGTCCATCATGCGAGAGCATTCCGGCCTTATCAAAAGCAATAAACAAACTGGGCGTCAGCATCAAGTTGACCCCGCCGGCAATGGCCAGGTCGCAATCTCCTGCCTGCATCGCCAAAACGGCGCGATGGATGGCGATAAGAGAGCTCGAACAGGCAGTATCGACCGTCTCGCTGGGACCATGGAAGTTTAGGAAATAGGAGATGCGGTTTGGCAACAAGGAATGGGCCAGCCCGATTGAACTATGAGCTTCGATGTTGTGAGTGTGCAAGAGTTGAGCATAATCTGAGCTGCAGATACCCACGAAGACACCCGTCTTACTGCCAGAGAGGCTAGAAGCCCTGTAACCAGCGTCTTCGATGGTGTGCCATACCGCTTCGAGAAAGATCCGTTGTTGCGGATCCATGAACATGGCTTCCCGTTGTGAGATGCGGAAGAACAGAGGATCAAATTTATCGACGTCCTCAATAAAGCCTCCCCATTTGACGGTTGTCTTGTAAGCTTCAGTACTGGCATCTCCGAAGTAGGCCCGCCAATCCCACCTGTCAGTGGGGATTGTGGAAATCAAGTCTCTGCCCGACTTCAAGTTTTCCCAGAATTGTTGCAGGTTCGCTGAGCCGGGGAATACGCCACTGGCGCCGATTATGGCAATGTCATTTCTCGCCGCTATCCCTCGGACACGCGCAGATACAGGCGCCCGGACAAATTCTTTCTGGCCCACTGGAATTTCGACCTCGGTGGTTGCTGGAATTGGGGATCTGACCAATTCATCACCGTCTATTCTTTCTCGAGCGGCCCCTGGCCCCTTTAGCGTATCTTCAGACTTGACTGACGACGGCATCTCACCATTTTTGGATGAGCGCGCTAGAAGCAGGCGCGAAAACGCTGCCGGCTGAGTCTGGGCAAAATAGGCGGAGATTTGCCGGATCGTCGAATACTCAAACAGCAATGTGGGATACAGTTCTATGTCGAATGCGGTTTCAACTTGTTTGGCGAGATCGATCAGTGTCGTCGAATCAAGACCAAGATCGAGAAAGGCAGCTTCCACATCGATTTCGGTCGGGGCAACTTTCAATATATCAGCGACTCGAGAGACTAGAAAGGCCTCGATCTGTTCGATCAGGAATTGCGATTCCAGGTCCGAATGGGGGACGAGGGGATGTTCCAAGGACTGTGGCTGGGTTGCTTTTGAGGAGACGAGAGACCTCCCTGCACCTGCCTTGGCGGGTGGAGCTTGTTGTCGTTCGTCACCCGGCTCAATATGCCCCACCCGAGCGTCCGTGCCTGCTGGGCCGCTTTTGAGAATAGGCGTCTGAACTCCAAGTCGATAGACATTCCGGTGAAATTGAGTCAGCGGCAACGGCCTTCTTGTCAGACTGTAATTATCCGGGTTCTTAAACTCTTCCACGATGAGATGACAGTTGGTGCCACCGAATCCGAATGAGGAAATGCCGGCCCTGCGCACGCCATTGAGGGGGGCCCAGTCCTGCAAACCGGTCACTGGATAAAACGGGGAATCAGGGAAGCGAAACCTCGGGTGCGGGTCTTCGCAATGTAACGTGGGTGGAATTTGCCTGTGCTGTAAAGCCAGGATCACCTTGATAAAGCTGGCTGCGCCGGCCGCACGCAACAGGTGCCCCATGTTGGACTTGACCGAGCCAACAGCGCAGTATTGATTCGCGACGGAGTACTTTCGATAGACCTGGGTTGCCGCCTTGATTTCAACCGGGTCGCCCAAAAGAGTGCCCGTCCCGTGCGCCTCCAGATAGCTGATACTCTTCGCACCGACGCCCGCATGATGCAGTGCCTGGTCGATCACGTCCATTTGCATCTGCAGATTGGGGGTAGTCAGCCCCATGGTGTGGCCATCATTGTTTACGGCCGAGCCGAGAATGACCCCGTGAATTTGATCCCCATCCCGAATAGCGGCTTGTAATGGTTTTAATAAAATCAGCCCCCCTCCCTCACCTAGAACAAACCCCTTGGCCTTCCGGTCAAAGACGTGAGAAATCCCATCGTCGGCCAAGACCCCGGCTTTGCTGAAGCCTATGTGAATGATGGGGTCCATTAGCAACTCAATCCCCCCTGCAATGGCCGTTTCCATTTCGCCCGATCGGAGGCTCTGGCAGGCAGAATGAATCGCCACAAGTGCTGAAGAGCAGGCGGTATCGAAGACACAGGCAGGTCCGTGTAAATCATAAAAGTCGGAAATTCTCGCCGCCATCATGTTCGGCGAGTTATTCACAATGAGATGCTGGAGATGTTCATCCGTCATGGAGTTATTGTAGAGGCTCAAAAAGTTGATTTGCCCACCACCGATAAACACGCCCATGCGACTTTTCTCAACATCCTTTTTTCGGTAGCCTGCTCGATCCAACAATTCCTGGGTCATCTCCAACAGAATCCGGTGCTGTGGATCCATGCTTTTGGCATCGGCATCACTGATGCGGAAAAAGCCGGCGTCAAACAGATCTATGCTGCTGATATAACCGCCCCACTTGGAGTAGGTCTTGTATTGGGCGGTCCTGTCGGGGCTGTAATAATCCTCAATTCGCCATCGGTCCGCAGGGACCTCTGTGACCAGGTTAACTCCCTGCTTCAAGTTATCCCAGAATCGTTCAAGGCTGTCAGACTTCGGGAAGCGGCAGGCCATCCCGATAACGGCAATTTTCTTGACTCCCAGATAGTCTCTGGCTCTGCCTGCTTCTACTTCAGCCCGCAACGGTCTCACACCTCGTTCAGGAAGGAGAACGGGCTCTGTAGCCCCAATTCCACTGACATCAGCTTCGGTGGCAGGCGTGACTTGGCTAGCCGGATTCGTCAGACTCGCCTCAGCCGCATCTAGCTCGGACCCTGCCAACCGGGCGAGTTTTCGCAATCTATCCTCGTCTCCGTAGAGTACTGCGATCTGCTGTTGCCGGGTGCAAAGGACTTCCTCAAGAATCCGAATTCCAGCTTCCTGGTCTAACGGAACCAGACCGCTGGTCCGTTGCATTCGGTCGACAACTTCCGCCGAGGGCCGCATGCCTCCATTGGCCCATAGCGGCCAGTTAATCGCTAACGTCCTGCCGAACCTTCGATGTTTCTGTCCACATGTTTCACGCCACGCCGCGAAAGAGTCCATGAACCGGTTGGCGCTGGCATAGTCGCTCTGCCCTGCATTACCGTTGACGGAGCTAAGCGAGGAAAACAAGACAAAGAAGTCGAGTGCTTCGCCCACTGTGGCACGATCAAGGTTCAAGGTGCCGCGAACCTTGGGCGCCATCACCCTCATAAAGGATGCCGGATCCTTGTTAATGACCAGGGAATCGGCGAGAATTCCAGCAGCATGAATGATTCCGTCCAGTCGACCGAAGCGGTCTTTCGTTTTTCGCACGACCTCCAGCATCTCTTCCAAGCTGGCTACATCAGCCTGTAAATAGACTGCTTCCCCCCCCAGGCTATTGATTTCGTTCAGGGTCTGCTCTTTTTCGGCATCCAAGCGGGACAGTCCTGTGAGCACCAGATTGGAATCGTAATTATGGGAGAGGTGGCGGGCGAAAATTAGGCCCAAACCTCCGAACCCGCCGGTAATCAAGTACACCCCGTGCCTTTTAAGTGTTTGCTGCTCAGTGCTCGACGATTGTAGCTTCAGGTCAACAAAACGACGCACACCTCTTCGAGCATTCTGATAGCAGATTTCAACATCGCTTTGCTCCGAGAGTTCCGCTAGAACAAGATCCGTGATCTTTGGGGGTCCTGGGCTCACTTCGTCGAGTTGGACGGTTTTAAAGACGAATTTGGAATGCTCCTGTCTCAGGCTTTTTGCAAAACCAGAAACAGCATCATTGAATGGCTCGGGGAGGCTTTCTGAGCCGCAATAGAAGTAGAGGAATTTCTTCTGATCTTTCAGTCCCGCTAACACCCGACTCAGAAGAAAAACCGATTGGATGCCATTGGCGAACGCGGAATGGAGTAATCGATCATAGTCTGGTGGCTTGCATTCCGCAATCGTCGAGATACTCGGATGATAGTTCCACAGGTGCAGGATGACGCTGGGAATCCTATTTTGACTCTGAAGAACTTCAATCAGATCTTCGTAGTCTTGACCATTTTCAGGGTTGATTTGGTAAATCTGGGGGCCGAGGACCTTGAAAGAAGACCCCGGCTTTACGAGGCTAACCCGTTCTTGGCAATCTGACGTTGAAATCACCCTACCGCTAAATTCCCGGTAGATTTCTTCGTTCTGGTCGAAGATAAGCACGACGCCCGATCGCAAGATTTCTGCAATGTCGGCTTTCCCGCTCACTTCTGCCTCTTGCCAATGGGGAGCATAGTAAAGCGCGGAAGAAAGAGGCTTTTGTTCCTTAACTGAGGTTTCCTGAGAGGACTGTTCAGGAATCGCTCGCACCACAAAATTTCTCATTCGTACCAGCGTTCTTCCCACCTGGTCGTGAATCGAGACATGGTATTTTTTGATTAACTTGTTTGCAGTTGATTCCTCGACCGGGACTGCATAGGCATAACATTCCGGGGTTAGAGGACTCAGCAGTTCGAGTTCAGTCAGGGAAAACGGCAGATTCAGGGTCGTCTCGGCAGGGCCGTGCGTCAGGGAAAAGGCACTGATGGCCTGCAAAGCGCCGTCCATGAGCGAAGGATGGAGCACAAACTGGTCAAACCCATCTTTAACAGACTCTGGAAGTCTCAATCTAGCGAGCGCTTCGGCCCCGTTCGTCCGGAGTTCTTCGATGGATTGAAAACTGGAACCATAGTTAAAACCACCAGACCGGAAGGCCTCGTAGATCTCCTTCTTTTGGGTGGTCAACAAGCAGCGGCGACGGATATCGTCGAGATTGAGCCAGCTCTCTGCATTCCCCGTTTTCCCGCGCTCATCCACGCCTTCTCCACAATAGACTCGACCCTGGGAATGCACGACGCGGGCGCTGTTCTCCTCGGTACTGATCTCATAAACCACGGATTCCTTGTTGGGGTTCAAGCGAATCTGGACCTGCAATTCCCCATTGGCGCAGGGCATGGGCCTCAGCCAGACGACGTTCTTGAGTTTTGTGACTCTCGAACGCGGATTTGACAATTCAACCGCTGCCCTGGCCATCTCGAGGTAAGCAACGCCCGGAAGGATCGATTGATCGCCAACCTTGTGGTCGCGAAGAATAGGATCATTGCCGGTGAAGGTGCTCCGAAAGGCTCCCTTCTCTGCAGCATCACGGCTACCGATGAAAGGATGCAGCTGTGCCGGGGTCGTTGGCATAGATGGAGTGGAAACACTAGCACCAGGGACTGAAGCCGGACTGATTTCGGGAAGCCAGTATCTTTTCCTGGCAAAGGGATAGGTGGGCAGAAATGGGACACGGCAGGGGGCGCCCAGCGGGTGAAGCAGTTTCCAATCCACTCTTGCCCCTTCAACCCAGAGCCTGGCAAGGGTTGCTAATTCCCCGGTCCGAATCAACGTCTCCAAACGTTCGCGGCCATCCTTGTCCCGATCGAGATCAGCCGGCTCGTGGCTGTGAGTTTTCACACTGCCCCGAAAGATATTCTCACTGTCGATCTCCTTGAGAAACAGCGCAAGCTTCGCAGAGAGTTCTGACCTGTCAACTACGATCAGTGCAAGCCGCTCTGCCATTGCTTCACGGCCCACTTGAAGTGTATAAGCGATATCCCCTAAGCCCGCCCGGGCACTTCCCGTCGGCAGACGTCCGCATGAATCGTCGAGGTACCGTTTCAGCTCTTCCGCGTATGCTCGCAACCGATCCTTGTTTTTTGCCGATAGAACGACAATCTGGGGGTGGCCAACAGATCTTGTTTCTGTTTTCAAATTGGTGGGGAGATACTCCTCCAGCAGCACGTGGGCATTAACGCCGCCAAAACCAAAGGAATTGACACCTGCACAGCGTGGCAGGATGTTCCCCTGCTCGTCCACTGCGGGTTCCCATTCCTTTGACTGGCTGACTATAAATAAGGGACTGTTCCGAATATCGATAGAGGAATTGAGTTCTTGAAAGTTTAGCGAAGCCGGGAGTGTGTGATGGTGCATCGCCAGAAGGACTTTAATAATTCCGGCAATGCCTGCCGCGACTTCCAAATGCCCGATATTCGTTTTGACCGACCCCAGGCCGCATTGAGCTCGCATGTCCGGTCGTTTACCCCATTTTCCATAGATTGCATCTAATGCCTTTTTCAATCCCAGGATCTCGACAGGGTCGCCGACCTTTGTGCCTGTCCCATGGGCTTCGATATAGCTAATGGCCGCGGGATCTACCCCTGCCCTTTCCCAAGCGGTCAAGACCACCTCTGCCTGGGCTTCAGGATTCGGCACCGTTAAGGAGCCGGTACGCCCTCCATGATTCACGGCCGATCCTCGGATGACGGCGTAAATATGGTCCCCCTCGGCAATCGCACGGGGAAGCGGTTTTAAAAAAATCGCTCCAACGCCCTCCCCGCGAACGTAGCCGTTCGCCCGCTTATCAAAAGCTTTGCACTTGCCGTCAGCAGCCAGCATTCCGGCTTTCCAGAAGGCGACAAAGGTGGCAGGCGAGAGGATTAAGCTGACGCCGCCGACAATGGCCATCTCACAATCGCCGTCGTGGATCGATTTGACGGCCCGGTGAATGGCTACCAGGGAACTGGAGCAGGCTGTATCTACCGGCTCACTGGGGCCACGAAGGTTCAGAATGTAGGAGATTCGGTTTGCGAGCACGCAATGGTTAAGGCCGGTCGAGCTGTAGGGTTCAATCTGATTATAGTGACGTATGGTCTGAATGAGGTAATCATTGGATGCCGAGCCCACAAACAACCCCGTCCGGCTTCCGGACAGGCTGGAAGGTTGATACCCCGCGTCTTCGATGGTATGCCAAACAGTCTCCAAAAAGAGTCGCTGCTGGGGGTCCATCAGTTCCGCCTCACGCGGGGAAATGTTGAAAAAGGGAGCATCGAATTTGTCGACACCCTCAATAAGCCCGGCCCACTTGGGAGTCGCTTCCAGTTGTGGGTCGCCCTGGCAGTCGCTCCAATCAATTCTCTCCCTCGGGGTTTCTGAAATCAGGTTCCGGCCAGCGTAGAGATTTTCCCAAAATGCCCGCAGATCGGGCGATTTGGGAAAAACGCCGCTGGCACCGATAATGGCGATAGGTGGATACTCTGCGCTCGAAACGCCAGAGTGAACCCGCTCAGGCATGGAAGCCGGCCTCGGTGGGACGGACTCAGTCGTTACGGAGGTTGGCCACAGGAAGGGCGAAGATTCCGGCAAGGGATGTGGCGGCAATGGAGAGGTTGTTGTGTGCAAGATCTCCGGCAACTCCGGGCGAGTACCCTCGAAAATCTCCGCTTGAGGCGGAGAGCAGGATTCAGCCTGCGGGGGGTGTTCTTGGTCCGCATGCTGGGCCACAGACCCTCGGAACCCCTCAAATGTTGAGATAGCTCCCAGATTTGTCTCTGGTGCCAACCGGTCCTTAAAGTGCTCCTGCAATTCCTGCTCATATTCCGAACTGAGAAACTTGGCGAAGCCGGTCAGCGTACTATGCTCGACAAGGTCTCCGGGCGTGAGGTCCAGCCGGTACTGCTCGTTCAGGATGCTGCAGAACTCACCTAAGGAAATCGAATCAAGGCCATATTCGCTCAAATCGACCTCGGCATCCAAGTCGGTTGGATCTACCTTGAGCTGATGGGAAATGAGCCTGGCTAAATCCCTCTGCAGCGCGTTGATAAGAGCGATGGGCTCTCTCTTGGGGGCGTTCAGCGGACGGTCGGGCTTAATTGGCTCAGGTTTCGCCAATGGCACTTCAAAGGCAGGCACCGACGAAGTCGCCTCGAATGTTTGCCGGGATGCTGATCCGGTAACAACCCCTTTTGCCGCCTTAGGAGGGAGACTAGCCTCCATCTTCTTCTCGAGCATCAGTTGCTCTTCAAAGTACTCCTGCAATTCCTGCTCATATTCCGAACTGAGAAACTTGGCGAAGCCGGTCAGCGTACTATGTTCGACAAGGTCTCCAGGCGTGAGGTCCAGCCGGTACTGCTCGTTCAGGATGCTGCAGAATTCACCTAAGGAAATCGAATCAAGGCCATATTCGCTCAAATCGACCTCGGCATCTAAGTCGGTTGGATCTACCTTGAGCTGATGGGAAATGAGCCTGGCCAAATCCCTCTGCAGTGCGTTGATAAGGGCGATGGGCTCTCTCTTCGGGGCGTTCAGCGGACGGTCGGGCTTGATTGGCTCAGGTTTGGGCGGTTGAACTTCAGCAGCAATCAAGCTGTCTCTCCTGTCAGCGGTTCTGGCGACCGGATCTTCGGAGGGGTTCTGCAAATGCCTCTTCTGTCGTTGAAGCAAAAGGATTAGGGCCTGCTGCTTATCCAGCTGACCGGTCTTCAACATCTCAAGAATCTGTTTTTCATCTTTATCCATTATCAACCCCACCGCTGGGAGACGCTGCCCTTTGCTTAATCAATTCGACCGCCTGGTCTATAGCTAGCTCATCTGCTGCGACCTGATCCAGTATCAATTCAAGACGTTCCTTCTCGTTGGGGCCGCGACCGAAAGGTTGTTCTTCTGGTTCCGTGAGCCAGCACCTTTCGCGCGCAAAAGGATAGGTGGGTAGCGAAAGGCGCTTCCGGCCCCTGCCCCGGTGGAGTGGCGCCCAATCAATCGATGCGCCGTCAACCCAGAGCGCTGCGAGCTCTTCGATTTTGTTCCTCTCAATAAGGGATTGAATCACGTCCCGTCCGGACTGGTTCGGATCGCCGGGTTTAGATTTAGCTGTGCCTGACTTTATCTTGTCCGGGGGCACATATGGCGCCTCAACGCACTGCAGCCAACTTTGCAGTTTGGATTGCAGCTCTTCCGGGCTGCTTACGATAAGAGCCAATCGTTCAGCCATGGCCTCGCGTCCCTCTTGAAGAGTAAAAGCAATATCAGCAAGACCTGGCGGCTCCGAATCAGCGACGATTCGAGCGCCTGACAACTCCTGTGGGTTGCAGCTTCGAGAGAGCCAATCCACAAGCATTTGGGCATACTCTTTCAGCCGTTCCTTGTTTCGGGCGGAAAGAAGGATAAGTTCCGGCTTGGCCTGTTCCGGGGCAGTGCTCAAAACCCGAGGCTCTTGAGTCCGGTACTCTTCGATCACGACATGAGCATTGACCCCGCCAAAGCCAAAAGAACTGACACCTGCCCGACGTGGCATCATCTTTCCATCTTCGCCGATGTGGGCTTCCCAATCCCGGGCTCGATCCATAATGAAAAACGGGCTGTCATCGATTTCGATATAGGGATTCAACTCGGTAAAGTGAACCGTGGGGGGCAACTTTTTGTGATTGAGCGACAGCAATACTTTGATCAGGCCTGCGACTCCTGCAGCTCCCTCCAGATGTCCGATATTGGATTTGACAGAGCCGATCCCGCAATACCGTTTTCGGGGTGTATGCCCGTTGCGCTTCTGGTTCAACTCGGCGAAGGCCTTCTTCAGGCTGCTGATTTCGATAGGGTCACCGAGAGGCGTGCCGGTTCCATGGGCTTCGATGTAGGTCACCGTTTCAGGATCGATTTGGGCTCTCTCTAAGGCTTTCACCACGACTTCCGCTTCGGAAAGGGGATTGGGGGCGCCGAGCGATTTGGCGCGTCCCCCATGATTTACAGCAGCTCCTTTGATGAGCCCGTAAATATGATCTCCGTCAGCGATGGCCTTGCTGAGGGGTTTCAACAAGACAGCACCTGTACCTTCACCTCGTACATAGCCGTTAGCTTGTTTATCGAAGGCCTTGCATCGTCCATCCGGCGACAACAGCCCGGACTTGCTGAAGTAGATGAAACCCGTCGGCGTCAGCATAACGTTCACTCCGCCAGCGATGGCCTGCTCGCAATCTCCGTTATAGATTGCCTCGACCGCACGATGCACCGCTACGAGTGAGCTGGAACAAGCCGTATCGATAGGTTCACTCGGCCCGTGGAGGTTGAGCAGATAGGAAACCCGGTTTGCCAACATGCAGTAGGCAATCCCTGACCCGCTATAGAGATCGACTGATCGTACCCACCTCTTCCTCATCAACTCACTATAGTCGCTGGCGCTGATACCAACGAATATTCCGGTCCGGCTGCCTGCCAGACTGGACGGCTTATATCCTGCGTCCTCAATAGTCTTCCAGACAGTTTGCAGGAACAATCGCTGCTGGGGATCCATCAGGTCGGCTTCTCGGGGGGAAATGTTAAAAAACAACGGGTCGAATTTATCCACATCGTCGATAAAGCCACCCCATTTGATATTGGTTTTATTAGCCTCCTTTTGCGGGTCTCCAAAATAGGCTTCCCAGTCCCATCGCTCCTTGGGGACTTCGCGAATCAGGTTCTTTCCGGCTAGCAGGTTCTTCCAGAAGGTTTCGAGATTGGGAGATTGAGGAAAGACCCCGTTCATGCCGATTACAGCGATCGGCTCGCGGCTAACAACCGTTTCAGAGACAACCATCCTGGCCGGCGGTGCCACGAGCCGTTCGACGAATCGCCAGCGCTCACTGGGTGCCGGGTCCGCATGCTGATCCCTTTCAGGAAGAGGCTCGCCAGCATCTCTGTTTGCGTAATGCTCGCGAAATATGTCGGGATATTGCTCAACCAGATAGGCGGCAAAACCATCAATAGTCTTGTGTTCGAAGAAAATAGCGGGGGACAGGTTCAAGCTGTAATGCTTGTTAATCTGAGAGACAAAATCAATGATACTCAGTGAATCCAAACCGTAGGCTCCCAAATCCGTATTGGTGTTGACTGCTGTTTCCTCCACCTCCAGGATGCCCGACACCTTCATCTTCAGAACCTCGCGGACCATTTCCTGAACGCTGCCAAGCTCTGTCCCGGCCGTCAGGCCGGCACGGGCCGGAATTGTCTTTGCCGCCGACGCTCCCTGTGTCTGAAATAGGTGATCGATTCTTGCTTTATCGCCTCCTACGACGATGAGCTGCTGGACTCGCGCTTTCAAACCAGTTGCAAGAGCCACTAGTCCCATCTCCGTCGTTAACGGCTTCAGCCCGATTGACAGCATCATTTGCTCCACTTGAGGAGTCGTCCAACGATTGCCACCTTGCCACAGCAGCCAGTCAATGGAGAGAGTGAATCCCGATCTCTTTCCCGAACCCCTCCACTTTTCTCGCAATTCTGCAAAGCCATCCATGAAACCGTTGCCAGCCGAGTAATCGCACTGGCCAGGAGTGCCAATGACGGCAGACAGCGATGAGAACATCGCGAAAAAGTCCAGCTCCTCACTGCGTGTTGCCGCATCGAGGATAAGAGTTCCAGTCACCTTTGGAGCCAGGACCCGTTCAAAAGAATCCTTGGTCTTATGACGCAGCGAGTTATCCTCCAAGAGTCCTGCGCAGTGGAATACGCCGTTCAGAGGGCCAAACCGGTTCCTAGTCTCTTTGACTGCTGTTGTCATCGCGGCCAAGCTGGTGACATCAGCTTGAAGGTACAGCACCTCCGAACCACACTCCTCGATGGCTTGCAGAGCCTTTCTCTTATCGGGAGTCAGTTCCGAACGACCGGTTAGGACCACCCGGGCTTTAACCTTTCTGGCCAGGTACTCGGCTATGATCAACCCCAGGCTCCCAGCTCCACCGGTGATGAAGTAAGTCCCCTTTTCTTTCAAGGGGGACTCTTCCTGTTCCTGCCTCACCCGAGGACCCCGAGCCAGGATGACCGCTTGCTGGTACAGATCTAATTTCTCCTGGTTTTCCGGAATCGTTACAGCTTCCGAAAAACCCGACTCCTCCAGCAAAGTCAGCCACTGATGCCGGGAAAGCAACGGGTAGGAAGGCCGCAAGTCGAGGTCGGCAAATTTCCACCAGCCCTCCGTCAAACCAAATACCAGGTCTGCAGAGGTTTGCCGACCGGTCCCTTCCAGCAGCACCAACAAACCCTCTGGTGCGAGAAGCTGGCGCACATGGCTCAACGTCCGGCGCAAATCGCTAGTGGCGTGCAGCACATTGGCCGCCAGAATCACATCGAACTGATGCGGGGCGAAACCCTGTGCTCCCGGATCGAGTTCAAGATCCAAAAGCTGACAATGGAAAAACGGATACTGACGAAATTTCTGCCGGGCCCTGGACGTAAACCAAGAAGTCAAGTCGGTAAATACATATTCCGTGCGATCGGCGGGCAGCCTGGGGAGGACATAGGAGGTGGTCCCGCCTGTTCCCCCACCGAGCTCTAAGATCCGAATGGTCCGCCCGGCTGGCAAACCCTCCACGGTTTTCGAGACGGCTTCCTGAATCAGTGAGTTCATCACACAAGAAAGCGGGGAGTTCTGATAGAGCTTCTCCACGGCCGTCAAAGATCCCTTGGGGAAGATGAGTTGAAGCGGATCGCATTTCCCCTGCAGAACCTCTGCCAATTCGTTCCCGCAACGCCCGAGCAATGTGAGTTCTGCTTCAACCATGGGATAGCGGGCCAGGACCGAAGACCAGATCTCCTGCGGGTCAGGCCCATCCAGCACCTGGCGGATCTCCCAATCAGAGTTTCCCCTGAGCAGCAGCCCTTCTTCCTCGAGTATCTCGCACAGCCTTCCCAGGAGTCGATGGTGCTGGCTCGCCACGCCGAACTGCTCTGCCAGGGAGGAAGTCGTAACGCGTTGGAACGGAGTGAACTGCCAGCCAAGTCTCTGGAAAGCTTTCCGGACATAGGCAGAACTTAAAGCGCTGACCTGGGGGAGAAGTTCTTTATATGACTCCAGTCCAAACTCCGACCCCAACCTTGTCATGTCAGGCTCCAAGTGACCGGCAATTTGCTTAGGAGAAACCCTGGAGTCCAGGTCCAGGTGCTCCCGCCCGATCTCATGCAACCCGGTGTTTGACCGGTCAGGTCTGGCTGGTGTCAGGGCCTTATCACCTGCAAGGCCCGCGTGTTGGTTTGAAAGTGGGAGATTTCGAAATCCCGAAATCATCTTGACCAGCCGTTCGGTACTCCTGTATCGAACCTCGATTTGCTGGTCCGCGGCTGAATTCTGGAATTCAGCCATGACAATATCGGCCAGCCGGTCAATGTCGGCCTCAACCTGGAACACCTGCACAGTGCGATACAGGAACTTCGGATTCTCCAGGCGAATCGACCTGGCAAAGCCAGCCACGGCCGCCTGCAGCGGCTGCGGCTCGGCGCCATGATTCAAAAAGAGTAAGTTGATCCGACGCTCAACATCTCCAGTTATCAAGGTCTTGCTGAGAGAAAAGATGAAATGAACATCGCCCATGAATCGAGTGTCCGCTGCGCCATCTTCTTCGACCCGAGACTTGCTCGCAAGATACAGAATATGGGCTGGATCGATATGATGACGCTGCAAAGCTTCGAGGAGTCGATGACAGTCCTGTTGTTTTTCCGGATCGATCCGAAAGACCTGATTGCCGCATTCTAAAAACTGTCCTCCGGACTGAACTAGAACAACCGGGCGGTTTCGGCCTATCTTTGCCTGCAACAGATTTCGGAGTCTCTCACCCTCACCCTCATTCTCTTCATCGAGGCAAAACAGGATAATCGACGGTATTTCGCCCTGGGATGGAGTCGGTTTGGTCGGATCCCGTAAATCCGCCTTCTGCCAGACAGGTTGATAGAGAAGCGGTTGTGCAAGTGTGGGCCCAAGATCACTGACGATTGCGGGCAGTGATTCAAGCTTAAAGAATTTAACCGTGTAATCTCGCAGTTGCACGAGTACATTTCCACGGGGATCGACGATAGATATTTGGAACGTCTTTACGGCTTTGCCGGCCCCGGAACCATTATCCCCTCGGGCCAGAGTAGTCACATAGGCATAGCACTCGCGGCTCAAAGGTTTCACGATCCTTAGCTCGCCTAACAAAAAAGGCAAGAACGGAGTTTTCGCAGCGGTCATCTCGTTTTGAAGCAAGGCCCCCACGGATTGCAGGGCGCCATCCATGATGGACGGATGAAGCAAGTACTCATCAAAGCTATCCAGGACATGTTCCGGTAGCTGCAACCTGGCCAGAGCTTCATGGTCGTTACTTAGAAGCTCCTGGATTGGCTGCAGGCTGGGCCCAGTGGCAGACTCAAAGCCGTCCAGGCGCTGCTTGGCGTATAGATCTTTCCGATTGCCAATCAGGCGACAGCGGCTCTTGATTTCATCCAGAGCTATGGACGGGGCCTGGAAGACACTCTTTGAATCTGGCTCATAGATCAGTCTGCCTTTGGAATGCAAGACCTTGCCAGGCCCCTGGCTGGTGGTGATTTCATAGTCCACACCATCCCGGCCCGGGAGCAAGTTGATGTAGAGGTCCAGATAGTTGCCGCTGACTACAATCGGCACGGCCCAGGCAATGTTCATCAATCCCGTCACCCGCGATCCTCTCAAGGCAAGTTCCCCAGCGGCCCGCGCCATCTCGAGACAGACCACACCAGGTAAAACCTTGTGATTGGCGAGCACATGGTCTCGAAGAAAGAATTCGCTGCCAGTGAAGGTCTTCTTGAACACTTCCTCTTCCAGGGTAGACTCGTTGCTGTCAATCAATGGGTGAACCTTGACCAGGGCGGCCCGAGGATCACCCGAGACGCTTGCTGGGATCCGCGCCCGGCTTTGCTGCCCTTCTTCCAGCCAGTGGGGGCTGCGCTCGAAAGGGTAGGTTGGCAGAGAAACCTTGCGACGCTTGTCATGAGTATAAAAGCCTGACCAGTTTATCGGTTTCCCCCACAGCCATAGATGACCGAGCGAATTGAGCATGGCAGCGCTGTCCGGGCAACCTTCGTCAAGGGCAGCCAGGGAATGGAGCAGTTGAGACTGCGCCCCTTGAATTGTGCTGCGAGCAGAAGCAGCCAAGTTTTTGCGCGGGCCCACTTCCTGCAGCACCCGGCCGGGTTCTTTCAGTATTTCCGCCAGTCCGTCCGAAAAGCGGACGGTTTTCATCATGATCCCGGCCCAATAGTCTGGAGCCGTGGCCTCGTCCGATGAAATAAAGGCAGCAGTCGAGCCGGAGAGCAAAGGTATCCGGGGTGGACGGAGTTCGATCGTCGTCAACCGCTCCCGGACTCGGTCAACCACGGCAGCCATTTGAGGCGTATGGAGGGCATGAGAAATGGGGAGGCGACGGTATGCCACCCCTCTTTTCACCAGCTTGCGGCACAAAGGGTCCATGGCTTCTGCAGGACCGGCGACACAACACTGGTTCGGACTGTTGACGGCAGCGAGGGCAAGATGCTCGCTCAGCATGGGACGGAGTTCCTGTTCTGGAAGAGACACCTCGAACATGCAGCCTGGCGGCAGTTGCTGAATCAGTCGGGCCTGTTCAGCTACTTGGGTGAGGGCATCCTCCGGTGAAAATACGCCTGCCAGACTGGCGGCCACAAATTCACCAACGCCTTGCCCGAACATAATTTCCGGGCGAATGCCCCAGCTCTCCCACAGCTTGGCTAGGGCATACTCGACTGCAAACAGGAGCGGCTGGGCCAATGAAATCTGTTGCACTTGCCGGTAGGACTCTTCGTACTTCGCCTCCTCCGGATAGAGGATCTGGCGAAAATCGATCTCTAGGACGGGCATCAGAATCTCAGCAAAATGATTAAGGATGGCACGAAAAGTCGGTTCGGTTTGATACAGCTCCCAACCCATCCGAACATACTGAGTGCCCTCGCCGGGAAACAGGAACGCCACCGGTGGCTCCAGTCGGCCGGGTGTCTCACTGAGGCTAATGATCCGTCCGGCTGGTTTCGTTTCCAACGCTGTCAGCGCATCTTCTCGGCTGTTGCAGATCAGGAATTGCCGATCCTCCAATACTTTTCGCCCTACCTGGAGGGTATAGGACACGTCGGCAACATCGACACCGGAATGCCGTTTCAGATATTGCGCCAGGTGCACCGTGACAGCTTCCAGTCCAGAAGGCGTCTTGGCCGACAGGGGCAACAAGTACCAGCCTCTGGAACTGGCTTGAGGAATGCTTTCGGGCACTTCTTCAAGGACGGCATGAGCATTGGTTCCTCCGATGCCAAAAGAACTGACTCCGGCGCGGCGGGGCGTATCACCGGCGGGCCAATCCGCCAATCGGGCACTGACGTAAAACGGGCTGTTCTCAAAATCGATAAGAGGATTGGGCTCTTCGAAATGCAGGCTGGGGATCAGGACCCTATGCTTCAGCGCCAGGGCAGCTTTAATCAGGCCGGCCACTCCAGAGGCAGTATTCAGATGGCCAATATTGGTCTTCACGGAGCCGATTGCACAGCTTCCTTTCCTTGGGTTGCCATTGGAGAACGCCCGACTCAAGGCTTTGATTTCGATAGGGTCTCCGACGGCCGTTCCGGTGCCATGAGTTTCCACGTAGCCGATTGTTTCAGGGCTCACATGGGCCCTGGCCATGGCTCGGGCGATGACTTCAGCTTGACCTTGCACGCTCGGAGCCACGTAATCCACCTTGAGCGAGCCATCGTTATTGATGGCCGATCCCTTGATGACCGCGTAAATGTGATCCCCATCAGCAACTGCTTGGTCCAGCGGTCTTAAGGCGACCAGAGCCACCCCATTTGAGGGGACAGTTCCCTGAGCTTTGGCGTCGAACGCCCGGCAATGTCCATCAGGAGAGAGCACCATGTCTCTCTGGTAGAGGTAACCGACCGTCTGCGGAAACACTAAAGATGCTCCACCTGCCAAGGCCAGATCACATTCGCCACTCATGAGGCTCTGGCATGCAAGATGGACTGCGACCAGCGAACTTGAGCATGCGGTTTGCACAGTAAAACTGGGACCTTTTAGATTCAGCTTATAAGAAACGCGAGTGGCAGCGAAGTCCTTGTCGTTGGATGTATATGCCTGGAAGGCCGCCGTCGGAGAGACGGACTTCGACAATGCACGCATATCAGATGTGTAATAGGTGTTGTCAGCAACCGCCAGGTAAACGCCGACAGCGCCCGCCAGCCGGTCCGGATTGCAGCCGGCGTCTTCCAAAGCTTCCCAGGCGCATTCCAGCAAGAGTCGCTGCTGGGGATCGATCACCTTCGCATGAGCATGGCTGTAGCCGAAGAAGGCGGCATCAAATAAATCTGTCCCCGCTATGGGACCGCCCGCCTTAACATAATCAGGCCGTGAGAGCAGATCGGGGCTGACGCCGGACGCCAACAGTTCCTCGTCGGTGAAAGACGAGATCGATTCCACGCCATTTATAAGATTTCTCCAAAAGGCCTCTATGTCGGGCGCGCCAGGAAATCTTCCGGCCATGCCGATGATTGCAATGTCGCCTCGCGTCTGAGAAAGATCCCGTTCTGGGAACCGCTGTTGCGCCCCTTCACGTTCACTCATTGCTCCTATGACCTGGGATTCCTCCTCTTGAACGGGAGGCAGGCCCTTTTTGCTTAGATATTCAGCCAGACTACTAATGCTGGGATAGGTGAAAAGATCCAATAGCTCTACGTCAAAATCTTCGCGCATCCTGGCAACCACCTGGGTTGCAAGCAAAGAGTGGCCCCCCAACTCAAAAAAGTTGTCGTAAACGCCGACCTCAATTCTTTCGAGGGCACTGGACCAGATTGCCATCAGTTTTTTCTCGATCACGTTCCGAGGTCGCACATAGGCTTCCTTCAGTCCATCCCGGGTTTCGCCTGGGGCCGGAAGCGCCTTTCGATCCAGTTTTCCATTGGGGGTTAGAGGTAGTGCATCCAAAGGAACAAAAGCGGCTGGGATCATGTATTCTGGAAGACTTCGCCTGAGATGGTCGCGAAAATCAGCGATGGATGGGTCCTGGCTGCCGGCTTTAGTCCAGTAGGCCACCAATTGCGTTTCACCAGCAGCTTCCTGGCGGGCAAGAACTGCAACCTGGCTGACCGCCGGATGCGATGCTAAAGCGGCCTCAATCTCGCCCAGCTCAACCCGAAAGCCTCGAGTTTTCACCTGGGAATCCATGCGGCCAAGAAACAGTAAATTCCCGTCTCTGAGATAGCGCACCTGATCACCGGTTCTGTATAGACGAGCACCCTTCTCCTTACTGAAAGGGTGAGGTATGAATTTCTCCGCTGTGAGCCGCGCCTGTCCCAGATACCCCCGCGCAAGGCCGTCTCCACCGATATACAGTTCCCCGGCAGTGCCTATGGGGACTATCTGCTGATGGGCGTCCAGGACGTAAACTTGCGTGTTGGCGATGGGGCGGCCGATAGAGACAGGCTCACTGCCAGGCCGAACCTTGCAAGTTGTGGACCAGATCGTCGTTTCGGTCGGCCCATACATATTCCAGAGATCACGTCCACGCCCCAGCAACTGATCGGCAAGCTCGCGGCTAAGCGCTTCACCGCCACAAACCATTTTAAGATCCAGTGGGTCATTCCATCCGCAAGTGAGCATCAACCGCCAAGTCGCCGGGGTAGCCTGCAGGATAGTCGCCCCGCAAGACTTGATTTTTGCCAAGAGTTTCCATCCATCACTGACTTCCGCTTGAGTGGCAATGACAACTCTCGCGCCTTTCAGCAGCGGAAGATAGAGTTCCAAGGCGGAGATGTCGAAGGACAGCGTGGTTACTGCGAGCAAAACGTCCGTTTCCTCGATACCCGGCTCAATAGCCACGGCATGCAGGAAATTGACGAGGGAACGGTGGGTGACTTCCACGCCTTTCGGTTTGCCAGTTGATCCGGATGTGTATATGACGTAGGCCAGGCTGTCCGGCCCACTACCCCCAGGCGAATGGGTGGAATTCATCACGCCGATGGACTCCCAGCCGGCATCCAGGTGCACTTGCTTAACTGTCGAAGCCTGCAAGACACCACCCAGCCGTTGCTGGGTCAGGAGCACTGATAGGCCGGCATCAGCCATCATGAAAGACAGCCGTTCTTGAGGATACGCCGGGTCCAAGGGCACATATGCGGCTCCCGACTTCATTACGCCGAGCGTCGCCAGCAGCACTTCCGGGGAACGCTCGAGGCAAACACCCACCAGCGATCCTGGTCCGACGCCCAGTCGCCGGAGGTAATGCGCCACCTGATTGGATCTGGCGTTCAATTCCCCATAGCTAAGGCTCTGCTCTTCATAAATGAGCGCAACCCGTTCAGGGTTTTGCTTTGCCTGGGCTTCAAACAACTCGTGGAAACATTGATCTTTCGGATAGGGGGCCCGAGTGTTATTCCATCCTTTTAGCAATCGCTCCCGCTCGAAATCTGTCAGTATGGAAAGCTCCGAAAGGCGTTTCCCCGGCCCGTCACAGAGCCCCCGCAACAAGACGCGAAAGTGCTCAGCCATTCTGCAAATAGTGATTTTGTCGAACAGGTCAGGATTGTAACGAATGGCGCCGTCCAGCTTTTCTTCCATATCGAACACATCCAAGGCCAGATCAAACTCACCTTCCTGGTGCAACAGTGTGAAGGGTTCCAGACGGAGCCTCCTAAAGGCAGATGATGCGCTGGTTGCATCGGCATCTCTGATCCAGGTTTCCAGGTTGAATTCAACCTGAAAGATGGGGGAGCAGCTCGGGTCTCGGGGGACTTTTAGGCGCTGCACTAGGAGTGGGAACGGGTAGTCCTGGTGTTCCAAGGCCCCATAAACCTTGCTTGCGATTTGGCGAAGGAAGGAACGAAAGGAGGGATCGCTGGAAAGATCACCGCGAATGGCGACCATGTTGATGAAGTATCCGATGACTCTCTCAAGTCCGGGCTGGGTGCGGCCCATCATGGGTGAACCGGTAATGATATCCGGGTGACTGCTGTAGCGATGGAGGAGGAGTTGAAAGGCGGCCAGCAACAGCATGAAAAGGGTGACATCCTCAGCATGCGCCAGTTGCTTCAGGCGCCGCGTCAATGGCTCGTCTACCTGAAACCTCCAGGTGTCCCCGTTGTAGGTCTGCAACGCCGGCCTTGGCCGGTCTGTGGGAAGAGCAATCACCGGCAATTCACCCGCCAGTTGTTCCTGCCAGTACTGCCAGAGCCGCTCCTCTTCCGGCCCCTCTAAAAGCTCCTGCTGCCAACGAACAAAATCCGCGTACTCGCCTGAAGGCTGGGTCATCTCCACCCTTTTTCCGGCCTTTAGAGAATCATAAAGAGCCAGCAATTCATCCAAGAGGATCAGGGACGAGATGCCGTCAAAAACGATGTGATGAATGGTCAGCAGCAGGATATGATCTTCTTTCGATCGCGAGAATAAGCAGGCCCGGACCAGCGGTCCTTTTTCCAGATCGAATGGCCGCCGGTTTTCCTCTCTCATCCTTTGCCGTAATTGCCCCCGGCTGAAGCCGCTCACATTCGGGCACTGGAGGCCCGGGCTTTTCGCCGACATGATCTGCTGAACGACCTGATGGTTTTGCTTGATGAAGATGGTCTGTAAACAAGCATGCCGCCGCCACACCGTGTCAAGCGCGCGGGTCAATGCACTCAATTCGATCTCCTCCGAGAAGGGCAGCGCAATGGGCAGGTTGTAAGCATAATTCCCCGGCGCGAGCTGCGAGATAAACCATAACGCACGCTGGCCATGAGAAAGAGGGAAAGGTTTCTTACCTTGGTCGATTTTTTGGCGCAGCAGCTCTGCAAGTCGGGCTCGTTTGTCGACGGCTGCGTTTTGTGTGGTCTCGAACGATAGGGTACTCATATTTGACCCTTCAATATTGAGATCTCTAATATTTGACCGCTTCGTATCTGCCGAGCAGGGCTTCGACCTCTTCATCCGACAGGCGGTCTAAGCGAGCTAAGAGTTCCTCTGCATCCTGCTCAGTGATGTGAGAGCTATTTGCAGTCTTCAAGTTCCTATCCCCGTTCCCAGAACTGTCATCGGATCGGCCTGATGCGCCCCTCGTCTTCAGCGCACCCACTGGCGCTGCGCGGTGGTCTCGAACCGCAGGCTGGCTGACCCGTGTGGCCAGATTTTGATTTAACAGGTATTGCGCCATGCCACGAATGGTGGGGTTTTCGACAAGGGATTTCAGGGACACGTCAACACCATAAGTCGCTTTGAGCCGTCGAACCAACCGAATCAAAACGACGGAATCCATTCCAAATTGAGTCAGTTTCTCGTCAACGGGCAGATGGTCTTCCTCGATCTTCAGAAAACCAGCTATCAAGGCGCGCAGATCCCTCTCCAGTGTATCTGGCGAGAAGTTACGGGAATCCCATTCAACGCTCGTCCGGGCAGCGTGCGGGGCAGGTGAGAAGATGGTTGTCGCCGTCGGATCAGCCTCAGGTGCCCAGTGCCTTTCGGGAGCAAAGGGATAGGTGGGCAAGGAAACACGCCTTCGCTTATTACCTTGATGTAATAAGTGCCAGTCCACCCTCGCACCCTGAACCCAAAGCGAGACTATTTTCTGCAGTTTCCCTTTCCGGGTGATCTCACTCAAATAGGAGCGCTCATCTTCATCGTTTTCCCAAACGGTAGATGGGGTGTGGGCTGCCTTAACGTTTCCCTTCATTACGTGAAGGCTGCCTTCTCGGTTGGCCAGAAAGTCTTCAAGATGACAAATCAGTTCTTCCCGGGTGTGGGCAATTACGGCGAGGCGTTCCTGCATAGGCTCTCGACCCAGTTGCAAAGTGAAGGCGATGTCAGCCAAAGAGGGAGAATGGGGAGCTAACCCAAGCTCTTGGAGCCATTCCGTCAGCTTCTTTGCATACACCCTAAGACGTTGGTCATTCTTGGCTGACAGCACGAATATTTGTGGGGCGTCAGGCATATCAGGGGGGTCGCAAGAGGTGTCGGGCTCTTGTAAGAGGATATGGACGATGGTTCCCCCATAACCAAAAGAGTGAACGCCTGCTCGTCGCGGTAATGGATGATGGTGCTCGTCGAGCCGGGGCTCCCAGGCGGTGGGGCAATCGACGACATAAAACGGGGTGTCCTCCAGTTGGATATACGGGCTGAGCTCTTTGATGTTAATCGAAGCAGGCAGCTTCCGATGCTTGAAAGCGAGGATCACCTTGATCAGCGCCGCGATTCCAGAGGCGGCTTCCAAGTGACCAATGTTGGGCTTCAGTGATCCGATGCCGCAATAATGCTTAAGCTGTCTCGTCTTGCCCGATTTTTCATGCAATGTGGCAAAAGCCATTTTGAATGCACTGACTTCAACCGAGTCCCCCACCAGCGTCCCTGTGCCCTGGGCTTCGATGTAGCCGATAGTTTCGGGCTCCACCTCAGCTTGGAGACAAGCGCTAACGATAGCCGCAGCCTGGGCTTCGGGGTTGGGCGCAAGCAGCGACAAAGCACGCCCGCCGTGATTTTCGGCGGTAGTCAGAATAGTGGCGTAAATTGGGTTCCCATCTTCGAGCGCACGGCTGAGGGGTTTTAACAAGACAGCACCCACACCCTCCCCGCGGACATACCCGTTGGCATCCTTGTCGAAGGTCCTGCATTTTCCATCCGGAGACAGCATTCCCATTTGGCTCAGAATGAGATGTGGCCTGGGGGACAACATGATGTTCACGCCGCCGGCGATAGCCTGTTCACTCTCACCGTTGCGGATCGATTGAACTGCCCGGTGGATGGCTGCCGCCGCACTGGAGCAGGCTGTATCAATAGCCTCGCTGGGTCCATGGAAGTTAAAGAAGTAAGACACCCGATTCGCTAGCATCGAGTGCGGCAGGCCCGTGCTTAACTGGGCATCAACCTGCTGAATCAGCAGTTCGGCATAGTCATTGGCCTGCACCCCGACGAACAAACCCGTTGACGAACCCCATAAGTCCGACGGTTTATGTCCCGCATCCTCGATCGCTTTCCAGACCGTTTCCATAAAAATGCGCTGCTGTGGATCCATCAATTCCGCTTCGCGCGGCGAAATATTGAAAAACAGCGCGTCAAATCTATCGACGCCCGCCATGAAGCCACCCCATTTGGACAGCGTCCTTCCTTCTTCCACAACAGGATCGCCGTAATACCTCCGCCAGTCCCAGCGGTTCTCGGGCACCTCCGAGATTACTTCGGTCCCGGCTTCCAGAATTCTCCACAGCTCCGCAACGTCGGTGGCTTGGGGAAAAACGCCGCTAACGCCCACGACAGCAATGGGCTCGTGCCTGGGGGCGGAACGAACAACCTGCTCAGGTGTGGCTGCTGTCACAGAAACGCCTGTCGCGGCAGGGACTGCGGGTGGGACTCTTGGAGGAGTTTGGCTCAGAGGTTTGCCCTGATCAATGGCGAAGAGACTTCCACCGTACTCCTTTACCAGGAACCGCGCCAAGCTTCTGAGTGTGTGATGTTCGAAAATGATGGCCGGAGCCAGTTGCAGGTTGTAAGTTCTGTTGATCTGCACGACCAGTTGCGTGAACATGGAAGAATTCATGCCGAATTCGCTGATATCTGTGTCTGATTCGAGTTTTCCTGCCTCAATCTGCAAGAGACCCGAGACCATTTGCGCGATATCTCTTTCTGCCTGCGCAACTACCGCCCTCTCGTCCCTTACAGCAACAGCAGCGGCCGGTTGAGGTGATTGGGCAAAAGGCTTGACGCCACCGAGCAGCAGCCGGATTTTATCTTCCAGCCCCTCCAGTACTGCGATCTGCGACTGCTCGGCGCTTAATCCGACCAAAAAGGCCTCAAGTCCTTGCTCCTTGCTCAGCAGTTTAAGGCCGAGAAGCTGTTCCATCAGCTCCGCACTTTCTCCGGGGAGCAACATTCCCCCTTCACGCCAATGAGGCCAATTGATGGAAACGGTCCTGCCCTGCCGCTTCCCCAGGGCTCGCCAATGTTCTCTGAGCTCTGCAAAACCATCCATAAAACGATTGGCGGCCGCATAGTCACATTGGCCAATATTACCCGTCACCGAGGTAATGGAGGAAAACAAGACAAAGAAGTCCAGATTCTCGGCTCGGGTAGCCGCGTCCAGATTGAGCGTACCCGCAACTTTGGGGGCCAAAACCTTATCAAAGGACGCTCTGCCTTTATTAATTGCCCAGGCAGCATCAATGATGCCGGCTGCGTGGATGACTCCGTCAATCTTGCCAAATTTATCCTTTGTTTTTTGCACGACCGTGCAGACCTCATCAAACCGGGTAATATCGGCTCGACAATAGACGACCTGTGCACCCGTGTCATCAATTTCGCGCAGGCGCTGCTGCTTCTCGGGGGTCAACTCGGAGCGTCCCACCAGGACGAGCCTGGCACGAGAATTCTTGGCGAGAAAACTGGCGAAGATTAAGCCAAGGCCGCCAGCTCCACCGCTGATCAGGTAAACGCCTGCCTCCTTGAGAGGGACCTTTTGTTCTGTCCTATTCAGATGGGCCTTGGCTTCATTCAGAGGGATGAAACTTCGCACATATCGCTGGTGGTTGGCGTAACGAATTTCCGGATTTCCTGGTAATCTGAACTCGCGGAGGGCAATATCGATGACCCTGTCGGGTGGAAACTCGTCTCCTAGGAGCTGGATGGCTTTAATGGTGAGTTTGGGATTTTCGTGCTTGATAGACCGGGCTATCCCGGAAACGGCTGCCAGTTGAGGGTGTGAAAAGGGCTCTTGACTTTGATAGAAGTACAAGAGGGTGATTTCATCTCTGGTGCTGAGAGCGCTCAGGGCCTTGCTGAGCATGAAAATAGAATAAACCCCCGAGATAAGGTGGTCCGAAACCTTTTTTTCCAGGACTGCCGCAGTATCACCGTGCCGCTCATCGAGAGCCTCGGCATGGTGGCTCCAGAGGTGTACGACTCTTCGGGGTGTGACTCCACGCCCCCCCAGGTGATTCAACAATCTGGAGTAATCCTCGGGATTTTGAGGCTGTAGTTGGTATTGATTCTCGCCGATCTGGGCGAAGGCCTCTCCTTCCTTGATCAAATACGCCTGCTGTCCTCCTTTCCTAAACTCGAGAAAAATCTCCTCGTTATTGTCAAAAACCAAGACCTCCGGGTGCGCGGGACTGGCGGATTCAACCACCCCCTCCTCTTTCAACCAAACGGGGTGGTAATACAAAGTCGGAGCGGGCGGAACTCGTTCCTGAGCTCCAGGATGGTTGGCAACTCCGCTCTTGCGGAGAGGCGAGATCCAGTGACGTTCCCGAGCAAAGGGGTAAGGCGGTAGGGAGAGGCGATGGCAATCCTCGTTAGGGTAGAGCGCCTCCCAGTCAATATCGAACCCCCTCACATAGAATTTGGCCACACCGATCAAGGCATTCTTATAGCTGCTCTCGTCCAGCCTCTTCCCGTTGCCGATGAGCCTCAGGAGACTCCTCAATATGGCAGGTGGAGTTTCCGTGTCGCTGTTGAGGTGGGCACGGGGGTTGTAATAATAGTCCTCTGCATTGCCCGATTGGAGCACACTGTGCATCTTCTGACGGAGGTCGTCCAGGTTACGGATGATCAAGGAGGCACGGCTGCGGAAGTGGCTCCTGCCGGCACTCAGGGTGTAGCAAAGCGCTGGAAGCAGATTGGCATCTCCATGGTCCCGCAACCAAACATCCAGGTCAGCCATTCGCTGTCGAGTTGCTTCCTCGGTCTTGCCTGAAATGTTGACCAGGTAGTGAGGCCTCAGTGCCACTGCATGTGCAGATAAGGGAGCTTCTTCGATCAGCACGAAAGCATTGGTTCCGCTGTGTCCGAAGGAATTTACAGCCGCTCTCCTCGGATCATTTGCGGAAGCGGGCCAAGCTTTGAGCTGATAATTAACATAGAATGGGCTCTCTTCGACGTTGGAAAGTCGATTACTCCTGGCATAATTCAGGCTGGGGGGAATCTTCTGGTTCTGCATCGCCAAAAGGACCTTGATGAAACTGGCGATGCCGGAAGGTTGTCCACTGTGGCCGATGTTTGTTTTAACTGAACCGATGGGACAGAATTGTTTCTTTGGAGTGTACTTGCGGAAAGATGCTGCCAAGGCATCGATTTCGAGGGCGTCTCCGAGCCTGGTTCCCGTGCCATGCGCTTCGACGTAGGAGATGCTTTCCGGGTGGATCCCGGCCATCTCAAAGACTTCCAATTGGAGGGTCGTCTGCGAAACCGGGCTATGAGCCAGCTTCCCGGCGTGATTAATGCCAGAACCTTTGACCACACCGTAAATGTGATCCCCTTCCTGAAGCGCCTTGCTGAGTGATTTCAGGACCACCACGCCTACTGCTTCTCCCGGCACATAACCGTCGGCTTCATCGTCGAAAGCTTTGCACTTACCTTCCCGTGATACCAGACCTGTCTTGCTCGTAATGATGAACCACTTAGGGGTTGTCATGACGCCTGCCCCCCCGGCTAAGGCCATTTTCACTTCTCCACGGATGATGCTTTGACAGGCAAGGTGCACGGCCACCAGGGAAGAGGAACAGGCCGTGTCGATGGTCAGGCACGGGCCATTCAGGTTCAAGGCAGAAGCCAGGCGTCCGGCATCGGTGGAGGCTGTGTTACCTGTGAGCAATGAGCTGTCGGCGAACCCGGCCACTGCCTCTATCACGTCAAGGTAGTCGCTGGGGCCTGCTCCAATAAACACCCCACAACTCCAATTTGATGATTGGCCGGCAGGATAGCCCGCATCCTCTAAAGCCTTCCAGGCCTCCTCGAGCAAGAGGCGCTGCTGGGGGGCCATCAAGCCTGCCTCACGTGGGGAGATCCCGAAAAAGAACGGGTCGAACTTGTCAATATCGCTCAAAAAACCTGCTCGCTTGCAGTATGACTTGTTGGGGGCATCGGGATCTGAGGAATAAAATTGGCTGTGATCCCAGCGCTCCTCAGGCACTTCGGTAATCGAGTGGCACCCCTGTTCCAGGTTAGCCCAGAACTGGTCAACTGTGTTTGCCCCCGGAAAGCGGCCCGAAATCCCGATAATTGCAATGTCGTGACTCGACACCATGGTCATTGTGTCCTTAATTGAGATGGCTCGGATCGCCCCGGCCAGTGCCTTCTTCAGTGATCAACAACTTCAATCTAACCGGACCATTGATGCCACCAGGACCCTTGGTGAGATGGTGCACCAACGCATTACTGCAACTTAAATGGGACACGTGATACTTTTCGATTAGCCGGCGCAAAGTGCTGACCTCGTCGGACAATTTGGGTCTGGAGACATCCGCTAGCCTATTGAAGCGGTCTTTTAATTCCACAAGGAACTCCAGTCCGCGCATTGCTGTCGCGTTGTCGATCCCGAAATCAATTTGGCAGGCGATCTCGTCGATCCCGGCATGATGCACGAAGTCGACCATTTCCAAACAACTGTCGGGAGTGCCAAACAACGCCCCGGTTCTAAAGTACCGTTCGTAAGCGTATTCTGCGATCTGATCCAGCTTGGCCCCACTCATCTCAATCCCTTGAACCTTGGCACCCTGCTGGTGCAAATTCACGGTAGTCCGAATGAACTTCAGGAATGGATCTCGAACTTTGGCGCGGACAAACTCCATGCTGTGATGCACGAGAGTATGAAGCATAAGCGAAATTGTCCCCGTCTCAGGCGCGTATCCATGCGTCGCTCGGAGCTCCCGGTAAAGGTCTATCTTCTTGCCAATCTCCTCCAAGGTTTGGTTGAGAAGCATCGTTAATACATTGGCGCCCAAAACCGCGGCTTCACGGAATCTGTCGGGACTTCCAAAGCAGGTTAACCAGACGCTCAACTCCGATTGCATCGGCAGGGGATAAATCCGGATCTCGGTCATCTCTCCCTGGGCGTTGGGCAGGCTAATGGTCTCGCCCCGCCATAGTCTCCGAACGGTTTCAATCCGAGAAAGTAACAGCTTATTGTCGGAAGAGAAGCTCTCCGGAGACAGAACAAAGTCATTAGGATTCCAGCCCCTGGCAAATGAAATGTCCACTCGGCCGCGTGAGAGGTTATCTACGACAGACCACTCTTCTGCGACCCGGACAGGATGGTGTAGGGGTAGGACCACGCTGCCTGCCCGCAAGCGTATTTGTTGGGTGATCATCGCCAGCGCCGCACACAACACTGCAGGATTAGGAAAAAGCCCGCCGACCTGATGAAAGTGACGCTCGGGAAGCCAGACAGCACGAAAGCCATGGCGGTCAGCAAACTTGCTTGCCTCAACTAGAAGTTGATATTTGTCGTCTTTGAATTCGGCTTCATTGCTCGAGAAAAACAGAAGGCTAAAATCGATGGGCTTTTTGTTGCCAGGCTTGGGGGGCCCGAGCCCCTCTTGGGATTTAGGGACGGCCGACATCACAACCTTGCCGCCACAACTCAGCATCCAAATCATATGGAGCAGCGAGAACATATCCGCTGAATCGAGGTCAGTCAGCAAGGTGTCGCCTGGTTGGCAACCGATTCGTCGGTTCAGCACCTTGAAGAAGTTCAGTACATGTGAATACTCCAAATTGACATGGCGCGCCGGCTTGACGGAATGATCCAGATAGGTAAAACAAGGCCACTGCGTATTGGGTACCCTGTAATCTTGATTTTCTCTTTTTCTCGTCAAAGACCATTCTTCAACGAGATCCAGGCTGATGACATTTTCCAAATCGACCGGACCACTCGGACTAGAGCTTCGATTCGGCGCCAGAACAAGCTTGCCCTTCTCGGGCAGGAGACTTGCGATATCGTCCCTTGAGTATGAGCGGGGCAACGGAAGGGCCGTGACACCGGCCTTGAGAATTCCCAACAATCCGGCCACTGTCTGTGGGGAGTTACTGATTAAAAGGCCAACGCAAGTACCGCTGACGATGCCTGCGCTCCTCTGATAATCTCCCCTATCCTGGGGGGAGTAGGGAGGGGGCCCTTGCTGTTGGTCGTTGGTCCCAAGACTAAGCACATCCCCCTGCAGTACCTTTACCGTTGGACCTATTTTCATCCGCGGGGGTGCGATCCTGTCACATGGCTGGTTCCTCAGATAGTGTGCCACCCGATTGGCTTGGTCATTGAGATCCTGGAAGCTGATGGACTGGTTTTCACAGATCAGGGCAGTGGCATTCGGAATCGCTTCCACTTGCGCTTCGAAGGGGCCGGTGATAGGAGAGAAGAAGGTTTCGTCTGAACCGTTATTGTTTGAGGCGTCCAGCATTTTCCGCTGTTCTGGCACAGCTAGAATTGAAACCTGCTCAATGCGAGATTCCAATAATCTGGATCGCTCATTTCCTTTGCGAAGCAGGTTGGCTAACATCTCCCTCTTTTGCTCGAGGGAAAGAGTCGCGTATCGGTCCTTATCCAACGAATACCTCACTTCATCTCAGGGAGAAGATTATTGAAGTAAGCCACGGCATCCTCCTCCGAAAGCCGTTTCAGTTCATTGAACAGTTGCTCCTCTTCGATTTCACTCCTGTCCCATTTTTCTGGAGGTCTGCCCGCTTGAGGGTAGGCCTGCTCCCCCATTTCGTCCCGTGCGAGGAGTTCGGCCAGGTAGGTATCCACTTCCCCTTCTGAAAGCTGGTCCAAGTTCTCCAATAATTCGTTCGCATCCAGGCTCTGGGCTGCTTTAAGAGGATCCACTATCAATGGATCGTTCTCAAGAGCGTCTGCATCTGTATTCGAATGCAGATCCCGTGTATCCTTCAAAACGGCGGTACCGGCATTGCCTCTCGTTTGACCAGAAGGAATATTGTGGGCAGCAGGCCCCGGGGCGGCCTCCAAATCGGCCAGGTAGTCAGAAAGCGACCTAATGGTTGGATACTCCCACAGCATGGTTACCTTAATCTCCCGTCCCAGCCACGTACCCAGGTCCTGTATGATGCTGACGCCGACAAGAGAATTGATCCCGTAGTCGCTTAACGGCTTGTCCATCTCAAGTTCCCAGGGATCCATTTTCAAGGCTTCAACCAAGCTGCTCTTAATCCGCTCCTGTATTTCTCTTACCCTGAGTTGGCGGATTTGCCTCGTGGTGGGGGTTGGGAACTCCGAGGGATTTTTTACAGGTGAAACGCCACTGGGGTCGAGCATCTTCGATTCCGGGGCCGTGACTAGCTGCCGCGGTTCGTTTACAATCTTGGACCTCTCCTGAGTTGTAGAAGGCAGCGAGGCTTTACAGAACGTATTGTCTGCAACCGGACGAGTCGCTGGTTCCTGCATCTCAATCCAATAACGTTCGCGAGAAAAAGGGTAGGTCGGCAGGGAAACGCGGGCATGGGTTTCAGTTTCATGCAGTTTTGCCCAGTCAAGCTTAAACCCTGCAACCCACAAGGCCGCCAGTTTGGGAAGGTGCTTCTTTACGCATAACTCCCGGACCAGGTCAGACTCTGCCAGCGCTGCTTTCAAGAGGGAGACAACCTGATTGTCAGAATCAATGTTTTCGGAAAACAAGATATCTGCATCTGTTTTGTGATTGAGAAAGTTGTCTAGCTTCTCAACAATTTCTTCTCGGATTCTGACGATAAGGGCTAGACGTGCCTCCATGGCTTCCCGCCCTACTTGAAGCGTGTAGGCGATGTCCCCCAACGAGGGACGTTCATTTTCGTCATCTGCGGTTATCCATTCCCTGAGCTTTTGAGCATATTCCCTCAACCGCTCTTCATCTCGAGCCGAGAGCAGAATTATTTCTCCGACGTCGCTGACGGAAGTATTCGGGCTGCCTTGCGGCTGCCTGGGTTCGAACTCTTCCACAATCAGGTGGGCATTAGCGCCACCAATTCCGAACGAACTGACCCCCGCCCTTCGAGGGAGGATCCTGTCCATGTCATTATCGCGGATGCTCGGTCTTACCCACTGGGTTAGAGTCTGCGCGACATAAAAAGGTGAATTTTTAAAATCGATTAGCGGATTGAGTCGTTGAGCATTCAAGGAGGGAACGATCTGCTGATACTTCATTTGTAATAGGACCTTGGTTAAACCCACAACCCCGGCTGCCGCCTGCAAATGCCCGATATTGGATTTAGTCGAACCAACGGCACAGTACTGCTTAGATTGGGTATAACGTTGGAATGCCTTCGTCAGCCCCGCGATTTCTATGGGATCACCCAGCATAGTACCGGTGCCGTGGGCTTCTACGTAACTTATAGTCCCGGGATCAATGTTTGCTCGCTCCAGGGTGGCTGCAATGAGATCCGCCTGGGCGCTGGGATTAGGGACGGTATAACCGCTGGTCTTGCCGCCCGCATTGATCGACGAACTCTTGATCACCCCGTAGATTTGATCTCCATGCTGAAGCGCCTCTGACAAGGGGCGCAACAGCACAGCGCCAACACCTTCGCCATCGACGAAGCCATTTGCTCCCTCCCCGAAGACGCGGCACTTGTCGTCCCTGGACAGCATCTTCATGTTCGTTAGCGGAATGAACTGAGAGGGATGAATAATCAACGTGACTCCTCCAGCAATAGCAGCTCCGCATTCACCCCGCTTGATACTTTCACAGGCCAAATGAATAGCCGTCAGTGACGCCGAACAAGCAGTATCCACGGCCAGACTAGGTCCCTGAAAATTGAATAGGTAGGAAACCCGGTTGGGAATAGACCAGTGGGAAGAATTGGGCCCGACCTCATTGGGCCTGGCCCATACCCCGGTGGCCAACAACTGATAGGGTGCATACATCACTCCGACAAAAACACCCACATCCGCGCCAGCGCTGTCTTGGCAAGAGCGAACCAATTCCTCCCGGGTATAGCCCGCATCCTCCAATGTTTCCCAAGCGACCTCCAGAAAGAGACGTTCTTGGGGATCTGTCTGCTCGGCCTCTTTCGGTGAAATGCCAAAAAAGAGAGGGTCGAATTTGTCCACGTCCTCGATAAAACCGCCCCATTTGCTATAGCTTTTGCTTTCACTGTCCGGATGATAATATTGGCTGTGATCCCAGCGGCTCGCTGGAATTTCAGTGATACAGCTCCTCCCGGACTTCAAGTTTCGCCAGAACTCTCTCAGATTCCCAGCCAGCGGATAACGGCCGCTGACTCCAATGATGGCAATATCCTCGGTGGTAGGTTTGGGTTCACGATCGTGCTGGCGCTTCCCGATGCCTCCAAGGGAAGAGGTTACGTTCAACGGTCGCGAATTTGCCTCTTCAAATCCAAACAGGGCCTCCGGATCAACCACAAACACCTGTTCATTTATTCCAAAGAGTTTTTCGAGTGCCTCGTGGTGGTGAAGAAGGAGATAACGGGTCAATTTTTCAATGGAGTTGTACTCAAAGAGCAAAATCTTCGGCAAAGGCCCGAAATCCTTTTCCAGCAGATCGATCAGTTCGATTACGGCCACAGAGTCCACCCCGTACGGTTCATAGGTGGAGCGGAGATCGATTTGGCTCGGGTCGATGTTCAGCTTTCTTGAGAAGGTCTTCACCAAATAAGCTGCGGTATATTCAAATAGGCTGTCAGGAGGGTTGGCAGCGGGTGCAGTGTTCTCGGGCCTCGCGAATTGTTCCGCTTCTGGTTCTGCTAACATGCCTGAATTCTCAGTGGCCTGTGCTTCTTTATCCAGTTCTTGGAACAAGTCGAGAGACTCCTGCACACTGATTCTTTTTTCACTCAGCAACTGCAGGATTTGTCGTCTTTCCGGGTTCATCGCCACCGCCCTTGCAGGTTCTGGTGGTTGTCCAACAGCCGTTCGGCTTTATCGATGGACAACTTGCCCGCCTCGACCTGAGCCAGGATTTCTTTTGCCGGGAGTTGCCTGGGGGGGACCTCTTTGCTGCAGAGCCCTCTCATCTTGATCAAGACCCGGCCGGTTTCATCCAGAATGACCGCATTGTATTTGGCTATTCGAGGCTTCTCACTGACACCGGCCACTTTCAAATAGGCATATCCGAAAACTGAGGAAGGCCCCAAAATTTCCAGCTCTTCCAATGAAAAAGGTAACATCGCTTGTCCTGAGCCATTTCGGCTGCTTGATAGAACAAAGCTTATTTGGAGTGCAGCATCTATCACTGTCGGGTGAAGGCCAAAAGCTTCCGAGTCATTCTCGGTTCCCGGCGAAACATGAATCTGGCCAAGGGCCTCCCCGTCATTGAGCCAGATCCTTTCCAGGCTGCGAAAAAAAGGACCGTAGCCGATCTCACAGTCCCCGAATAGAGAATAGATCTCCTCTTTATCGATCTCTCGTTGACATCGGGCCTGGATCCTTCGGAAATCAGCCCTCTGCACGGGGATGTTGACCGCAGATGCCTGGGTGGTAAGTGCTCCTCTGCAATGAATCAGGGTGGAGCCATTGGGCCGGCTCATAACTCTGAAGACGAGTCGATCGTCTGCCTCTTCCAGGCAGACTTGGACCTCCACTCCGGTCTCAGGGACTGGCAGCCGGGTGGGAAAAACCACATCCTGGAGCTTATTTACTGTGCCTCGATTCACAAGATTTCCTGCAGCACGGGCCATCTCCAGATAAGCAGATGCAGGGACAATGGGATGGCCGCCAAAGACATGATCTCGGATCACCGGTTCGACCGGACGGAATTGCTTCTTGAAGATGGCACCTCTAAGGCTGGGGATAACCTGGTCAAGTAATGGGTGTAGGGCTCTTGATGACCCTGCCCCTGCAGCTCGAGGAAGCGGGAATCTTTCTCGGGTGAAGGGATAAGTAGGCATGGAAATCCGACGGCACTGACGACGCCCATACAGTTGCTGCCAGTTGGTCTCAGCACCGGCAACCCAGTTTTCGGCGAGGACCCTGAGTTCATGGCCTCGGATTGCCGTAGCGATATCACTCATACAACTTCTCGGATCGGCATGACCGGTCAGAACTCCTGCGCTAACTTGGCCACGTATGAATTCATCCAGTTTCTGTTTCAATTCTTCCTTGGAACTGGCGATGATGCTCAGGCGTTCCACCATTGCTTGTCGACCAACCTGCAGGGTATAGGCGATATCGCTTAAAGCTGCCGGAGTAGTTTCCAGCCAGCGCCTGAGACGTCTGGCGTATTCCTCAAGGCACCCCTTGTTTTTGGCAGAAAGGACAATCAATTCAGGCAAGTGCTCCTGGTGAAGTCCCTCCTCGCATTTTGCTTTGGGAGGTAGCTCATACTCTTCCATGAGCACATGGGCGTTGGCACCCCCCAAGCCATAAGCATGCACGCCTGCTCGCCTTGGCAGTGGTGTGCCATTGGCGTCACAGATTGGCTGCCAGTCTCTGGTTTCGCTGACGATGTAAAAAGGGCCGTCGCTGAGGTCGATGTCCGGATGGCATTGTTGAAAGTTGATCGTTGCCGGCAGCTTCTTGTTTTGTAAGGCGAGCAAGATCTTGATCACCGCTGCAATCCCGCCTGCGGCTTCCAAAGCCCCGATATTGGGCTTAAGAGAGCCAATACCACAATAGTGCTTCAATAGAGTGGGTTTTCCTAATCTCTTACTTAGAGTCTCAAAGGCGGACTTAAAGGCATTGATCTCGACAAAATCCCCGGCTTCTGAAGCGGCCCCATGGGCTTCGATGAAACCTACGGTCTCCGGATCGATATGTGCATTCTCATAAGCGTGCACCACCAGATCCGCCTGCGCATTGGTGCTGGGTGTGGTCAGGGAATTGGAGAACCGCCCGTTGTGATTAACGGCCGATCCCTTGATGAGGGCATAGATATGGTCACCATCGGATGCTGCGCGACTTAATGGCTTCAGCAGCACGGCGCCAACCCCCTCCCCGCGCACCAGACCGTGCGCATCTTTTTCGAATGGTCGACACTTCCCATCTGGAGAAAGTAGATCAGCCTTTCCAAACCAATCCCAGCCCTCGGGAGACAGCAACACGCTCACGCCGCCTGCGACCGCCACCTCACACTCGCCAGAGCGTATTGCGTTCACGGCCCGATGAATGGCCACCAGCGAACTAGAACAGGCGGTATCAATCAGCTCACTCGGTCCACGCAGATTGAGTTGATAGGACACTCGGTTCGCCACCATGACATTCAAGCGTCCGATCAAGCTATGGATCTCAGCTTCGCGCTGCTGCTTGAAGAGGAGGTAGTTGTAATCCAGCGAATACATCCCCACAAATAAGCCGACCAGGGTGTCGGTGAGATTGTCTACTTGATACCCTGCATCTTCGATCGTTTCCCAGACGGTTTCGAGGAAGAGCCGCTGGTGGGGGTCCATCGATGCGGCTTCCTTCTCGGAAATACCAAAAAACTGGGCATCGAATGCCTCCACATCGTCCAAAAACCCCCCGTATCGGGCGGCGCTTTGAGACTCTCCTCGACTCCAACGGTCGCGTGGAGCCTCGGTGATCATCTCCCTCCCATTCATCAAGTTCTCCCCGAATTCCTCCAGCGTCGGAGACTGCGGGAAGTGACCAGCGACGCCAATAATGGCGATGGGGTCTATCTCCGTAAGGGGAGTTTTCAACCCTTGCGAAGCAGCCTTCGTCCGAAAAGGCGTCGGGGGAGTCGGCGTTGGGTTGTCGAGAGTCTGGGCCTCAGCGGGGTCTCCAACCATCGCACTGTCGGAAGCATTTTTCCCATTCTCCAGCTTATCTACACGTAACGGCTGGGAGTGGTCTTCTTGCATGTTGCAAGAATTGCTTTTTCGTCTCAACAGCTCCGCAACAATTGCCCGCTTTTGGTCCAGAGGCATATGACTGTAATTGATCGAGCTCAATGAAATTGGCACTCCAGGCGGATTTTCCTGCAACCCCCGATTTGTCCAGACGGTCTTAGAAGTTCTTCTGTACAGAGCGACAATAATAATCCCCCATTCTCAGTTATATTCACCCCCTCAACTCCCCCTTACTTCTGAGAAGAAGCAGCACGGGCCTTGACTCTTGCCCTGGTTGACTCATCCGACAACCTTTTAGCCAGGTCCTTAATAGACGGATGTTCCCAGAGCATCCTCGGATTCACATCGACCCCCAATCTCTCTTGAATTTCGTCAGCTATTTTGATCGCCTTGACAGAATCTAAACCGAAATCGGTGAATGGTCGCTCGAAATCACCCGGCTGAAGCTTTAGTTTTAGTTTCAAGACCAGGACCGTTGCGATCACTTCTTGCATGGCTTCCGTATCCCGAGCGGCAGGTTGCAGCAAGGGCGGCTCCGTGTCTCGTCGGTGTCCCAATAACGGGCTTATGGATGCCAGTGTTGAGGCATCTGCTTCTGATAACAACCGGCTCAAATAATGATCGATTTCATCCTCTGACAACGCTTCCAAATCTGGGATGAGCTCCATATGATGACTGGCAAGTTTCCGTTCCTTCTGGATTGGCTTTAGTGGTGCCTGGATGAATCCGTTGCCTTTGTCAATTTGCAGGAAGTTGTGGATCTTCTCCTGGTTCCCATCAATTACCATGAGAAATGCCTGATTGCTGAGCAAACCCAGCTGAAAGGCTCCCCATCCCGTTTCCTCGTCCAACATCTTCATGCCCACTGCATCGAGCAGTTGACGCGAGGCAAAATGGCTCGCGTGTTTCCATTGCGGCCAGCTTATGCTCAAGGTCTTACCTGACCTTGCCCCATGCTGCCGAAGGGATCCCCTAAGCTCGGCAAAACTATCCTGAAAGCGGCAGGCCGTGGCATAATCACCTTGCCCTGCATTGCCGACAACTGATGCTACCGAGGAAAAAAGCACAAAGAAATCTAGTGCCTCGTGTCGAGTCGCTTGATCCAACAATACCGTCCCCGTTACTTTGGGATGCAGGACCGTCTTGAAAGATGAACTCTCCTTGCGGTAAAGCAAGCCATCATCGATAACGCAAGCTGCATGTAGCACGCCGTTGAAGGTCCCAAACCGCTCATGACCCTTTCGGACGATGTGCTCCATTTGTTCGGGATTGCCAATGTCGGCCGGAACATAAATCACTTCCCCGCCCAGAGCTTCAATTTCTTCAATTCGCTTTCGCTTTTCGGTATTCAGTTCACTTCTACCTGTTAGAATCAGGCGAGACCGGTAATTCTCAGCCAGGAATTTGGAAAAAATGAAACCAAGCTCCCCCAGTCCCCCAGTGATTAGATAAACCCCTCTATCCCTCAGCGGCGGCTCGACATCGTTTTGTCCCAGGTTCCCAGGTTGGAATATGCCAACGGTCCTCACCCAGCGTCGGCCATTGCAATAACGGATTTCCACATCCTCCTGACCGGACAACAGCTCGCTGAAGATTATCTGGATAAGGTCTGAACCCTGGTCCTCCGGATCCTCGAGTTGGATAGTTTTGTATCTGTAATTAGGGGTTTCGAGACGGACCGTCCGGGCAAACGCAGAAACGGCAACATCCTGTGGCTGGGCATTTGTTTCCGTGGCACGAAAAAGATAAAGAAGGTTGATATTCTCGTGGTAATGGATCCCTTGCAAGGCCTTGGTCAAATAGAAAGCGGTATAAATCCCCGCCCCCATCCGGTTTTTCAAGGTGCTGCACAAAGCATGGGGTTCGGAATCAAAATCGATAGGCTCTGCCTGGTAATTCCAGAGATGAACAACATTGTTGGGCTTAATTCCCCGCTCATTTAGGTCTTTTAGTAACCTGATGTAATCTTCTTCGATTTCCGGGCGGATATTACAAATCCCGTCGTGATGAAATTCGTATGTTCCAGAAGGTCTGACAAAAATAAGGGGGGTACCTGAGTTGGACGGACTCAGCCTTTTTCGCCACGCGTCAAGAAGCGACTGCTCACGTGCAAAGACAAGAGTGCCCCCGATCTCAGCATTTGAGCCGCTGATAGCGGGAGATAGAGCCGCTTCCTGCCAGTTGAGCTGATAATAAATGTCAGGCCTTATGTTTACCTGTCTTGGATGAGCATATGCCTGCGGCGGTGACATCGTGACATTTTTTTGTGGTATCCAATGACGCTCGCGCGCAAAGGGATACGTTGGCAAGGAAATCCGTTTTCGACCCTCAGCTAGCCCAAGAAGATCCCAGTCAATTTCAGCTCCCTCGACCCAACGTTTGGCGATCTTGGCCAATTTACGGTTTTTGGTAATTGCATCCAGGTAGGCGAGATCTTCCGGATCTCTCTCAAAGACCGAGTCAACGTTAAAATTTCCCCTGAAGACATTTTCAAAATGGCCCTTCTCATCCAAAATATCTGAAAGTCTCTGTCGCAATTCTGCCTTGTCCTCTACTATCAAGGCCAGCCGTACGTCCATTCCTTCCCGTCCCACCTGAAGCGTATAAGCAATGTCCGCCAAAGCGGGAGGGGCTTCCGCTTCCAAGAAATTCTTTAGATTTCTTACCTGATCCTTGAGCCGTTCCTGGTTCTTGGCAGAAAGCACAATAAGTTCGGGAGCCTGACCAACTGATGGTGGTCGCGGATCTTCATATTCTTCCAGAACGATATGGGCATTGGCACCGCCGGCGCCGAATGAACTGACTCCGGCACGCCGGGGATATTCCCCTCCTTCCATCACTGGTTGTGTCCACTCACTCAATTTGCGCTGGACATAAAAGGGCGTGTCTGTGAAGTTGATATTTTGGTTAGTCCTCTCCGAATGCAACGAAGGCACAAGCTCCCGATGCTTCATCTGGAGCAACACCTTGATGACTCCGGCAATACCGGCCGCTGACTCAAGATGACCGATGTTGGATTTTACTGAACCGACCGCACAGAACTGTTTGTCCTGGGTGGATTCCCTGAACGCTTTTGTCAAACCAGTGATCTCGATGGGATCACCCAGG
>JBGOTQ010000008.1:0-51107 GCA_041476565.1 Terriglobia bacterium | reverse complement strand
ACTAGTTGGTCCGCTGCCAGCACAGGATTGAGTAATCCTAAAATTTATGCTTTGGCGATTGACCCCGTAAATCCCAACAACCTTTACGCAGGAACTTCCCGAGGCGTTTTCATGAGCGTGGATGGGGGAATCAACTGGAATGAAAGTTCAGCAGGGCTCGGTACTTCGGCCGTTCGGAGTCTGGCAATCGATGTTTCTGAGCCTCGGACAGTCTATGCTGGGAGTTCTGTCGTATTCAGGAGCGATGATGGGGGGATAAGTTGGACTGCTTGCGACAACGGGTTGACGGGCGCCGTTTCGGCTTTGACAGTTGATCCCACTTATTCTCACGTCGTTTATGCTGGAACTGACGACGGGTTCTTCAGGAGCGTCACTCGGGGAGACATCTGGGCCCAATGGAATCCAGGCATCGAACACATGCAGGTGAATACCCTGGTCATCAACCCGTTCGATCTCAGCAAACTCTATGCCGGCACGGATGGGGACGGAGTCTTCTCAATCGTCCTCAAACCCAGCCTCTCTGTCACCTCACCAAACGGAGGCGAAAACTGGCTCGCTGGCTCATCACAGAACATTTCTTGGACGACCGAAGGTCCAATAGGGAACGTGAGAATCGAGTTTTCTGTCGACGGCGGCACCACTTATACGACCCTTGCAAAGTCGGTCCCGAATACCGGCCGCTATTCCTGGACTCTGCCCTCAGTTCTTTCTCCCAGATATTCGATTCAGATCAGTGAGGTAGGGGGGGACGCGGTTGATAAGAGCGATGGCTTGTTTTCGATCGTCGGTTGCAGCTACTCAATTTCTCCGGCATCTCAGGTGTTTGACTCGTCCGGCGGAAACGGTAATGTGACTGTTAGTGCCCCTGGAGGTTGCAGCTGGACGGCTTCCAGTAATGTGGCTTGGATCGTGATCTTGTCTGATGCGAGTGGCAGCGGGAACGGGAAGGTTTATTTCTCGGTCTCAAGCAATGGTTCGACAAACCTCCGTACAGGAACACTCACTGTAGCAGGACAGAATTTTACGGTGACTCAGGCTGGATCCCCCGTCGGCTGCAGCTTTACAATCACACCGACCCGCCAATCGTTTGGTACCATCGGAGGCAGTAATACAGTAAGCGTGACAGCCTCCAGCACGGGTTGCAGTTGGGTCGCCATCAGTAATGTCCCGTGGATCATCATTAATTCCGGTGCATCTGGTGGCGGGAATGGGAGTGTTGGTTACACTGTGGCAGCCAATGCCGGCACCGCTTCAAGGACCGGAACTGTGAGCCTTGCCGAGCAGACGCTTACAGTCACGCAAACCGGCACTGCTACAGGATCGGAAGCCGACTTGTTTGTCCCAGTCGTGTTGTCGGCAGCGGGCCTGAACAACTCCTTTTACACGTCCGAGCTGACTCTGACCAATCGCGGTCCCAGCGACGCAGCGGTGACTTTCAACTACACGGGAACATTTGGAGGTGGCAGTGGCAAAGCCGCCACTTCTCTTCCGGCAGGTCAGCAACAGATTGTCCCCGATGCCATTGTTTACTTGAAGTCGCTCGGTGTGCCCATTCCGGATTCAGGAAATCGGGGTGGAACGCTTTTGGTGAGTTTCTCTGATATATCTTCTCCTTCAGATGCCGCTGTCACCGCGCGGACTACCACAGCTGTCGGGAATGGGCGTGCCGGGTTAGCCTATCCGGGCATCACCAAGTTGGGCGCGTTGAGTGGTCCAGCCTACCTTTGTGGATTACGACAAAATGCCACAGATCGGTCTAACGTTGCGTTTCAAAACCTGGGATCCTCAACAGAAGGCAACATTACTCTGCAGGTGACGGTCTATTCAGGTGATAGCCCCTTCTCAATGCCACTACCCGACATCACTCTGGCACCGGGCGGGTTCTTTCAGATCACAGGGGTGCTCGCTTCCAATGGCTTGTCTATTCAAAACGGTTATGTCCGTGTAGCACGGAAGAGCGGCACGGCACCCTATTTTGCTTACGGGGTGGTGAATGACCAGGCAAATTCAGACGGGTCTTTTGTACCCCCGCAGTTGGAGGAAGCAGGCCCGGTGACGGGCATAATCCTTCCGGTTATCGTGGAGGCCAGCCCGTTTTCGAGCGAACTGGTTGTGACGAACTGGTCAGCCCAGACCCGGATTCTACACTTTGAGTTCGTTGCAGAATCCATACAGACATCCGATAAGACAGCCCGGTTCAGCCGGACATTGCAGGCAGGAGAACAGGTGATTATTCCTGACCTGGTGCAGTTTTTGCGGGACCAGGAGATCGAGGGGATCGGGCCCTTCGGGACTGTCCAGGCCGGCGCGCTGTTTGTCACAGCGGAAGGCGGAGATAGCCATGGAGTGTTCATGGGAGCACGAACATCTTCACCTGGAGGAGGAGGGCGATACGGGTTGTTCTATACAGGTGTGCCGTACGGGACAACCTCCACCTCTGCGGCCTGGATTTACGGGCTGCAGCAGAATGCTGAGAATCGGACGAACTTGGCCTTGGTGAATACCGGAGAAATAGACAATTCTCAAGATACTTTCAAGATTGAAATATTTAATGGAGTGACGGGACAACTTGCAGGGACGATTGACGGAATCATGCTCAGTGCCCGCCGTTGGATGCAGATAGGGGCAATCCTGGCCCCATATGCTCCGGGAGTGACGCAGGGGTATGCGCGGGTGACTAAAGTTTCAGGAGCCAATCCTTTCATTGTCTATGGAGTGGTCAACGACGGTAGTCGGCCCAACGAACGAACGGGGGACGGGGCATTCCTCGTAAGTTTTCCATAGCCAGCTGTTATCCGTTGTCATTGGAATTGGAGAGGCCGACGTCTGATCTCGAGAAGCAGTTGTCATTAATCGCAACCTCGTGAGCTGCTGGACTCAATTCATTTGTCCGGACAGTTTCCTTTGAGTTGCCTGAATGTGTCCTCCTCGTGCTGGGCCTCAGCAGGCATGCCTAATTTCCGATAGGCTTTGGCCAATACGTAGTGGGGGGTAGGATCGGCAGGACTCAATTCTGCTGCAATCTTTAATTCTGCAACTGCTTTTTCTTTGGCTCCAGTTTGAAGATACAAATTCCCCAGCATCATTCGGCCACTGGCAAGTTTGGGATCTCTTAACACCACTTCTTGCGCATAGCGAAGAGCATCTGAGGGTCTCTGCTGCCGCCAACATAGCCGAGCCAGACCTTCCAGCGGATAAGCATAGATTGCCTGACGGGAGTCCGCTAAGGCCGCTGCCTTTTCGTATTCTACCTTGGCTTTTTCGACTTCTCCTTTCATTTCATACGTGAGACCCAAATGGAAACGAGACCGATAATCCTCCGGATTACGCCGCAAGGCTTCAAGCAAGTAATCGGCCCCCTCTTCCAGCCGATCCAGTTCCTCCGCATAAAAACGTCCTAGAAGGTAGTACGGTCGAGGATTTTCAGCTTGGTGTGCAATGACCCAGCGCATCTCCTTTTCAAAAAACGCAGACTGCTGTCCTTTCAGATAACCCAGGCCGAGATTGAGGTGAGCCAGTGGGACGTCAGGGCTTCTTTCGGCGGAATCCTCAAGCAATTTCAACCCGGTGAGTTTCCTCTCACGGATGAACTCAATATACCCCAACCATAAAGGCCCCAATCCATTGCCTGGAGTGAGTCGGTTGAGCTTTTCGGCCAATTCTTTAGCTTCCTCTACCTTCTTCTCCTGAATGACGATGATCAAACGGTTGCAAAGATCAAGAACCTCTGAACTGGGACTCGGTTGAAACGCGGTACATATTCCGTCTGTTATGAATTCCTCCTTCTCGGTGGGCACAGTCATTCGGACATGGGTGTCCATCACTCCCACAGTCTGGGCTTCCGCGGCTGGAAACAAAAGCCCGAGAGCCAGCAATGTTCCCAGCAACGCCAGAAAAATGCTTTGAAAAGGACTCATGGGCCGGAATTCTCCTGGATAAAATGAGAATGGTGTGCTCGACCTGGAGACAATCCCTATAGAGTCCTATATTCTGGCTGAAGAGACTCGAGAATGTCAAAATACCCAATCGGGACGGCTTGAAACCTCTCGCATTTTGAATTACACGCCAATCGAGGAGGTGCAATCTGTGCAATCAAGTGATTTGCTTTTCGCTGTGGATTGGCGATAATCAGGTTTTATGTCCTCTTGTGGAACACTCCATATCCCCATCGTAAGAGCATACCGCCAGCACTTCGGGGGTGCCAGAACCTTACTGTTAGCTGCTTCGCTTTTTGTCGTGCACCATGTTTTCATGCCGGATAAGAATGATATCCACCACCTGAAGGCTCAACCGGTTCAATCTAAGGAGATGCTCGTCCCGGTCACTTTCCTCGACGTGGCAAAGGAAGCCGGTCTTACGATTCCCAACGTGTGGGGGGGACGGGACGCGCAAAAATACATTGTCGAGGTCAAGGGAAGTGGCTTGGGATTCTTCGATTATGATAACGACGGCTGGATCGATATTTATTTGACCAATGGCGTCCGGTTTGGAGAGACCTATACTCCCGAGACTGCCCCCACCTCTCACCTCTATAAAAACAATCGCGACGGGACCTTTACTGATGTAACAGCCCGGGCTGGAGTTGGACGAACTGGTTGGGGAACCGGGGTTGCTATCGGCGACTTCGACAATGACGGCTGGGATGACCTATTCTGCACCTACTGGGGGCACAATGTCCTTTACCATAACAACGGTGATGGCACATTTACCGATGTGACTCGTAAGGCAGGTTTGTATGAGGACCGGGTTCGCTGGGGGACGGGTGCTACCTTCTTTGATTATGACCGCGACGGATACCTTGACCTGTTTGTGGGCAATTTCATTGAACTGGACATCAACACGGTCAAAGTCCCCGGCGAGCCGGGAGGATGCTTTTGGCGCGGCAGGCCGGTTGTCTGTGGACCGATGGGGCTACCACCGGGAATGAACATTCTTTATCATAACAACGGGAATGGTACCTTTACCGACGTCTCAAAAAAGGCAGGAATCCTGGAGCCGGGCCCTCACTATTCGATCACCCCAGTGTCATATGATTTTGACAATGATGGCTGGCCCGATATTTACGTGGCCGTCGATTCCATGCCTAGCCTGCTCTTTCATAATAATCATGACGGGACCTTCAACGAGATCGGGCTTGCCGCCGGATGCGCTTATAATGAATATGCCAGGGCACAGGCCGGGATGGGATTGGGGATTGGAGACTATAACGCCGATGGCTGGCTAGACATCTTTAAGACCCACTTCCAGGATGATACCCCGGTGTTGTTTCAAAACAATGGAGACGGCACTTTTACCGACATGACTTCTTTGGCGGGCCTGGGAGAATTGACCCGATACGTGGGCTGGGGAGCCGCTTTCATGGATTACGACAATGATGGCTGGCCGGATATTTTTTTCGTGACCGGCCACGTCTACCCGGGATTCAAGAAGAACGACGAGGACACGTTTCGATCCCCACGAATCGTGTTGCGGAACCTCGGCAACGGAAAATTCCGGGAAGTTTCCGCCGAGATGGGACCCGGTGTCAGCGAGCGGTTCTCCAGCCGCGGCAGTGCCTACGGGGATTTTGACAACGATGGAGACATCGATGTCCTGGTCTTAAATATGAATGATCCCCCTTCGCTCCTGCGCAACGACGGCGGGAATAAGAACCACTGGATCAAACTCAAGTTGATTGGGACCCGCTGCAATCGTACCGCCATCGGGACCCGGGTTCGAGTGGTGACTGGCAACCATGCCCAAATCGACGAAGTTCACAGCGGCGGGAGTGTGATGTCCCAGAGTGATTTGCGACTTCACTTTGGCTTGGGTCCTGCCAGGGTTGTCGACTCGATCGAAGTACGATGGCCCACGACCCAGAAGGTGGAAACCTTCACCAGGATCGAAGCTGACCAGATTCTCACTATCAAGGAAAGCGCCGGAATCATCAAGAAAGAAAAGATCCCCGCCCACCTGCCATAGTCGTAAGCTGAGTGCAGTCCTAACGACCTTGCATTCTTTCATGAAAATCCGATTTTGGTATCCACGCCGACCGCTTTTTTCCGGGAGGCGTGGGCTTTTGGGTTGTCAGGAATAATGCCCACGGTTCGCGGCGACTGCTGTCGCCAATAGGCTCACCGTGGCTACCCTTGCCATTTTCATTCGCGCTGGTGAACTTGAAAAGACCACGGGGCACTTCTATGAGAATTGACTTCTCTGCTTAATGTCTTCTTCCCTTTGCCCTGCCTGGTGTCAAACTGCCGTGGCTTGCGGCATTGGCCCGATTCTCATGATCCATGGGCCTTGCCGTCACTGAGTTTCTAGGGGGTTATCGAGTGTGTGGGACAGGATCGGAAAAGGCAGCTACCAACTATCTAGTCGGAGCAAAGTAGCCCTTACGGGCTCTCACCGCCCATTTCCTGTTGGTGGGCTCAATTCTGATTTTCCGGAACGTCCCATCGCACCTGGGATTGCTGGAGTTGTAGGCGAGAGTGAACTGGCTGCGCATTTCACTGGAAATCCGCTCAAAACTACGGGCAAATTCCACGGACGTGGCCGGGAAAAAGGCCTGACCTCCGGTCTCCTCGGCCAAGCGTCTCAGGACTTTATCCGGCCCGGTCAAATGCCCGACAGACAACTCATGCGGATTGGTACTGACTGCATAGATCATGACATCCTGATTTTGAACAATCTTCAATACCTTCCGCAGATTAAGCACGCTGGCGTCATCGTCCCCATCACTGATAACGAGCAGGATTCTTCTCCCATCCACAAGCGCCAGTTTCTCGGTGCAGGCCTGCCCAATAGCATCATACAACTTAGTTGCACCCCGGGGGCGAATGAAGTCAATAGCTCTGACCAGGATTGCCGGATCATCAGTGGAATCGTGAACCAAGCGAATATCGGAGTCAAATGTCATCAGGAAGGCTTCATCATGATTGCGCCTGATGGCGCTCGTCAGGAACTCAAGAGCTGATGCCCGTTCGAAACTGAACCTTTCCCGAATGCTGTTACTGGTATCAACCAGGATTCCTACGGTCAATGGAAGGTCGGTTTCATGTGAGAAATATCTAATAGTCTGCGGGTGCTCATCTTCAAAAAGCCGAAGGCTGGATGGATCGATTTGAGTGACCAGTTTTCCACGCTCATCTCTGACTGTGAAATGAATATTCACTAAATCCACGTTGACGACAAGATTCGGTGACCCCGTGTCAAACGTATGGTTTACATCCAAAACATTGGGTGGTGAAGGGAGAGAAACTCCTTCCTGGGAGAAGATCTGCAATATACTTGATATGAACAAAATGGAGGCCACCAACATGACCTTTATTAAGTACATATCATGCCTCCGCTACCAGCCAGCGGCCTCTATCTTAATTTAAGCTAGGATCCTAAGAGCAATTCACCCGCCACGTGTGGACAAACACATAGGTTTTGCTGATCAATGCAAGAACTGGTTTTGTATTATGCATCTGGATGCCAAACCAGTCCAGAGATGTCCGATACCGGGGCTATTGCCCCGCACGGGGGAAATGACAAATAGACTACAAGCTCGGCCGGGCGAAGAACGCGAGTGCGAAGGCAGATGCCACCTGTTGGGAGACAATCGACGTCGGATCACGTTAAACTGGGAATAAAGGAGCCGTCGCCAGTTCGTTCTCCAGGGTGCGCCCCGTCTACAATTACCCCGTAGCTAATGAAGCCTGGATTTGGTAGATCGACTCTAGTCGAGTGCCTTCGCAGATGAGCATAGCCTTGTCTCGTACCCGAAGCGTAACGAGACAGGGTGGCATCAATTTGCCCCCAGACAGAATCGCCAAGATCGTATTCAATGGTACTCACCTTCATTCCCGTCTCACCGTCAAAAAGATCAATCTCGAAATTTGCTGGGACAGCCGGGGCCCCTTCGTTCACGATTGCCAGATGGGTCCGAGTTTCAGCATTCTGCTGAAGGCCATAAATCCACCCTCGTTCTGGCGTGTAATAGCTTCTTGTCGACGGATAGGACACTCCAAAACGCCCCCCTCCCTGCCGGGTAGAGGTGCGGACAGCCAGGAAAATCTCGCCAGGTTTTGCCGCAACTCCTCCCTCTTCAGCACGAACGTCCTACAACACCAGCCAACCAATATAGTCTCTATCGAGAGCGCTCACGCCTGGGATGTCATGCTCTCTTAGGTACTGTATAAAATCCGAAATGGCCGACTGCTCACCAGGCTTCAGGAGTATGTTCACGCTCGTAAAGTGGTCGGGAGATTGAATGGCATCGGCCGCAAAATTGAATATGAGCGCCTGGGAGTAGCTCGACAGATTGGCCAGAGTCAATTCGCTGGCAAACCGACTGGTTCCAAGGATGACCGGAAAAGCGCGCAGGCCGTTTTCATTTCTCTCTTCTGGGACAGTGGGGAAGATGAAGGAACTATCCGAACTGGATTGATGATTGATGACAGCATAGGCGTAGTAGGGTGCAGTGGCGCTGACTCTTTCAATGCCTACGTAGCCGCTTGACAGATCCATCCCATTAGACTGGAGGATTCCTGAAATCTGCCTAAAGCCGCCGGGGGCAAGGGTTACATCGGGGAGGACTTGGGAGAAAGAGGCGGCTGGATTGCCGGAAAATAATGTCAAGCGCACCACAATGTCCCCCTCTGCCGGGCTACCCGCATTCTGTAGGGCCAGGTTGGAGCGATAAGTTGAATCTTGACGCAACCCGCAGAGATACGATGGCAGAGCGAGAGTTTCCCATACGGGTACGGCCGGATAGGCTTCTGCAACATGCCCGTCGGGCCCTGAAGTCACAGTTCTGACGTTAACCGACACGTCAGAGTAAATGGCCGGGTCAGAAAAGCGGACCCTTAATGTCCCCCCTCGGTCACCTGTGTCCGGGACCAGCAGTCCTTCCGTCCTTAAATAGCTGACGGCATCTGGAATAATCCGCTGCTGGCCGGCGGGCAAGGTTTCGGAAACCGTTCCACTGCCGCCGCCAAAGGCTGCTGTGTAAGTGTATTGGACATCCGTGTCTTTCACCCCTCGATTGGTCAAGGTAAGCTCTGATTTGAATTGCGAATGATTGCGGCCCGATCCAGAAAAGACAAATGGAACAAAGAATTCAGCCGGGGCATAGAGCTGGCTCTGGTCGGCAATCTTGGAAACGAGCCCTGCGATAGGGTTCCCGTAGAATCCGAGGACGTTCAAAGCGACATAAGCGTTTCCCCGTGAATCGAGGGTGATTCCCCTTGCGGTTTTATCCTGGTCGCCGCCAAGATAGCTGGAGTAAAGCAATGCGGTGCCGCCAGAATTAAGCTTCAGCACAAAGGCATCCCTGCAAGGATCCAGCCGGCCAGAATTGCAAGTGAAGCCTTGATTGAGCTTTGATTGCAGCACATTTTCGGTCACGGGAAAGTCTGTGGAACTGGTGGTTCCTGTCAGATAGGCATTGCCTTGTGAATCGATTGCAATGCCACCACCCACACCGTCTCCCAGGCCACCGCTGTCGTCGCTTCCATTACCTCCTAGATAAGTCGAGTACAAGCGAGTATTTCCCTGAGGGTTGAATTTGACGACGAAGAGGTCCGGGCAAGGAAGATTACCGTCAGCATAGCCACATGTACCTTGCTCATAGTCTGGTTGCAGTGCACCTGCCGTGGTTGGAAAGCTAAGGGATGTGGTAACCCCAAGAACATAAGTGTTTCCGGAAGTGTCAGCCACAACTGCGCTAACTACGGAGATGCCATCGTTAGTTGAGAGGGAGTTGGAAAAGACTAACACTGGATCAATCACCAAGGGGAGGTTTCTATCGTAGGTTGCCACCTCGAATCCAACTTCATGCTTCCCTTGCTTGACGTAGCATCCCGAGATGGATCTTCTGAAACCAGCGACTTGCTGATAGACCTGGGGCTGGCGTTGGCGAATCTCTGTTCCTGCAAGTTTTAGTATGAGATCTCCATCACTGTCTGCCCGTATTACGTCTGCGCCCTCAAACACAAGTTGGATGCAACTGGGATCGGTACCGGGCGCCACCACCAGGTCATATTCAACCTGACGCTGGTCTCCATAGAAAACCAGGTTGACACCAGGATAGATGTCTTGATACTCCACTCGGGCAAAGCGAGGAACCTCGGTATGCCAGTGCTTTGGATCGTTGCCAACGAAATAATTACTTTTACCGGGAAGTGGCTCCAGGCCTACGATTTGTGAATGGCGATTTGCGTCTACCCATTTCATGCGCAAGATAGCCGATTCCGGATGGTGGACTGGCAATGGGCGATTGCCGATTTGAGATTGCTGCTTAAAATATCCAAACTCAGGAATTAGATCCAGTTCCTGTCCGATCGTGGGACTCGGCTTTCCCACCTGGAATTGATCATCGCCAATTGGCAATTGCAGCACCGCTTCAGTTGCGGTCAAAAACAGGTTGTAGCGACAGTCACGGGAGAAAAATTGCACTCGAGAGTCGACCTGACCCTGGTTGGCTTCAAAGCTGAGTGCCAGCTCGCCGTAAGAACCACTTTGCTTCAGACCTGCGTTGCGAAGTTGGAATTTCGAGTCTTGAGTTGTGCTGCTGAAGGCCCTCCTCTGGAGTGGAGGTTCTGGTATTGAGAGGCCTGTCCTTGGGGTAAGAGCCGCGAGATACAGGAAGTCTCTCAGGATCATCCAACCAATTAGACTCAAGAGGAGGACAACCGCTAATACGATAGGTGAAGTTACCCGGAGCAACCACCCCAATGAAGGCCGACCCCGGCAAGAGAGTGCCATAGCAGAAGGCTCCAAAGAAGGGTCACTGGCTCGCTTGAGTAACGACATCTCATGCGCTTGCATCCCTGCGAAAATCATGATTTTGCTCTTCATAAGCTTTGCGAAACTCCATGAGTTCGTAGGCCACTACACCTACTAGAAACCTTCAACAAGAAGCAAGGGCTTGAGGTGTGATAGAATAGCCTTCGTAGTGAACGGCCGTCATTCCTTGCCCTGCTGTAACGACGCGAGAGTCTTGAGAGATCAGGGCCGTCAACCTGCAGGGGACTCTGCGGTGAGCGTTCCCTACAACGTTCCAGCGATTCTGCACACCGTGGTATAGATATCTAAAGGGCCAAACGGTACAGTAGGCTTCAAGGCTTGCTAATAATCAATGGCACAGAGGTCTCGTGCCTTCCCCTTTTGCTATAGGGATCAAGACACAGAGGAGAGAAGATGGCTGTTAATACATTGTTGGTCGACGCCTCACCTGCTGTCCCGGTTCGGGACCAGTTTGCCCCTGCCAAAGCTGCATTCCTCGTAGCCATCCATGTGGCCATGATCGCCACCCTGTGGCAAACCAATTGGCCAGCGGTAGGAGTCTGCCTCCTGCTACATGCGCTTTGCGGCGGGATGGGGGTCTGCGTGGGTTACCACCGCTTGCTCACCCATCGGTCGTTCAAATGCCACAAAGCCCTCGAATACGTTCTCGCCCTGCTTGGATCCCTTTGCGTGGAGGGAGGGCCGATCGACTGGGTGGCCCACCACCGGCAGCATCATCAGTATGCCGATAAACCAGAGGATCCACACAGCTCGCGTGATGGCTTCTGGTGGAGCCACGTCATGTGGATGATGTGGACCCCAGATCGGGAATCGTGGCAAGAGCTTAAGCAACGCTACGTGCCAGACTTACTTCGAGTACCCTTCTATCGCTTCTTGGGCAACGCGTATGTTTGGCTTTCTCTGCTGCTCGCTGCTGGCCTCTACCTCATCGGCGGCTGGCCCTTCGTGGTTTGGGGGATGGTCGTTCGCCTGGTGTTGACCTACCACTGCACTTTTCTCGTGAATTCGGCCGCTCACACTTTTGGATACAAGAATTTCAACCTCGACGACCTCTCCACCAATTGTTGGTGGGCTGCCCTGTTGAGCTACGGGGAGGGCTGGCACAACAACCACCACGCTTTTCCTACCTCTGCCCGGCACGGACTGCGACCCTGGGAACTGGACCTATCCTATGGTTTCATCCGTTTGCTGAAGACTCTAGGGCTAGCTTGGGACTTGCGTATCCCATCCCCCGAAAAGCTCAAGTTCGATTTCTCCAAGGGACCGGCTCGCCCAGAGCCACACAACGGCCGGGCTTGACTCTCATGAGTTCAGCCACGGTTATCACTTGATCATCGGGTGACTCTTCATATGCCGGTCGGCGAAATCGAGGTAATATTTCCAATCCAACTCCGTGACGTCGTGCTTGCCGCGCCGGATGTGGTAACCGATAGTGCTCTGGACTGATGTGTCCAGCGGAGGTAGATCTTCGGCCTGTAACCCATCGGTTCCCAGCAGTCGATAGACCGGGCTGGCGCCCTTGGCGGAGAGGAACTCACCAAGCGGGTCTGCCCAGAGATCCTCCGAGGCGCTGGCCACATAGGCCGGGCGTGGGGCTATCAAGGCAATCAGCATATGCTGATCGACGGGCAGGTCCTCTTCGTGGTCGTTGTATTTCTTGAAATTCCCACAGAACCAGTGAGGAAAGGCGTTGTTGATGGCCTTAACCGTTTCGCCGAATTTCCTGCGGCTCAAAGCCGCCCCGCCACACCCGGAGTCGTTAGAGATAACGAGGGCAAAGCGTTCATCGTGGGCGCCAGCCCATAAGGCGGTCTTCCCCAGACGGGAATGGCCCATCACTGCCACCCGCCTGGCGTCAATTTGCTTGTCGGTCTCAAAGTAGTCCAGAGCGCGGCTCAGCCCCCAGGCCCAGGCTCCAATGGAACCCCATTCATCAGCCCCCGGTCTTGTTTGCCCAGGTTTGTAATAAAGCGGATGAACTCCGTTTTTGAACCCATCATCAAAATCCGGATCGAGGTCGCCATAATAGATCGTGGCCAAACCATAGCCCCTCCTGACAATCATCTCCACTTGCCATTGTCTGCTCTGGGCCCCTCGAGTCGCTTCAGTAGCACGGTTCTGAACAATCCCAAGCTCTTTGTTCTCCCGCATCCAGGCTTGGCTCACGAAGATTCGAGGATCTGAATGAACGGACTGATTGCCATAGAAATTCAACCCCAGAAAGAGGGGAACCGGTTTAAGAGCTTCGTTGGGAAGGTAGATCAGGATATCCATTTTCGGCCCCGCCGGGTCACCAGTGAATCGGACTGTCACTTGTTTCCGGGTGGCCGTTCCCCCCAACGCTTTGGGATCGACTTCCATTACGTGGAAGCTCATCTGTTTCGGCTTGCCAGGCAACTTTCCGTAGATCTGGGTTTCAAATAGGCGCAGGATTTGCGGACGTCGACGATTTTTCCAGGTGCCAGCCTCGGTGACTTTTGTGCCGTCTTCCATCACTAGAGGATCGGGCAGAGTGTAGGAGGGAATTTTGGCCTCATCATAGTTCGCCTCTTGGGACTGCAGCTGGGGTGTAATCAGGTAGGCCGGCCAGATCAGGACAATAGTTGCGGCCATTGTCGCAACAAAACGAAGGATCATGATAGGGGCTCCTTTTGTGAGCATCGTCCGCGTCGTCGTGCTCGAAGAACCAAAAAACCGACGACGAGAAGCGGGACCAATAAGGCCAATTATATATAAGGGATTCAAGCAGTTCAACCGTCCCTACGGGACTCTGGATCTTGCTAACCTGTGATCCCAGCGCGGAAGCGCTCGACCATTATCGCTCGAACTCTTCGAGTTCGCTCGCCTATTTGCATCGCAAGTGGCGTACCGGTGGGGCGCATAACAAATTCTATGAAAATGCGAGCTTTGGTAGCCACGACAAATTGCATTTTGATTTGTCGTGGGCTTTGGTCGCAGATGAAAGCCCACGATTGATTCGGAAAACGAACCAATCGTGGCTACCCCTTTAGCTGCCACAGGGGATATCCTTCGAGATAACGCCGTACGTATAAGAAGGGCCCTGAGGCCTCCTATACCAACGGGGCGCCAATTTCACCTCGTTTTGCAGACTGGATCCTCTTCTCTGCAGCACGATATGCCAAGGCCTGGATGGTGGCAGTGGACTGGTTTCGTCCCAAGTAACAAAACTACAGCCGCCAACAATAAACAGGTTCGGTACATCGTGACAAAGGTGATATTTGTCCACAACGGAAGATTTCGGATCGTTCCCCATGCGGTAAGTGCTGAGCGTGGGTAATTCAGATTTGACTGATTCTGACGGTTTGGCTACACTTTAAAGCTGGCTGAAATGCTGATCTGTTCTGGTTTTTCAGTATGAAGAGATCGTTGATGAGATACCCTACGTTGCTCCTACTCAGTTTAGCAGGGGTGATTGCCTCGATACTCGCAACCTCCCAGTCCAACTACCTGGAGGAATCTGAGAAGAAGGCCAAAGAGATTTTGGAGAAAACGGTTCAGGCTTAGGGTGGAGAAAGGTTTCTTCAAGTCAGAGACGTCAAGAGCAGCGGGCGCCTTTACGAATTCCGCAAAGATGAGCTTTCGGTAAATACGGTGTTTCAAACTTACACCAAGTTCCCTGACAAGATTCGCAGTGAGATCGGCAAGAAGAAAGAGCTCGTGATCATCAATGATGGAGAAAAGGGCTGGAAGATAGAGTATAAGAACGTTTCAGAGCAATCGCCGGAAGAGATCCAGAGCCATGTAAAGAATGAGCGACACAGCTTGGACTATGTGTTCCGTTTTCTAATCAAAGAACAGGGCCTCAAATTCCGTTATGTCGGACGGACTCACCTGGAACTGGATGAAGCGGAAGAGGTGATGCTGATTGATAAGGACAATGACCGGGTCAGAATCCTCATCAGTGCGACGACGTTTCTCCCCCTGAAGTTGGAGTACCAGTCTCCGGGAATCGGGAAGCGGTGGGCAACCGAAGATGAGAAGTACTATTACAATTACCATGACATCCAGGGTGTCCAGATTCCTTTCAAAACCGTTCGATTAGCGAATGGGTTCAAAGTCTCGGAAGTCTACCTGGAATCGGCAGTTCTGGACTCCGGGTTGTCGGACACTCTGTTTACGCCCACGAACGCAAAGAAATGACCAATTCCCTCAGCCCTTGGCCTCGTGTCCCGCTAGCCAAGAGAACCCCGAGAACAAGGAGCGTCTGAAAGGTTGTGACAAAGAGTACAACAGTCATTTGTATTCGCAAGAATGACAAGGTGGCACTTGCCAGTGACGGGCAGGTTACCTTGGGGGAGATTGTAATCAAGCAAAGCGCCAAGAAGATCCGGCGCCTCTTCAACGGGCAAATCCTGGCTGGATTTGCCGGTTCGACTGCCGACGCTTTTGCGCTCTTCTCCCGATTCGAAGCAAAATTGGAGGAGTATCATGGCAATTTACCCAGAGCCGCCGTGGAGTTGGCTAAAGACTGGCGCATCGACAGGGCTTTGCGGCATCTGCAGGCTTTGCTGCTGGTGGCCGACAAGGAAAAGACTTTCCTGCTCAGCGGCAACGGGGACTTAATTGAGCCCGATGATGGGATTGCCGCGATCGGTTCCGGCGGTCCGTTTGCATTGGCGGCAGCCAGAGCTTTGCTCAAGCACACTGACCTGACGGCACGGCAGATCGCTGAGGAAGCGATGACCATTGCGGGTAATATCTGCATCTTTACTAATCTCGCTATTACCGTCGAAGAACTATGATGGATACGCCCGGGCGGCCCCGGCTGATCCTCACAGGCCCCGAAATACGCGGGAATCAGATTGATGAAAGGCGTTGCTCCCGTCCCAAGCCGGGATCGAGTCCAACGAGAACGTCCGGATCGAGGAGTTATGGTGATTTATTTACCTGGAACAGTAGAAGAGGGTGAACCTCTAGAAGACCTGACCCCCAAGCAGATTGTTCTCGAGTTAGACAAATATATTGTGGGCCAGAAGAATGCCAAGCGGGCCGTGGCGATTGCGTTGAGGAATCGGATCCGGCGGCAGAAGCTTTCCCCGGAAATGGCGGAGGAAATTCTCCCCAAGAACATCATCATGATTGGACCCACCGGCGTTGGGAAAACCGAAATTGCCCGGCGCCTCTCCAAACTCACCAACTCGCCATTTCTCAAGGTCGAGGCGTCGAAATTCACGGAAGTCGGATATGTTGGACGGGACGTGGAATCCATGATTCGAGACCTGGTTGAAATTGCGATCGAGATGGTCCGCGAGGAGAAGCTGGATGACATCGCCGACAAGGCGGAGCAGAACACCGAGGAACGGATCTTGGATCTTCTCCTTCCCCCCAATCCCGTCTTGAACAAGCCCCCTGAGAATTCTGAAGAGTTCGCTAAAGCCCAGCAGGCTTATCAGAACACCCGGGAGAAACTGCGAACCCAGTTAAGGGAAGGCAAGCTGGATGACCGGGTGGTCGAGGTGGATGTGCGGGAGCGGAGTTTTCCTGCTTTCGAGATTGTGACCAGCAGTGGCGTTGAGGAGATGGATATCAACGTGAAGGATATCCTCCCCGGCTTGTTCGGCCAAAAGACCAAGAAACGCAAGATGAAGATCTCGGAGGCCGTCGATTACCTGGTCCAGGAAGAAGAACAAAAGTTGATTGACATGGACCAGGTTACGCGGATCGCCCTGGAGCGGGTCGAACAAAATGGGATTATATTCCTTGATGAAGTTGACAAGATTGCCGGACGGGAAACCGGGCATGGCCCGGATGTCAGCCGAGAGGGGGTCCAACGGGATATTCTTCCCATTGTGGAAGGGACCACGGTAAATACGCGCTACGGAATGGTTCGGACCGAGCATATTTTGTTTATTGCCGCCGGGGCGTTTCACGTCAGCAAGCCGTCGGACCTGATCCCGGAACTGCAGGGTCGTTTCCCGATTCGGGTCGAATTGGAATCCTTGACTGTGGACGATTTCGTCAGGATTCTGACTGAACCCCAAAATGCCCTGGTCAAGCAGTACACGAGCCTCCTAGAAACCGAGGGGATTAAGCTGGATTTTCCCGCTGACGGAATCCAGGAAATCGCCAAATTTGCAGCCTTGGTCAATGAGAGGACTGAAAATATCGGGGCTCGACGATTGCACACGATCATGGAGAGGTTGCTTGACGAAGTGTCCTTTGAAGGTCCGGATCTGAAAGACAAAGAAGTCTTCATCGATGCTGCTTACGTGCAGAAAATGCTTGCGTCTATCGTCCAGAACCAGGATCTCAGTCGTTATATCCTCTAGAGTGAATCCCGAAATAAGGAAGGATTGTCCTACCCATCATGGGTCCTGGAGTCTCCACAGTGCATAAGAGACAGCCCATCCAACCCAGGTGCCCTGGCTTTGACCTCTCCGGAATGAAGCGCATTCTCGCCCCTGCGGTGCTTTTGGTTTGGTTTTTGCTTTCGAACTGCGGAAAGGTCGGTGAACCCCTGCCTCCGCTCGTTCAGATTCCAGCCCCGGTCGCGGATCTCACAACCAAGCAGCTGGGCAGAGAGGTCATCCTCAGTTGGTCGATCCCCAAACTCAATGCAGACGGGTCTGGAGCCACCACGCTGGAATCTCTCGAGATCTTTCGTGCGATCCGGACCCCCGACTCAACCCCGTTCAGCCCGGAACTGTTCAGCCAAGACGCGACCCTGTTGGCCACGATCCCGAAAAGGTCTTTCGAGACTTATCTGAATGGAGAGAAAATCGTCTTTACTGACCCACTTGCCGGACAGGGCGATGAAGTTTTCCAGAAGGAGTTGGGCTATGCTGTTCAGGCCTTCAATCGCAAAAGACAGGGTGCCGGACATTCAAATATCAGCTCCCTGCAATTGGTCTTGGTTCCTGAACCACCTTTCAATCTCACTCCTTCTTACAGCGAAAGATTCATCGAATTGAAATGGGAACAACCTGCACAGCGGATCGACGGCTCTCCGGTGAGTGGCGAAGTCCGATTTAATGTCTATCGGAGTGAAACCACCACCCAGCCTGTGTTTGTTCTCTTGACCAAGATGCCGATTGTCGAAACCAACTACAGAGACACCACTGCATTGCTTGACAAGACTTATCTTTACAGGGTCCGTTCGGCGATCTCACTGGGCGAAGGGTTTGTCGAGAGCTCCGATTCGGCAACTCTGCAGGCGCTTAATGCGGACGTCTACCCCCCGAAGCCTCCGATAGATGTTTCTGGCTTCAGTAACGGAGAATATGCCAGCCTGGTCTGGGTCCCTAATTCAGAACCCGACTTGGCAGGTTATGACATCTACAGGAGTGCCGACGGAAAAACCTACCAGAAACTCACCGAACAATTGGAGGCGACTTCGTCCTTTATTGATCGCAAGGTTGAAAAGGGGAAACTCTATTATTATCGGATTAGAGCGGTTGACACTCATAAGAACCAAAGCGAATTCTCTGATGATGTCAGCATTCGCGTTGAATAGGTCCGATCAAGCGATAGAAATGCAGGCTATGTCGTCATTTTGTAATGAGATCATCAAGAAGTCATCGGTTTCGATACTTCTGGTCATTTTTTTCCTGGTGGCCAGCCTGTCCAAGGCCGTGGAGATCTCGACCCGGACTTTTAATCCCGAAGAAATCCGGGTCCAGATGAGTGTCGATGTCGACATCGTTTACCACGTCCTGGCCCATTTTGCCGTTCCAGGAGACCCCTCCAATCTCTACTCAGAAGAGTATGTGGCTGAAATCCGGCAGGCCAAAAAGGACTTGGAGACAGGGTTGACGAAATTGGACCAATATCGCAAGTCCATGGAGCCTGTTTATCAACAGCATCCGCGTTTGCGTTTCTTGAACCTTGCCTTGTTCATGGCTGATGATTATTCCTCGTTCAAACAAGCCTTGCTAAAGGTGGATAATCAACTTCCGCCCGAAGAGGGGGCAGGAAACAAAGAAACATTAGAGGAACGGCGGACGCGCGATTCTCATTTCGGCCTCATGTTCGGCAATACGCGGCGACTGGTTCCGCTTTTCCAAAAGAGGTTTCCCGAGCCAGCCGAGCGCCAGTTTGTGAAGCTTTTCGCTGAATGCTTGGAGGATGAGTATAGTAATTTCTACAAGGTCTACCGAGAAGCCCGAACAGAGCTGGAGGACAGTAAATTTGAGAAGTTCATGCTAGTGTGGAAATCTCGCGGGCTCGATCTCTTGAGGCCCTGGGCTGCACGCTCGGGCGTCAATATTTTCAATGTTTACTTATCAGCGGTATTAAGAAACAACGGCAGAGGAATACCGGTCAAAGAGGATCAGCGGGTGATCTTCAATGTGGTGGCACCCCTTCCCGAAACGCGAGACCAGCAGGAGAATACGCTTTTCGTGATTCTTCATGAAACGACGCACCGGCTGACCGACCAGGTAGTGGAGTCAGTACAATCTGTCCCCGAGGTTGAATTCAACAGAACTTGCGAAAATGCAGTATTCTATGCCGATCTTCTGTATCTCAAGAGCCGCTATCCTACGCTGCAAGGGAAGTACATGCAGTTCTTCCTCAATCTCCCAGCCGAAAAGCCAATTGACATGTCGGTATTGGAAAGCCAGTTCCGGAATACATATTCCCTGCCATCGACGTTGCAGTCCAGCATTGAGCAACTGGTAAAAAACCTTTCATGAAAATGCAAGTTTTGGTAGCCACGACAAACTGCTTTTGGTTTGTCGTGGGCTTTTGACCACATATGAAAAGCCCACGATGAATTCAGAGTACGAATTCATCGTGGCTACCCCTGGCATTTTCATCAGCGGTGGTGAACTTGAAAAGGTCATGGGGCATTTCAACGAATATGTGCTCTGAAACTGTGGTTCTCGCAGGGGTCAAGGCGGACTATCGGGCCGGGATTTTTCCCAAGCCGTCCATGTATGGCCGGAGCGATGGCGGGATTAAAACTCCCCCATCGGCTTGCTGGTAGTTCTCAATGATGGCGACCCAGGTACGACCCACGGCCAAACCCGAGCCGTTAAGCGTGTGGACAAACTCCAATTTCGAATTTGGACCCTGCCGGAACCGGATATTGGACCGCCTGGCTTGGAAGTCTTCGAAATTACTGCACGAAGAGATCTCCCGGTAGGCATTCTGACCCGGCAACCACACTTCTAAATCATAAGTCTTGGCCGAGGCAAACCCCAGGTCTCCAGTACACAGGGAGACCACGCGATAGTGAAGTCCCAGGCGCTTCAGTATCTCTTCCGCGTTCATAGTCAACGACTCCAGCTCATTATAAGAGTCCTCCGGTCGAGTCAGTTTGACGACCTCCACCTTGTTGAACTGATGCTGTCGGATCAAGCCGCGAGTGTCTTTTCCATAACTGCCGGCTTCACTGCGGAAGCAAGGAGTATAGGCTGTCATGTAAATGGGCAGTCGTTCTCCCTCCAGAATTTCCCCCGCATAGATGTTGGTCACCGGGACTTCGGCTGTAGGGATCAGCCAGTAATCCGTGCCTTCTATTTTAAAGAGATCCTCGGCGAATTTTGGCAACTGCCCAGTTCCCTGCAAGCTGGCAGAGTTGACCATGAAGGGCGGCAATACTTCCGTATAGCCATGTTCTCTGGTCTGAATATCGAGCATGAAATTAATTAAAGCCCGCTCCAAGCGGGCGCCCAGGCCGGTATAGAGGGCGAAGCGGGCTCCAGCTATTTTGGCTGCGCGGTCGAAATCCAGCAAGCCCAGTTTCGGTCCCAGGTCCCAGTGAGCTTTGGATTCAAAGTCGAAGGTGGGCTTCTCGCCAACCACCCTGATAACAGGGTTCGCGGACGCATCGCTGCCTGTGGCCACACTGGGGTTAGGGATGTTAGGAATCGTCAGTAGAATGAATCGGAGCTTCTCGTCACAGTCTCTCAACTGTTCGTCCAATCCCTTAATTCTGGAGGAAACGTCTTTCATCTCAGCGATCATCCGGCTGGCATCCTGCTTCTGTTTCTTCAAGGCCGTGATCTCGTCGTTCGTTACATTACGCAAGTGCTTGAGATTCTCGGTTTCTACGATCAATCTGCGGCGTTCGGCATCCAGTTTTTCAAATCCTTCCAGATCTACGGTTACGCCCCGCTGTTGCATCTTCTCACGCACGAGTTCCAAATTTTCTCGAATAAAACCCAGATCTAGCATCAGGCGTATATTCCTCGTTCTCTTGTGGTGAAGGCTACACGGTCGATTGCCAGCATGTAGGCAGCAATCCGCATGTTGACGTTGTGCCTATCCGCATAAGATGCCACCGTGTCGAAACTATTTACCATGATCTCCTCCAGCCGCTCGTTAACTGTCCGCAGGTTCCAGAAGTAACCTTGCCGGTCCTGAACCCATTCAAAGTAGGAGACTGTAACTCCGCCTGCGTTGGCCAGGATGTCAGGAATAATAAAAACTTTCTTGTCGTAGAGAATATCGTCAGCTTGCGCTGTCGTGGGACCATTCGCCCCTTCGCAAATGATCTTGGCTTTGATTCGATCGGCATTCTGGCTGGTGATTTGGCTTTCGGTGGCTGCCGGAAGCAGGATGTCACAAGGCTGCTCCAAGATCTCTAGGCCCGTGATGGAATCGGAATCCGGAAAGCCAACCACTGTCTTGGCTTCCTGGAAATGGTTCATGAGCCTGGTGATATTAATCCCTAGCGGGTTGCAGATCCCTCCCCCAATGTCCGAAATTCCGATGATGCGATATCCGGATTCATAGAGGATTCGGGCTGCCATAGAGCCCACATTGCCAAAGCCCTGGATGATCACGCGGGTATTTTCCCGCTTCATTCCGAAACGCGATATGGCCCGATCACAAACAATCTTGCAACCGCGGCCTGTGGCTTCACGGCGACCTAATGATCCACCCAAGTCCAAAGGTTTGCCAGTCACTACCGCGGTGACTGTGTGCCGGACGTGCATGGAATAGGTATCCATGATCCATGCCATGACCCGTTCATCGGTGTTGATGTCGGGAGCTGGAACATCCCGCTCCGGGCCAATTATATCGATTAAAGAAGCCGTGTAACGGCGAGTAACCCTCTCCAGTTCACTCAGCGAGAGCTTCTTGGGGTCACATACGATCCCCCCTTTGGCGCCGCCAAAAGGAATATTGACTACCGCACATTTCCAGGTCATCCATGCGGCCAAAGCTCTTACTTCATCCAAATTGACGTCTGGGGCATAGCGAATTCCCCCTTTGGCAGGTCCCCGGGCCATGTTGTGCTGCACGCGGTATCCTTTGAATACCTTGAGCCTCCCGTCATCCATGTGCACCGGTAGGGACACCGTAATTTCCCGATCCGGTGAAATGAGGACCTCGTAAAGACCTTGATCCAATTTCAGCTTATCGGCGGCAATATTAAACCGCGATACCATAGCCTCGAAGGGATTGGTTTCGACAGTGGGTTCAAGCTGCTCCATGGGAGCCTCCAGTTTTCCGTTTCTCATCAACAAAAGCCGCCGGATATATACTCAGTCGGGTTTACAACGTTGACTTCGCCAGCAGCCCGTGTCGTACTCCAGTCTAAAAGTATGCATTGCTGGTTAAACAACCTGCTCTAGGGCGAGACCTCACGGGGGTGTCGACCGGCGTCCCAGCCTGGAACAAGTTCAATCTTGATCCAAACCCGGATGACCTAGTATAGAAGAGCGCAAAATCGGGAATCAAGTGAAAGTGGTGGGACTCAGTAATTGGTCACTCACGAGGAGTATAGCTCAGGCGCCGCCGCGAGGTCACCAAGCTTCGCGAGCCGTTTCGAGGGGGCGGGATAGCGAATCTCTTCAGAATTCCTCAGCTTCCACAAGGAGGGGGCTCCAAGGATTCTTGACACCAGTTGGGTGTGCATGGCATGCCCTGCTTTGTGGGCAACAATTCGTCCGATCAGGGGGTATCCAATCAGTGAAAGATCTCCAATGTTATCGAGAATCTTGTGCCGGACAAACTCATCCCTGAACCGCAAGGTATTGCTTAGAATCCCTGTTTCGGTCAGCACAACAGCGTTTTCCAACGATCCTCCTCGAACCAGACCATTCCTTCGTAATTCTTCCACTTCATGAAAAAAACCAAACGTCCTGGCTGGAGCAATCTCTTTGGCAAACGCCTCTGCCGATGCTTCAAACTGGAAGAGCTGTTTGCCAATCAGCGGATGGGCGAAATCTATGGAATAGGTAATATGAAATGAATCAGCAGGGAAGACAGAGATCCTTTTCTCGCGATTCCTCAGATGAATGGGCTTTTCTATCACCAAGTATTTCCTCGGCGCGGCCTGACGCCTGAGTCCGACTTCCTGGATTCTCTTGACGAATTCCAGAGCGCTCCCATCGAGGATCGGAACTTCAAGGTTATCCAATTCGATGAAAACGTTGTCGATACCAAAGATGTAGAGCGAAGACAGCAGATGTTCAACGGTAGAGATCAGTACCCCTTTCTTCATTAGAGTTGTTGCGTAAGCAACGCGGGCAACATTTCTGATGTTGGCCTCGACACAGAAGTCATCCAGATCCACTCTCTTAAAAACCACGCCTGTACCTGGAGGGGCCGGGACGATCTTCAGAGTCACGGGGGCTCCGGTATGGAGCCCGATCCCTGAGAAGCTAATTGGGGCCTCTATCGTCTGTTGGTAATCCAAACTCAACCTCCACCGCGTATGTGAAATGATAATCACATCTGGATCTGTGTACTAAGCAAGGCAGACACCACATCCAAGTTTTTCAACTAAATCATTTTATTCTAGTAACTTTCAGAAGGGTATGTGGGCATTTGAGGTTTCCCTTTGTCTCAATTTGTCTACAGTTTCCAATACAAATCGTGGCATTCCCGCCATTACCGAAACCCTGTGAAAATGCGGGTTTGAAGCTGGGGAGGCGCTGCCGTGAGTCCTTTAAGGTCGTGTCTGCCATTACGGCGCCCATCCCATATCTGTATCGAGAACCGCAGGTAAAAAGAAAACTTGACAAGTGCAACGAAGCATCCTAATTTAATAGGCGACCTAATTGGTCGTAGTTAAGATTTGACATGCTAAAGATATCAAAAAGAGTTGATTACGGTTTGATGGCCCTGATGCATCTGGCACAAAACCAGGATAGGGCTGCTTGCAGCGCGAGGGAGATTTCTGAAACTTACCGAATTCCAGCTGAGCTTATGGCAAAGATCCTTCAAAGGCTTGTAAAAAAAGGGCTTCTCATTTCACAGCATGGGATTTCTGGCGGATACTCTCTGGCCAGTCCGGCAGGTGCTATTAGTGCAGCCTCAGTCATTGAGGCTATCGAAGGCCCTCTTTCCATGACCAATTGTGTTTCCGGCGAGAGCTATTGCACTCAATTTGACCGATGCAATATCAAGACCCCTCTCCAGAGATTGCATGAGGGAGTCATTCAGATGTTAGGGCAATTGACCATTGAACAAATGGTCCAGCAGTGGCCAATTGACCTGAGGCTTCCTCTTTCAGCAGAGAGGCCTCGAAGTCCCAGTCAGGCCCAACCCTCTCGAAAGGTTGAGCCAGAACCGGCACTGCCTGTGCTTCAGGATGTTTGATGGTGTTGGGACCGGTTTTTGCTGCCATTATGAAGCCTGAAAAGATCTAAGGAGATAAAGACAGATGGTTACAGCTACGAATACGATCGAGGAATTAGCCAATCGCGAATACAAGTATGGGTTCATCACTGAAATTGCCGCAGATGCGGTTCCTAAAGGATTGAATGAAGAGATCATCCGCGTGATTTCGGCAAAGAAGAAAGAACTGCCGTTCATGCTGGAATGGCGCCTGAAAGCTTATCGGCATTGGCTGACCATGAAGGAGCCCACCTGGGCCAATGTTCATCATCCACCGATCGATTATCAAAGTATCGTTTATTACTCAGCCCCCAAGAATAACAAAGACCGGCCGAACAGTCTGGATGAAGTGGATCCCGAGCTGCTCAGAGCCTACGACAAACTGGGGATCTCACTGAGAGAACAGGAGCGGCTCAGCGGGGTGGCTGTGGACGCCGTTTTCGACAGCGTCTCGGTGGCCACTACATTTAAGGAGAAGCTGGCCGACCTAGGGATCATCTTTTGTTCGTTCTCAGAAGCTGTTCGAGAACACCCGGAATTGGTGCAGAAGTACCTCGGATCTGTGGTTCCTTACACCGACAATTTCTTTGCCACCCTCAACTCAGCGGTGTTCAGCGACGGCTCTTTCTGTTATGTCCCCAAGGGGGTCCGTTGTCCCATGGAGCTATCCACCTATTTCCGCATCAACGCCGCAAATACGGGGCAGTTTGAACGGACTCTGATCGTTGCCGATGAGGGGGCGTACGTCAGCTATCTGGAAGGATGTACCGCTCCAATTCGGGACGAAAATCAACTGCATGCCGCAGTGGTGGAACTAGTGGCCCTCGATAATGCCCAGATTAAGTACTCCACAGTCCAAAACTGGTATCCGGGAGACAAAGAGGGCAAGGGCGGTATTTATAATTTTGTAACGAAACGCGGCAAGTGTCTGGGGGTCAATTCCAAGATTTCCTGGACCCAGGTGGAGACCGGTTCGGCGATAACCTGGAAATACCCGGGCTGCATTCTCCAAGGAGACAACTCAATCGGTGAATTCTATTCGGTGGCTTTGACCAACAACTACCAGCAGGCCGATACCGGAACCAAGATGATCCATATCGGGAAGAACACCCGAAGTACCATCGTCGCCAAGGGAATTTCGGCAGGCCACGGGCAGAATACCTACCGGGGACTGGTTAAGATCCTGAAAGGGGCCGATCACGCCCGCAATTTCTCCCAGTGTGACTCGCTTTTGTTGGGAGACAAGTGCGGCGCCCACACGTTCCCTTACATCGAAGTTAAGAACAGCACCGCCAGGATGGAGCACGAGGCTTCCACGTCCAAGATTGGAGAGGACCAGATTTTTTACTGCAAGCAGCGGGGGATCTCGGCTGAGGATGCGGTTTCGATGATTGTCAACGGGTTCTGCAAGGAGGTCTTTCGAGAACTGCCCATGGAGTTTGCCGTGGAGGCTCAGAAGCTGCTGGGCGTCAGCCTCGAAGGCAGTGTTGGATAACTTATTACCTGACTGGAGAAAACCAAGGATGCTCGAAATTCGCAATCTGCATGCAAAGATTGAAAGCAAACCGATCCTCAGAGGCATTGACTTGAAGGTCAATGTCGGCGAAATCCATGCCATTATGGGTCCCAATGGTTCGGGGAAAAGTACGCTGGCACAGGTTCTGGCAGGGCGTGAGTCCTATGAGGTGACGGAGGGCGAAGTCCTGTTTGACGGGAAAGACTTGTTGGGACTGGCGCCAGAGGAAAGGGCCCGTGAAGGGATCTTCATGGCGTTTCAATATCCCGTGGAAATTCCCGGCGTCAGCAACACCTATTTCCTCAAGGCAGCTTTGAACGCTATTCGGAAGAATAGAGGGCAACCGGAGCTTGACGCCATGGACTTTCTCAAGCTGGTTAGGGAAAAGATGAAGCTGGTGGAAATTGACGAAAGCCTCATCAATCGGCCGGTCAATGAAGGATTCTCCGGCGGTGAAAAAAAGCGCAACGAGATTTTTCAGATGGCCGTGCTGGATCCGAGGCTGGCGATTTTGGATGAGACCGATTCAGGACTGGATATTGATGCCTTGAAGATCGTTGCCAACGGAGTCAACGTTCTCCATACCGCACATCGGGCTGTCATCGTCATAACTCATTATCAACGCCTCCTCAATTTCATTGTTCCCGACTTCGTGCATGTGCTGGTCAATGGCCGCATCGTGAAATCAGGCGGCAAAGAGCTGGCATTAGAGTTGGAGGACAAGGGTTACGGATGGCTTGAGGATGAAGTGGCCACCGCCCAGGTACTCGGTTCCTAAGGGAGAAGACCAAAATCATGATTAGTCTGACAGAGGAAAAAGGATTGTACCAATCCCAGTTCGCAAGCATGGAAAGAAGCTTAGGGAGCGAGCCCGCCTGGCTGGCAGGTATTCGCAAAGCGGCCATGGATCGTTTTCTTTCCGTAGGCTTTCCCACGACCCACGATGAAGATTGGCGGTTTACCAGTGTGGCCCCGATTTCCCGAATCCCGTTCAAGCTAGCCAGCAGCTTCTCGCACCGGCAGGCGTTGACGGCCCTCCCAGCGCTGACGTTCGGAAGTTTGCCTGGACCTCAAATTGTCTTTGTAAATGGCGAGTTTGCCCCGAAGTTATCGACGTTAGTTGGCTCCAGGGATACCGTCCTGGTTGAAAACTTGGAAACAGTATTAAATTCGCAGCCGGAACTGCTGTCAAACCACCTTTGCCGGCATGCTGGCTACGACGAGCACGCCTTTGTCGCATTGAACACCGCTTTCTTCAGAAAGGGGGCTGTGATAAGGATCGGGAAAAACCGCCTGGTGGAGCAGCCAATCCACATTCTGTATATTTCGACCAGGCTGGATGAACCCATGGTTTCTTATCCCCGAAATCTCATCCTTGCAGAATCGAACAGCCAGGCCAGAATCCTGGAGAGTTACGTAAGCGTTGGCAATGGTGTCTATTTGAATAATGCCGTGACCGAGATTGTCCTGGCGGAAAATGCCATTCTGGACCATTACAGCCTTCAACAGGAAAGCCTGGAGGCGTTTCACATAGCCACCCTCGATGTTCACCAGTCTCGCGCCAGCAATTTCTCCACCCACTCCATTTCTCTGGGGGGAGCGTTGGTCCGCAATGATGTTAACGTGGTCCTGGATGGCGAGGGAGGGGAAGCCATGTTAAACGGACTCTATGTGGTCAGAGGGCAGCAGCATGTGGACAATCACACCCGCATTGAGCATGCCAAACCTCATTGCAGCAGCCGAGAGCTTTATAAGGGAATTTTGGATGAGAAGGCCAGGGCTGTCTTTAATGGGAGGATCATTGTCCGTCCGGGGGCTCAGAAGACCGATTCCAAACAGACCAACAGGAATCTCCTTCTTTCTGAGGAGGCATTGGCCAACACGAACCCGCAACTGGAGATTTATGCCGACGACGTCAAATGCACACATGGGGCCACGGTAGGGCAGTTATCGGCGGAGGCTCTCTTCTATCTGCGGTCCCGCGGGATTGATTTGGAGACGGCTCGGAACATCCTGACTTATGCGTTTGCCAGTGAACTCACCAACCGGATCAAAATCTCCTCCCTGCGGGAAGGGCTGGAGAAGATTCTCTTCCGAGATCTTCCTGGCTATCAGGAATTGAAAGAGTCTTTATGAATGTCGCAACCAACAATCTCGCTGGATTGAATCATTCAAGCGATGAAATGTCCTACGACGTTTATCGAATCCGGGAGGATTTCCCTGCCCTCCGGCAGGGGATTCGAGGGAATCCCCTGGTATATCTGGACAATGCTGCTACCAGTCAGAAACCCCAGTCTGTCATCGACAGAATTCTTCAGTATTACACTTCTGAGAATTCAAACGTGCATCGGGGTGTCCACTTTCTCAGCGAGCTGGCGACCCGAGAATTCGAGAGGGCCCGCTCAAAAGTCCAGAAGTTTATCAACGCCGCTGAGGACCGCGAGATTGTCTTTGTCAAGGGAACCACTGAGGCGATCAATCTAGTCGCCTGGACTTACGCTCGCCGGAATCTCAAAGCAGGGGATGAGATTCTTATCTCGGCCATGGAACACCATTCAAACATTGTCCCGTGGCAGATGATTTGTTCCGAAATGGGGGCTCAGCTACGCGTGGCACCCATCAGCGATCGAGGAGAGATGATCCTGGAGGATTTTGCCCGTCTGCTCAGCGGTCGAACTCGGCTGGTGGCCGTCACTCATGTCTCCAATGCGCTAGGAACCCTTAACCCAGTTAAGGAAATTGTAAGAATGTCCCACGAGTGCGGCATTCCTGTTCTTGTGGACGGGGCTCAGGCTGTTCCTCACGGAAAGGTGGATGTCAGGGACCTGAATTGTGATTATTATGCCTTCTCCGGCCATAAGGTATATGGCCCGACGGGAATTGGGGTCTTATACGGCAAGGCCCAGTTGCTGGAAAGCATGCCCCCGTACCAGGGAGGGGGCGATATGATCAGCTCAGTGACTTTCGAAGAAACCACCTACAATAAAATCCCCTATAAGTTTGAAGCCGGAACCCCTCACATAGCTGGGGTAATCGGGTTGGGTGCTGCAATCGATTACTTGACAAATACCGGTATCGACCAGGTCGCAGCCCACGAAGGGGATCTGCTTGATTATGCCACGCGGGCCCTCTCTGTAATTCCAAAACTCCGCTTGATTGGAACCGCCCAGCAGAAAGCCGCGGTGCTCTCCTTCGTCCTGGAAGGAGTGCACCCCCATGATGTGGGAACGATCTTGGACCAAGAGGGGATCGCCGTACGGACGGGACACCACTGTGCCCAGCCTGTGATGGACCGTTTTGGCATTCCAGCAACAGTTCGAGCTTCGCTCGGCATGTACAACACTCGAGAAGAAATCGATGCTCTGGTGACCGCACTTTACAAAGTTAGCGAGGTTTTCCAATAACAATGTCCGATTTGCGAGACCTCTACCAGGAAGTGATCCTCGATCATGCTAAACACCCGCGAAACTGCCGTCGGCAGCAGGCCCCTTCCTGTCTCGCCCAGGGAAATAACCCGTTGTGTGGTGACAAAGTGAGGATTTACTTGGAACTGGATGGGAGTGTCATCAAGGACATCAGCTTTGAAGGTACCGGCTGTGCGATTTCGACAGCGTCTGCTTCTTTGATGACGGAAAGTCTGAAGGGCAAGACATTGGAGGAGGCTAATCGACTTTTTGAGGAGTTCCATCACCTGGTCACTAGCCCGGCAGAGGCCATTGCTCAATTCCCGGAACTCGGCAAGCTGGAAGTCTTCGCCGGAGTCCGCGAGTTTCCGGTTCGTGTGAAATGTGCCACCCTGGCCTGGCATACCCTGAAAGCAGCGCTGGAGAATAAGCCGGCTGTCTCAACTGAGTGACCTGAAGTGCCGGTTCAATTGCTTCTGCGGAACATTAACTAGGATTTGGAGAATGATTATGGAAGGAATATCTGCTCAGACGGCTGACACCTCAAAACCGAACCCGGATCTGGAATTCCGGGTGATTGACGTCTTGCGAAGCTGCTACGATCCCGAGATACCGGTCAATATTTACGAGCTTGGCCTGATCTACACAGTCGAGATTGACGGCTCAAATAACGTCACAATCCGAATGACTTTGACCTCGCCGATGTGCCCTGTGGCTGGCACTCTTCCCGGAGAAGTGGAACAGAAGGTCCAGAGCATCCAAGGAGTGAATTCGGTCAGGGTCAATCTGGTGTGGGATCCTGCCTGGAATCCCTCTATGATGACCGAAGCTGCAAAGCTTCAACTTGGCTTCCTCTAAATAATTCCATCAGAGAAAGACCCTCAGGCCTCCCGATCCCCTCCGGGAGATAGGGCAATGGCCATGACCTCCCCTTTGTCCAACCAGACAGTGCCGCAAGCCGTGCAAATGTCGATGACGAAATTCCCGGGCCCAAGGTACGGGTGAGTATCCATTGTCCCTCCACAATGGGGACAATTAATTCGTCGCTGGAGCTGTTCGGGAAGGATGGGCTTCGGAGAGATTCCGGGCCCCTTGGCTCGGCTGCGGAGCACGTCCACAACAGCCAGGAAGATCTCTTGCATGACCAAAACGCCGCCGCAGTTCCTGCAATAGGATGCCGGACCACCGAGAATGGAAGCTGTGACCAAGGGAACATTACAGATGGGGCAGGTCAGCCCACAGGTCTCCTGGAAAACCTGAATGACATCGTCTGAGACCGCCACTGGTGAGGTGGAGGAACAAAACTCACAATAATAAGTCTCATCGTCTAAAGTCCTTTTCATCGGGGCGCCACAGTTTTCGCAGTTCAAAGATTGTCTCTCCTCTTCAAAATAGCATATGTCAGGCTTGCGTAGAGTGACCCAACCAGGATAGTGCTGGAACCAAAATGAGGTGAAGCGCCGTTTGTCGATTGGCAGAGAGGGTCGTCATGACCGGAAATCCTCTATCGGAATGAGCAACTCAGCAGACGCGGTAATGCTTCTGGTGTATTCTCTCCATCCCGGGATTGAGTTAGCACAATAATCCACCCGGCTAAAAAGATCAAGGCTACGAAGAGCTGGTTGAATCCGAAGGCCCGTCAGGGTATTCTTGGGGGCAGATTGGGTCAGCTGCACGTTCAGTTGCATCACAATCAACGACGGGTAGAGTCCCATTGCCGAAGTAAGGAGTAATCAAAAGATGAGTCTCCGCGGCAGTCTAGCCACGATGAGTATCGCCGACATTTTGCAGTTCCTGGAAAATGCTCGCAAAACGGGACGGCTCGTTATTGGTCGTGGAAATATTTCCAAGCAGATTTTCAGCGAACAAGGGGTCGTCGTCGGATCCATCACAAACGACCCCAAGGAATACTTCGGGCAGTTCCTCCTGCATTATGGCAAAGTCGAGGAAGTTCAACTGCGGTCTGCATTGGAGGTGCATCGACAATCAAAGGAACGGCTCGGGAGAGTGTTGATCAAGCTCGGAATATTGAGCGAAAAGGAAGTAGCCGAGATGCTGCGTTTGCGCGCCCTGGAGCTAATCTATGAGCTGTTTCTCTGGGATCAAGCAGAATTTGAGTTCGAGGACGAAGTCCCGCTTCCCGAAGATCTCATACGGATCGAGATCCGTCCCGCCCTGGTGGTGATAGAGGGGATGATCCGGGCCGACGAATGGCGCCGCTATCGTCAGCAAATCCCTTCAGACCGGGTTATTCTCGGTTTGGTTCCAAACGCTGACTATTCCCATCCGGGGCCCGAGAGCGATTTGCCAACGATTCTATGGCATATCAAAAAGGGGAAGACCGTCGGTGAGCTATGCTACCAGCTGCATGCCTCGCCATTCCATGTTTACTCCCGGCTATTTGAAATGCTCAACGCTGGGATCATCAGGCCGGAAAGGGAACTTCCCTCCGATCCGCCTACCCCCCACCTGGAAGGGGAACTCGAAGAAATTTCCCAGGCTGCCCTCTCCCAAGTTGCCACCCAGATTCAGGAGGGGGCTGCTTCGGAAGCTCTGACCAATATCCACAAAGTTCTGGAGCGGAATCCCACCAGCTTTGAAGCCCAACAGATGTTTCAAACGGCTGAGGAACATTTTGTCCGGCAGATGTATCAGGCAGGCATCTCCCCCGAGTCAGTCCCACATCTGGCGGTCTCCGTCGACGCGCTCAGCCAGCACGGGCTCGGGCCCAAAGAAGGTTTCATCATCTCCCGGATTGACGGCAGCTGGGACGTGAAGTCAATCCTCTCGATCTGCCCGTTCCGTGATGCAGAAAGCCTGCGAATTCTCAAAAAGCTCCTCGATGCTGGATTGATCAATTTCTAAACCCTCAATTGATTTTTGTCTATGATTCTGACCCTGAGCCTGCGGCCGGCTTGAGAAGTTCAAGATCCTCCACAGAGCCCAAAAGAATGCTGGACAGAAGCCGGCTTTTCTGTCAATATCAGATTGGGAGGTGGCGGCAGTGAAGAGAGTATCCGAGGCTGATAAAGGCAAGATTCCCATTCCAAACTTCTGTGGCCAGCGAGTGACCGCTCTAGACCTGGAGTTGGTGCGGGAGGTGGTTTCCAGTTGCGGATTCAGCCGCAACGAACTGGCCAATACGGTTTGTGAACTACTGGGGTGGAAACGGGCCAACTGCAAATTAAAGGCACAGGAATGCGTCGAATGGTTGGAAAAACTGGAACAACAGGGATGGATCCAGTTGCCAGTGCCGAAGCAAGCAGGATCTCGTGCCTCTCGTTCCCGGGTGGAACTGACTGCCCAGAGCCAACCACAGCCGGTTATTAGTGGCAGCGTCAAGGATGTGGTTCCCGTTCGATTGAAGCAAGTGGAAGGTTCACAGGAACTGGCCTGCTGGAAGGAATTGATTGCCCGCCATCATTATTTGGGCTTTCGGGTTCCCTTTGGAGCCAGCCTGCGCTACCTGATCCGGATCACCACGGCAGAGGGAGTGATCGTAGCTGGATGCCTGCAATTCTCCAGTCCGGCCTGGCGCGTGGAGGTCCGGGACCAGTGGATCGGCTGGAAGGATCGGACCCGCCAGAACCACCTGCAGCGGATTGTCAGCAACAGCCGGTTTCTGATTTTGCCCTGGGTCCGGATCAAAGGGCTAGCCAGTCATGTTTTGTCTCTGGCTGCCCGGCAGCTACCCAATGACTGGTATGAGAGTTACCGGGTTCGGCCGGTACTGTTGGAGACCTTTGTGGAACAGGAACGATATACGGGAACCTGTTACCGTGCCGCCAACTGGATCTGTCTGGGGGAGACTCGGGGGCGAGGACGGATGGATCGGGAGCATCTGCAGGGCAAGCCGGTCAAGACAGTGTGGGTCTATCCGCTGGACAGGCGGTTCCGCCAGGTTCTCGGAGGGAAAATCCTGGCATGAAACAGCAGGCCTTATCCCTCCGGTCCCGCCAAGTGGAAGACCTTCGTCAAAGGCTCCAGGCGCTCTTATCGGGCTACCAGCAGTTTCACAAAGCTCCGTAGCTGTTCCAGGTCCGCTTCGCGCGCGCCATCGTCCGTAATCAGAAGATCGCACTGCCCGAGCTCACAGAATCGGTACAGAGCCTCGACCCCGACCTTGCTGCTGTCCACGACCAGGAGGCGCTGTCTTCCCGACTGCAAGAGCGCACGCGCTGCTTCATGGTCATTTACCATGACGTCCCCATCGAGGGAGACGGCAGCAGCTCCAAAGATGACTCGGTCGGCGCGAATGGCTGATAGCCCCTCATAGACCTTGGCGCCGACCAAATCCTGGCTACTGCTCCGGTAAACACCGCCGATCAGCTCGATCTGGGCGTTTGGGCTGTCTGCCAGCTCTTGCAAGGCTGCGACCGAAAAGGTAATTACCATGCACCTCTTTTCGCGCAGGTGACGGGCCACCTGCAGGGTCGTCGTCCCCGAATCCAGCACTACCGACGACCCCTCTGTCACCAGCGACGCCGCGGTCCTCCCTATTGCTTCCTTCGCTTTGGCCATGCGTTGAATCCTCTCCAAAAATGGTTTCTCAGCCAGGAAGCTCTTGGCGATCTGCGCGCCTCGGGGCACCACGAGGACCTGTCCAGTGGCCGCCAGTATCCCCAGATCCCGCCTGACCGTCATTTCGGAGACCTTAAAATCATCAGCTATTTCTTGAAAGGTGGCGGAGGAGCGTTCCTTCAAGTACTTGAACAGATCTCCGATCCGGGACCGGCGCTTGGAATGTGAAATTTTCACAGAGAATATGTAACCTCCAGCAGGTTTCGTCTCATGATGCCACCCCGCTACAAATTCATCTTGACAGGCATGGGAGATCATGCCAACGTATTTGGCGTATCCTACCATCAGCAATTGTGAAAAATTAACTAAAAACAGGGGAAACAAGTTTTTGATCACCTGTCGTTGGAGGAGTGAACATTTTGACTTCAGGAGGGGGTTATGCAAGTTGATTCGAAAAAAAGCCATACCGGTCGTCTCGTTGGCATTTGGCTTGCTAGTATTGTTCTGTACACTCTGGTCATCCAGGCACAGATCAACACCGGCAAAATCTCCGGCGTCATTGCGGATCCTACCGGCAGCGCCGTCCCAGGCGCGACCGTACGGGCCGTCAACCAGGCTAGTGGAGTCATCGCTAATGCGGAGACGGGGTCGACCGGAGAGTACTTATTGAACTTCCTCGTGCCTGGCCAATACCGGGTAGAAGTCGAAAAAGAGGGATTCCAGAAGTCCGTTCAGACCGGGGTCACGGTCAACGCCGGAGGCGTAGCACGCCTGGATATCACCCTGCAAGTGGGCGAGCTGAAGCAAACCGTTGAGGTAGAAAGCCAACAGTTGACCATTGCTACGGAGAGTTCGGAATTGAGCCAAACCTTTACCAAGACGGATCTGGACAAACTCCCTAACATTGACCGAAATCCGCTCTACCAGATGAACCTAATGCCTGGGGCTAACAATGATGCGGGGAGTGGCAACTATGGTATGAATGGCGGGGAAAACGGTTCGGCTACTGGCCAGACTCGGAACCAGCTTGCTTCCCTGGGGGGCGTTGATGCGAATGCCAACAGTGTTCTCATCGAGGGAGTGTTCAATCGGGAGCCTCAAAATGCCTATGTTGGATTGGCGCCTCCCATCGAGGGCATCCAGGAGGTTCAGATTTACACAGGAAAATACAATGCCGAATTCGGCTTTTCGGGCAGCGCCGTGGTCAATGTTGTCACCAAAGCCGGCACGAACGACCTGCATGGCGCGGTTTTCGAATATCTTCGGAACAACGCGACGGATGCTCGCAATTTCTTCGCGACGGAAGGCACCCCGTTCCAACGCAACCAATTTGGAGCGGCCGTGGGCGGACCGATCAAGAAGAATAAGCTGTTCTTCTTCGGCGACTACCAGGGGACCTATTTCCGGACCAGTAGTCCCGGCTTTACCACTGCGCCGACCGACAAGATGACCCAGGGAGATTTCTCCGAACTGTACGATCCAAGCCAGGGCAAAGACAATGCTGGCAACACGTATGGACAACTTTACGATCCATTTACGCGAAAATTTGATGCGAACGGGAATGTCATCTCGGCGACCCCCTTTCTCAACAACATCATCCCCAGGGATCGTTGGGACCCTGTGGCAGCGAAAATGAACGACGCTTTCCTGTGGGGTAAGCCGAATCTCCTGGGAATAAGCAACAATCTTTATTACCTCTATCGCAACGCGCAGACAGCCCATCAGGCTGACGGGCGCTTAGATTTTGTCCGGACAGAGGGCGACCGTTATTTCTTCCGTTACTCTATTTTGAAAGCCGTTAACGACAACTCCACCGACATCAATCTATTCAATCAGAACGGCCAGGCGGATGCCGACACCTTCAATCAGAATATGCAGGTTACCAACCAGCATTCCTTCAGCGCAAACAAGCTGAACGAGCTCCGGATTGGCTACAACCGGACTCGTGTCATTACAAGCAACAAATCCATGTCACAGGAGTGGAACAATTCGTTTGGATTGCCGAACGGGAACCTCGGTGATCCCATCACCCGGGGGTTGGCGGAGTTTGATCTTGCCGGTGTGGGAGGAGCCGGGGTAGGACAACCGGACTGGGTGGCGTTTATCGTTTCCAACACCATTTCGCTCACAGACAATTTCACCTATATCCGGGGACGCCACAACATGAAATTCGGCGCCGTGTTCAACCACGTGCATGACACGTCGGCCGACACCATTGGTGGGGATGATCCACGAGGGCGAATAGGCTTTGATCCCGCTATGACGTCCTACGATGGCATAGCTGCTCCTTACGCCTATCCGAGTTTCCTTCTGGGCACTATGACCTCCAGCGCCAGGGCGCGATTTGTGGGCGGCTGGCCCTACCAGACTTACTGGCAAAACGGCTGGTACGCGCAAGACGACTTTAAAGTCACACCCAAATTGACGTTGAACCTGGGCTTGCGTTATGAGCTGAGTACCCGGCCCATCGAACGGTATGACCGGCAATCTAACTGGGACACGCGCACCAACCAGCTCGTCGTGGCAAGCAAAGACGACCGCAGCCCTGCATTGCAGTTGGACAAGAAGGACATCGGCCCGCGAGTCGGCTTCGCCTGGACCCCGGACAACGGAAAAACCAGTCTCCGTGGCGGCTACGGCATCTCCTATTGGCAAGCCTACTGGAGTGGGCCCCTCACGATTCTCGGCTTGACCTATCCTTCTTATTCCAAACAGTCATTCACATCGCCCACCCTGATACCGAACCTGCAGTTATCACGGGACGGCCTGCCATTGGCCCAAGCGGTTCATGATGCATCCGGGAATCTGGTAATCCCCGATAACGCGGTGATTAGAGGCACGGACTACAATTGGAAAAACCAGCGGGTGGACCAGACTTCCTTCAATTTGGAACGCGAAATACGCCCGGGGATGATCATCGACGTCGGTTATTTGGGGGTCAGGGGGCGGAACAACAATCTTACCCGTAACCTCAACCAGGCTCCCCCTCAGCCGGCCGGGGTGGACTACAACCTGTACCGTCCGTTGCACGACCAGTATCCTCAACTGGGTGATATTCCAGCCCAGTTCTCCGTAGCCGACAGTTGGTATGACGCTTTGACCGCCCGCTTCAACGCGAGAGTCACCAAGTATCTGAACTTTTACGCGACCTATGCTCATGGGCGCAATTTCAGCAATGGAAACAACATCAACCCGGCTGACATTAACCAGTACCGTGGCCCTACACAGCAGGATATCCACCATATCTTCAACGCACAATTCACCTTCGAATTACCGGTTGGCCGCGGTAAGGCCGTGGGCGCCAGTATGAGTCGAGCCCTTGACGCATTCGTGGGCGGCTGGCAATATTCGGGATTCCTGCATCTGAGGAGCGGTGTCCGGTTCAATGTTTACTCCGGGGTGAGTCTGCTCAACAACGGGCAGGGCAATCGGCCGGATCGGATCAGCGATGGGAATCTCCCGAGTGGTCAAAGAACTATTGAGCACTGGTTTGACACCTCAGCCTTCGTCGACCATCTGGAACCGATGACTTATGGGAATGCCGGAACCAATCCGCTTTTTGGGCCTGGTCAGCAGCAGCTTGATTCATCGCTGTTCAAGACATTCAAGTTTACCGAACGCTTCTCGCTTCAATTCCGGGTAGACATGTTCAACACCTTTAATCACCCGGATTTCGGGCTTCCGGATTCCGGTGTTGGTAGCAGCACGATGGGACAGATCTTCTATACATCGGTCGATAATCGCCGTCTCCAATTCGGTTTGCGGTTGGCATTTTGAGGAGAGTACCCCATGAGCGTTTCAAGCCTACCACTGCAGGTGGAAATGTGGCCGATTCCCCCTTTGAAGGGGGCGAGGGGGTTGTCTCTGTTCCGATCTGACCGGTTCTCTTAATAAAGGGACAACCCCCCGGCAGCCATGGCTGCCGCCCCCCTTTACTAAGGGGGAATTTCATGCTCCGGAGCATTTGTTGTGTCCCTTTGGCTGAGAAGAGTTGTTCCCTGTCTCCTTTTTTTCTTCGGCCCTGTTGCCCTCTGGGCCGAAAACCCGATTATTGGCAACCATCAGGCCGTCTATGATCCTCGGGGAATGCTTCTCCCTTGGACCTCTTGGTCTGACGCCCTCGATCGTGAGATGAACTGGTATCTCAAGTGTCCAATCGAGGACGGCTATCCCCGCTTCGTGGTCATGACCTTCATGGACGGAAACTACCGGCCCGTGGCCTCGCGTCCCGATTTCATCCCCTCCATGCAGAACGGCATGGGGGTTCTTTCCTACCTGAAGTACTACAACTGGACCGGAAAGAAAAACGTGAAGATCCTCGAGTTCGCCCGCACCATGGGCGACTACCTGGTGAAAGAGAGTCTCACCCCCGACACCGGCAAGTATCCGCGCTTCACTCGCTCGACCGGCGCCCGTCAGAAGTTCCCTCAGCCGCCAGACTGCGGTTCACAGGCTGACAAGCCTCACGAGATCCAACCCGACAAGGGCGGCATTGCCGGTTACGCGCTCGTCATCCTCTATGAGCAGACGGGAGACAAGAAGTATCTGAATCAAGCTCTGCAAAACGCGCGCGACCTGGCCGCCAACATGGGAACAGGTGATGAACGGCAGTCGCCTTGGCCGTTCAGGGTTGATTATCGCAACGGCGAACCCCGTGGGCCCGTATCGGCCAATATGTCGTTCATCCTGCGGCTATTTGAAAAGCTCCTTGAGCATGATTATTCCGAATTCAAGGCGTCGCGGGACAAGCTATGGGTCTGGGTCAAGACCTATCAGATTCCCAATCTCACCAAGGACGGCTCACTTTGGGTCCAGTTTTTTGAGGATCACGCCGAGCTGGACAACCGCAACGCCTGGTCGCCGCTCAATCTTGCCCGTTACCTGATGGAAAAGAAGGAAGCTCTCGATCCCGAGTGGAAAGCTGACGCCAAGGCGCTCATCGACTTTTCGATTCGCAACTTCACCAGCATTCAGACAGGAGTTCCCGTGTGCGGTGAGCAGACCTACGACAAAAAGCCGTGGGGCGGTGTCCTGTCGACCTATGGGGCCGTGCTGGCCATGTATTGCGCTGCCACCGGGTCTGATGAGTACAAAGCACTCGCGTACCAGGCGCTCAATTACGCTCTCTACGCAACCAATGATGATGGCTGCCCCAGGGAGAACTCCCTACGGCAGGGACGAGGGGGTTGGCAAGAAGACGCCCATACCGACAAAATTCACAACTTTATGGATGCCATTGCGTCTTTTCCGGATTGGGCCAAGTAATGCGGCACGAAAAACCTCGTCTCTTGATCATTGGCGCCAGCGGCTTCCTTGGACAGCACCTGGCTCATAGAGCCGCTGCTTCCTATGAAGTCTTCCCAGCCGATATTGCTTCTTCGGAGGATGATTCGGTGATCCCCATTGACATTACTTCGGCCGCCAGTATCAACGCTGGATTCCAGCGGGCAGTTCCAGATACGGTCGTTCTGCTGGCGGCGGTCTCTGATATTGACCAGTGTGAGAGCCGGCCGGAGCTTGCGGAAGCCGTCAATGTGCACGGCACCGCACGCGTGGTCGAGGCCTGCGTCAGTATCGGCGCCAGGTTACTGTTTATCTCCTCGGCGGCAGTATTCGATGGGACCCGGCACGGTTACGCGGAAGTTGACCCACCCACCCCAGTAAGCGTCTACGGGCGGACCAAGGCGCGAGCCGAAGAGCTGATTCTGTCAACGTTACCTTCTGCATTGATTCTCCGCCTGGCGCTGGTTGTCGGCTTTGCAGAAGGAGTCGGTACCAATGCTATGCTCAACAAGTTTGTCGAGAAGCTCCGCGCCGGCCAGTCTGTTTCGTTTCCGGACTATGAATACCGAAACGCGATCGACGCGGTTACGCTGAGTGACTTTATGCTGGAACTGCTTCAGCTTTCCGATTCAGGGGGCCTCTTTCATGTGGGCGCCACGAAGTCGATCTCCCGATTCGAACTGGGAGTGAGGTTGGCCGAAGGACTGGGCTTTTCCCGCAACCTTGTCCAGCGTCAAACCAAACCTTTGCCCGGACGTGCGCCGCGCGGTCTGGACCATTTTCTCCTCACAGGTAAAATCCAACTCTTGTGCCAGACGCCTGTGCCAAGTTGCAATACTGTTATAGAAAGGGCCATTCATGGATCTCCCAAAAGCGATTGATGAACTGGAATTCGGCCACGGCTCTGCCTACGGACCGGAGGAGGAAGCGGCACTCTTGGAAGTGCTTCGGGCCAACGCCCCGTCCTGCGGTCCTAAGGTGAAGAAGTTCGAAGAGACTTTTGCTGCTTACTGCGGGGCTGGTTATGGCCTAGCGGTCACATCGGCCACAGCAGGACTGCAACTGGCCATGATCGCTGCCGGGGTCGGACCCGGCGATGAGGTGATCACTACGCCGATAAGCTGGATCTCCACGGCCAATGCGGCGGCAGTGCAGGGAGCCCGCGTTGTTTTTGCCGATGTCGATCCCCGTACCCTGAATTTGGATCCCGAGTCAGTGGCCCGGAAAATCACCAATAGCACCAAAGTGATCCTGGTGGTTCACCTTTACGGCCAGTGTTGCGACATGGACCCGATCGTTGAACTGGCGAGGGAGCGGGGGATTCTGGTCGTCGAGGACTGCGCCCACGCCGCCGGCGGTGAATACCGGGGCCGCAGGACGGGAACGCTCGGCGACATCGGCGTATTCAGTTTCCACCAGCAGAAGAACATGGTCACTCTGGGCGAAGGTGGTATGATCACCACGAATCGGAGGGACCTCTACGAGCGGATGTTGTCATTCCGGTCCCTCTGCTGCCTCACCTATGACCCCAAGGGGAAGTATCTCCCGCTTGATGAATCGAAGGTCCCCATGGGCAAGCGTTATTGGTACCTGGATTTCGATGAACTGGGCTTTAATTTCCGAATGACGGATGCGCAAGCCGCGGTCGGCCTGGTGCAACTGAGCAAGCTGGACGGCTTCAATGCACGCCGGATCGAAATCGCCAACTCCTATTCTGAACGTTTACGTGACATTAAGGGCCTCACCCTGCCTCATGTCTCTCCGGATGTCAAACACGTTTTCCATGTATATTGTGTCCTGGTGGAACCCGACTTCCGTCTCAACAAAGAAGATTTTATGTGGGAGCTCTATGCCCGTAAACGGATCAAGGTGTGGTCCCATTACATGCTCATCCATCTCACCACGGCCTATCGGAATCTCGGCCATGCGGAAGGAGAATGCCCAGTAGCTGAGGCGCTCTATCACAAATACGTGAGTCTTCCGATTCATCCGCGAATGACCGAAACCTCGATCTCCTACGTAATTAACACCATCAGGGAGCTCATATGACGGGATTCGAGGCTCAGGTCAATCGTTTACGTACAGAAGGTGAGTTCTTCACCGCCGGGCGTCCGGTGTACATCGGGAGGTCGCCCGGCCGCCTCGATCTCATGGGTGGGAACGTCGATTACACCGGTGGGCTGGTCTTTGAAGCAACCATTCGCGAGGCCACTTGGGGTGCAGTCCAATTGCGTGGCGATCAGAAGATCCTCTTCTGGAACCCGCAAATGGTCGAGCGTGGCTGGCAGGAACGCGTTCAATTCGAATTTGATGCCATGACGGATGAGAAAACCGTCCGCAGTTTGGTCAATGCCGATCCTTCCCATCGCTGGACCGCTTATGTCCTGGGAATCTTCTATTGGCTCAGGCTTCATTATCCTGAGGCCGTAAAAACGGGCGCCAATGTGTTCCTTTATTCCGAGGTCCCGCTCAACAAGGGAGTCAGTTCATCGGCGGCGGTCGAGGTCGCCGTCATGAAGCCGGCGGCTCGCGCCTATGGCGTCGACTTGCATGGCATCGAGCTGGCCGAAGCCTGCCAGTGGGTGGAAAACGTTATTGCCGAATCTGCCTGTGGCATCATGGACCAGGCCGCCGCTGTGCTCGGCGACGAAGGGTACGTGCTGCCGCTTCTTTGCCAGCCCTGCCAGTTTCGGCCGCTCGTCCGGCTTCCTAAGGATTTGCGGTGCTGGGCGGTGGACTCCGGCGTCAGCCACGCGGTCACCGGGATCGAGTACGAGGCCGCCCGGGCCGCGGCTTTCATGGGCTACAAACTCATTTGCGATTGGGAAGGGCTGCCCGTTACCCCTGATTCGAAGAGCCGCATCCCGCGCTTCACCGACCCTCGCTGGAAGGGTTACCTCTCGGAAGTCGCCCCTTCGATCTTTCGCTCGAAGTATGAATCACGGCTCCCGGAAAGAATGGGGGGCGCTGAGTTTTTCCGCGGCGGCCAGTTCCACCCGGATCCTTTCACCTCAGTCCGTCCCGAGATCTCCTATCGTGTCCAAAATTGCACCCGATATGCCATCGAAGAGAACCAACGCATCCAGTTGTTTGTCGAGCTGGCGCGTGGTGCCGCAGTCAACGCTTCGGAGGATGCGTGGCGCCTGATGGGTGACCTGATGTATCAATCCCATTACTCTTACACCGAGTGCGGACTGGGCAATGAAGCAACGGATCTGTTGGTCGGTCTAGTGCGCGAACAGGGGACGGCCAACGGTCTCTACGGCGCCAAGGTCACCGGCGGGGGCGCCGGCGGAACTGTTGCCATCCTGGGGCGCAAGGACGCACAAGAACCCTTCCGCAACGTTGTGCGGCGCTATGCCGAAATACGCCAGATAGAACCTTATGTTTTTGACGGCAGTTCGATGGGTGCCGATCGCTTTGGCGTGATCCTGCAACAGGAATGACCAATGATAACTTCCATTGAAACACAATCACAAACTCATAGGGGACGAATGATCTCGTACTTTTTCTTGCTGGCAATGGCTTCGCTCATCTGGTCTGCCCAGGGGACTGCTGTAAAGTTCCTGGACCGCCATATGGGCCCTATCGCAATCACTTTTGTCCCCTTCTATATCACCACTTTGTTGTTCGTTCCTCTGCTCATCGTCAGGCGGCGAGCCAAGCCGGATGCCATCCGGCCTACCTGGGCCGACTGGGGCAAGTTTGTACTGGCCGGTGTGGCTGGACAGGTGCTCGCCCAACTTGGCATGACGTGGGGGATCTCCAAGTCACTGGCATCCAACGGGGCAATTCTCAACCTGATGATCCCGGTCATCACGGCTGTCCTGGCTTCGCTGATGCTCCACGAGAGGCTGAGTCTACTACGTATTGCTTCTCTAGCTTTCGGCCTAGTTGGTGTATTGCTCATGTCCGTCGAAGACATCCGGCAGAGTTCCTTTACAGAGATGAAGTACATTGCTGGAAACGGGCTGATCCTGGTCGGCTGTTTCGGCTCGTCCTTCTACAACACTTACTGCAAAGGTTTGCTCAGGCGCTTCCAGGAAATTGAAATCCTGATTTTCAGCTACATCACGGCTTCTCTTGCGAGCTTGCCGTTGCTCGTCTGGGCGGAGCCGTTTCATTGGAAGGTATTCACCGCCTTCGACTGGAAATCGTGGGCCGCGTTTGCCTTCCTGGCCATCCTCATGTATGGCGCATCGATGCTTCTCTTCTTTGCGGCGCTGGAGCACCTCGACGTGACTGTCGCTTCGGTTTCTCTTTACCTTGTACCGATCTTTGGGGTCGTTCTCGCTGCAACACTGCTTGGCGAGAGACTGAGCGGGCTGGCCATGATCGGTTCCGGGATTGTCCTGCTCGCCACAATCCTGATCATGAAGTACGACACCAGTTACTAATCTCATTATGGCAGGTGGTATATGAAAGGATCTTCTTTACCCATCGCCGTTAAGTCTGCCGACCCCTCACCCGGCTTTCGGCCACCCGCTCCCAAAGGGAGAGGGTCTGAAGATTCGACATTTTTCAAGAAGTCCAGCGGCAGGATGCCGCTGGTTCCTCTGAGAGCCCCATCGGGGCGCTGGAAGGAAGAAGCGGCTTCCTGCCGCTTCTCTATTGATTTGTATTGCGGCCCCCGGGGTACTAATCCACTAGACAGGTGAACTATGAAACGTGTGACCTCTTTCGCTGTGCTGTTCTTGTTTGCCACCGCCCTGTGGGGCCAGGAACAATTCAAGGTGGTTTCTACCGTCAATGCCTCCACCATTCAGGGCCGGCCGGTCCAACTCGATTCCAAGGGTAAGTTGCTTCCCTGGCCCATGCCCGAAAATACAGGTTATTCTTATAGTTCTCATTTCCTCACCCAGTGGTCAATTCTTTGGGATCAATACAACCGGCATCGCTACCCTTATTTCTTCTGTTGCTTTGATTTCGATCGTGATTCCTTCGAGATGCAACCGGATTGGCACTGGGCTAATTCGACCGCTTACTTGCGTGCCATGATGCAAGGCTTTATGGAGCGCCTTTATCCCTACACGGGAGACTCTAATACGGTGGTGTTCCTCCAGGATTTCATTGACTACGAACTGGAAAACGGCCTGACGCCTGAAAAATACGCCTGGGCGCGTGTGCCTTACACCTCAGCCAATCCCGGCGACCGGCGTTACACGGGATGGAGCCACCACGGCGAGGACTACATTGAGCCGCACGTTGTCGGCGAAGACGGCTACGCTTACCTTCGCTTCTACGAAATGACGGGCAATACCCGATACTTGCAAGCCGCCATCCGATGTGGGGACGAACTCGTCAAAAACTACAAAGCAGGTGATGCCAAGAATTCTCCCTGGCCAGTACGCTGCTATGCCCGGGATGGCAAGGTAGAGGGTGAAGGAATGGGGCCATACTCCGCCAACGTCGTCGAGCCCATCATGCTTTTCGATGAACTTATTCGTCTCGGACAAGGCGATGTGCCTGGATACCAGCGCGTTCGCCAGGGTGCCTGGGAATGGCTGCATAAGTACCCGATGCAGAACAACGTCTGGGTTGGTTATTTCGAGGACGTCACGCCCAGCATGGAGAACATGAACCAGGTCATTCCTCTCGAATACGCACGGTACGTTCTACTGAATCCCGAGAAAGACCCCAACTGGCGCGAGAACGCCCGCAAACTCATCGAATGGGTGAAGACCACTCCCAAGTGGCCCAAGTACATTGTCCATGGCGCCACCGTCACCACCGAGCAGGGAGATGGCAAGGCCTTCTGCTGTAACCTCCCCAACGAGTGTTGTGACAGCCATACCTCCCGCTTGGCCGCCGTTGAAGCTCTTTACTATGCCAGGACAGGGGACGCCGCCTACAAGGAAGAAGCATTTCGTTCCTTCAATTGGGTGACCTACTATCAGGGCATGCCCCCTCACGGTCACACCCCATTTGGCAATCAATGGTGGTTTACCGACGAATTCGCCGATGGACCCCGTCGTATGATGGACGCATTCTGGGCGGTTCCCGAATGGGCGCCAGAGGACGAATCCCATCTGGTCGGATCGAGTTCCGTGGTCACCCGGATTGTCTATGGCAAGGGTTCTGTCACGTATTCAACTTATGACCCGGCTTCCACAGATGTCCTACGCCTCAACTTCGTCCCTGGATCGGTCTGGTCGGGCGGCCGAAAACTGACCCGCCGCAATGACCCTAAACAAGAGGGTTATACGCTCGACGACGCTACCCATGTTCTTCGCATCCGCCACGACCAATCGCGCGACGTAGATATTCAAGGAAACGCCGATGAGCCGGTTCCGCTCATCGTTGATTTTGACAATCCTCATGTTGGTGCTCACACAATGCTGCGGGGACAGTACCCTTCTGGCGTCATAGATTGGGGAAAAGGCGTCTGGATGGTGTGTCCGCCCGCGGATCGCATGAGCACTTTTTCCCTTTGTACCGCTGACCCCAAGACTGCAAAGGCTCAATTCCGTTTCTTCCATCCCCGCATCTTCATGCGAGCTGACGTCTATAACCCTACGGACAAGGAAATTGCTCTGACAATCCGTGCGCCCGAGATTCGGGAAGTTACTCTGGTGTTAAAACCCGGGGCGCTTCAGCGCATCAAGACCGGCTGGATGAATCGGGCCTCTGTGATCAGCATGGAGGCCGAGGGCCTTTCCAATCTCCGCTTCGATAATCTGGCCTATTCGCCTTATCTTTGGGCAAAGGGGGACCACTCTGAGTAAATACTGGCGGATCGAGGGCGTCCCGCCTCCAGGCCTTTGGAGATGCCGCGCCCCCGCGGCGCAGGGAGTGGGGAATGAATGAGCCGCCTGGTTTTCTGAGAATTCGTACATAGTTACAAGAGTGAAGACGTCGTCTCATCCCCCTCACCCGACCTGACGGTCTCCCTCTCCCCCGCAATTGGCGGGGGAGAGGGCGGGGTGAGGGGGTGAGTGTAACTAAGAATCGGAAATGATTAATGTCGCTCTATATGAGTCAAATTGGGCAGTCCGCTGTTCAGTGGCGGTTGAAGGGGAAAGGACGATAACAAAATGATCTTGCGGCTTGTGGCTCTCTGGTTGATGACTGCAGTTGCCTGTTACGGAGGCGAGAATTATGTAAACGCGCAGCTACCCTGGCATGCCGCTGTAGTCGATTCCCAGGGCAAGTTGTTGGCCTGGCACCAGGCTGAGAAGAATCTCGGCTATGACCAGGTTTTGAGGCTCGGCTGGGATTTTCTCGAGCATAAAGTTCCCAATGACACCCGTCACAATACTGGTTTAAAGATCTACTTGATCAATTCCGTCTTTGACGAAGCTACACTTCAAGGCCGGAACTGGCAGCACAACCCTGCCATGGTGTATGCCTCATTTGTGGATGGGCTCATGGGCTGGTACCCCTATTCTGCTGATGAAGAGGCGATTCGGGTCGTCCGTGAAATGCTTGATCATCAACTCGCTCGCGGCACAACGCCACTGGATTGGAAATGGCCGGGTGTCCCTTTTGCCACCAACTGTGACGACCAGCCCGACTACGGTCACTGCATTCAGAATATGCCGAACGAATTCTACGGTGGAATTGAGACTGACAAAGTGGCCGAGTTGGGTGTTGGCTATGCGCTCTTCTTCAAGTTCACCGGCGAGCGCAAGTATCTGGAGGCTTCCTTGCGTTGCGCCGACGCGCTGGCGCGCTACGTTCGGCCGGGCGACGAAGAGCACACCCCCTGGCCCTTCCGCCTGGATGCCCGCACCGGCGTAACTTTGGCCGGTGAAGAATACGGCGGCAATATCGTTGCCTCCGTCCGCTTGTTTGATGAACTCCTCAAGCTCAAGGTCAGCAACACTGAGAACTATGAGAAGGCCCGCGACGTGGCCTGGAAATGGTTACTCGATTATCCTCTGAGCAGCTCCAGCCGCGCCTGGGACAAGTGGAGCGGTTATTTCGAAGATGTTTCTAAGAATACGGAAAATGTAAACCAGATGTCCCCCACGATGGTCTCCTACTACCTGCTGACCCGGGACGATCCGGCCTCCGTGGATAAGAATTGGTCAGGGCATGTGGGACATTTGATCGACTGGATCAGGAAGCGCTTCGGACGAGGTCCCTATTTCGGCGCTTGGGCCATCGACGAACAAGGAACACCCGATGGCCGCGGATGCTGTTCACGTTCCGGCCTGAGCAGTCATACATCCCGCTGGGCGGCGGTCAACGCTCTTTACTATGAGCGTACTGGAGATGCCCAGGCACGGGAGGATGCCATCCGGTCGTTGAACTACGCCACCTACTTTGCGGGTTCCGACGGAAGAATCTCTTGTTGCGGCAAGGACTTCGGCGGCCAGTACTGGTTTAGCGACGGCTATTCCGATTACTTGCGCCACTTCAACTGGGCTATGGGTGCGATCCCGGAGTTGGCTCCGGCCGGGCAAAATCATCTACTGCGGTCAACATCAGTAGTGCAGAAAGTGAGCTATTTTGAGCACCGCGTGGAATACCGAACCTACGATGCCACCGCCAAGGAGGTGCTGCGACTCAACTTCAAACCGAGAAGCGCCCGTGCCGGCAGTTCCTCACTGCAGGAAAGACAAGACGACCAGCAAGAGGGCTATACTCTCAAATCGCTGGATAGCGGCGATTATGTGGTTCGGATTAAGCATGCAAATTCGGGCGAGATAACCATTTTCGGTGCTACCCAGTGATCCTTTGATGGCGGTGGACCCTCGGTTCACCTGGCCTACTGCAGCCTTGAGAGGTCTCTGAGAAATGTCGAGTCAGGGTTCTTCGTTGTACAACCTTTTTGATTGTAGCCGTTTACTTGATATTTTCTATGGGAGGGAGTCGATGTCACGGCGAATAACTTCTTGCACATTGCTTTCATTCCTTCTGCTCGCCCCCTCTACGATTAGGGCAGCGGAGGTTTTCAACGGCCATCCGGTGATCCTGGATGGATCGGGAAAGCTCCTGACCTGGGTGTACCCGCAAGATCAGGCCTATGATCGCGTGATGCGCCTCGCCTGGGACTACCTGCTCAACTCGGTCCCGGTAGAAGGGAATGGCCTGAAGGCCTTCTACTCATACTGCTGTATGGATACGGTGGCCCGCAAAGGCACAGCCTGGCCGCACAACTCTGCCGGCCTGTATGCCATGCTGGCCGATTCTGCGGCTGCCTACTATGCTTATTCGGGCGATCATCGAGTGGCAGAACTGGTCCAGGGGTTGCTGGACTACGAAATTGTTCACGGGACAACTCCGTCAAACTGGCTTTGGGGTGGAGTGCCTTACGCCAGCGCGGATCACGGGGCCACAGAATACCGGGGGGCCTTTGAATTTCAATACGATAAGGTCCTGCTAGGACGGGGCGATGGCTATGGCGTCATCGAGCCCGACAAGGCAGGTGAACTCGGGGTGGGATACCTGAAGTTCTACAAGCTCACTGGGAATCCCCTCTATCGCAGTGCTGCGTTAGCATGTGCCAACGCGCTGGCTCACAACATCCGGCCTGGATCGGCGGAGAAATCACCTTGGCCGTTTCGAGTCTATGCCGAGACCGGGTTTGTCCGGGAAGAGTACACAGCCAATATTGTGCCGGCAGTCCGTTTATTCGACGAACTGATCCGGCTGGAATGGGGTGATGTGGCATCCTACCGGAAGGCGCGAGAGCAAGCGTGGTCGTGGCTTCTCGAGTACCCCATGAAGGATGGTGTCTGGTCGAACTACTTTGAGGACGTCCCCATCATGTCAGACTTGAAGAATTTGAACCAATACAGCCCTATGGAGACCGCACGCTACTTGATGGAGCATCCGGAGGTAAACACCGAGTGGCGAAGCCAAGTAGCAAAGTTGATTGAATTTGTGGAAGGGACGTTCGGGGTCGATTATCCCCAGGCCGGTTTGAACAATCAGGGGAAACAATGGGGCGCCAATGTCATTTCGGAACAACTTCATTACATGCCGAAAATGGGTAGTCACACCTCGCGTTATGCTTCGGTGCTGGCTCGCTGGGCAGAACTCACCGGGGATGCCGCTGCCAGGGACAAAGCATTCCGGTCGTTTAACTGGTCGGCGTACATGTGTCGGGATGATGGCGTAGTGAACGACCAGCCGAGTCTGGCCCATGCGGGCATCTGGTTCAGCGACGGCTATGGCGACTACATACGCCATTTCATGGCCGGAATTGGAGCTGTTCCTGAGTGGGCGCCTGCCGGGCAGAACCACATTCTGCGCTCCTCATCCATCGTGTGCTATGTCACCTATGGCCCGAACACAATTAATTACCGAACCTTCGATAAAGAAGCCACCGAAGTGTTGCGTCTCGGGTTTGAACCACGCCGAGTCGCGACGCCTGGAGAAACTCTCGAGAAACGAACCGATCTGACTGCTCCAGGCTGGACCTATGACTCCAGGACTGGAGTCCTCCGTGTCCGGCATGCCCGTTCTAACAACATCGAAGTGGCGGCCCGGTGAGGGCTCAACGCTCGCGTGGAGGTTTAAGGGAGGTTTCATGAAAATCGATTCCCGTCAGGAAGCCCTGATCAAGCGCACTTTCATCGATTACACTCCGCTGGGGGAGTTCGTTCGGGACCCTTTGATCATCGAGCGTGCCCAAGGGTTGTACTACTGGGACATCGAAGGGAAACGATATTTTGACGCCATCGGGGGGATCTTTGTGGCCACTTTGGGACACGGGCATCCGCGGTTGCTCGAGGCGATGCGGAAACAGATGGAGAAACTGACGTTTGCCCCGCCGCTCCATGCCATTGCGGACGTGACGCTGGATTTCATCGAGCGGATTGGGATGGTCACTCCGGGGAACCTGAAGTATGTCAAAGCTTTCAGCGGGGGGTCGGAAGCTACGGAATCGGCTATGAAGTTTTCCCGTCAGTATTTCAAGCAGACCGGGCATCCGGGCAAGTACAAATTCATCAGCCGCTACCAGAGCTATCACGGCAGCACTGCCGGGGCCATGTCCGCCAGCGGCACTGGAACACGTAAGACCAAGTTCGAACCACAGATGGCCGGCTACCTGAAGGTGTTTCCGCCGACTCACTATCGCTCCCGCCTCCCAAGCTGGGAGGAGTGCAATCGCTTTGCGGCGCAGATGGTGGAAGACGTGATCGTGAATGAAGACCCTGAAACGGTGGCGGGGGTGATTGTAGAACCCATCGGCAACACGGGCGGCATCATCACGCCGACCAAAGAGTACTTTCAGGTGCTTCGCGAAATTTGCGACCGCTACAACGTCCTTTTCATTTTTGATGAAGTGATCACCGGCTTTGGCAAGACAGGGTCGATGTTTGCCGCCCAGACGTACGGCGTCACTCCAGACATCATCTGTTGTGGCAAAGGCCTGTCAAGCGGAATGATTCCAATCGGGGCCATGATCGCCAGAGAAGACATGGCCGAGGCGTTTTGGGGGACAGCGGACGATGACCGGAACTTCGCGCACGGCCATACGTTTGCCGGCAATGCGCTCGCCTGCGCCGTGGGAATCGCGCTCGTCGACGAGATTGTAGAAAACCAGTTGGATCTGAAAGCCTGGCGTCTTGGCGAGTACTTACGAGTCAGGCTGGAGGGTTTGAAGAAATACGGCGTTGTACGGGAAGTGAGGGGGAAGGGCATTTTGTTAGGAGTCGAATTCGTAAAGGACACCCGCACATTAGAGCCCTTCCCCGAACTTGGAGCGGCACTGAAGAAGTCGGCACTGAAACACGGCCTTATCCTCCGTATAGACCCTTCATGGTTTGCGGTGTCACCCGCCCTGATTGCCAGCGAAGCCGAACTGGATGAAATGTGTGGTTTGATCGAGAGGAGTCTGGCCGAAGCGCTTGATCAGGTGCGGGGTGCAAAGGAGAAAGTAGTTCAGGGCGTCTGATACCAAGTTGCAATCATATCGTTATGAAAGGCCTGAGTGATGCGAGTCTGTCCCTCACCTCGTGACCCTCTCCCGGAGGGAGAGGGGTGGAAGCTTGATAAACTTTCACGTAGGCCGGGTAAGGAGCTGGCTCAATGTATCTGGTTGTTTGCAATTTGGATTGATTACTAGTTGCCTTGCTCGTTCACGGCAATTTGCGACAATCGCCACTTGATGCGAGTGT
>JBGOTQ010000007.1:0-51727 GCA_041476565.1 Terriglobia bacterium | reverse complement strand
GAACCCCGGCAGGGGTTCCAGAAATCCCGCGGCCCCGCCGGGATGCCAGGAAATTCAGGGAAACGTTAAGGGACCAGTGACGGCACACCTCGTCCAGCGGGGTGGACTCGGTGCTTGTCACTGGCTACTCTCCGGGGTCCCTCTGGGACCTGTCGCACTTTGAATTGCACCCGCCCTTCATGGTACATCGTCTAAAATGGCAAACTCGTAAAGTAAGCCTCATTGGGTCAGCTTCTATTTTTGGACTACGGTGTGGCACGCGCGGGACGGCAGTCCCGCGCGTGGCAGCGCACTCCAAAAAAAAGGGACGCGAAACTCCGCGCCCCTAACTTTTTTGCACCGAGAAACAGCTAGCCGTCAGAACTGCAGCCGAAGCGAGAGTTGGATGACTCGGGCTGAACGATTGCCGTTGAGCTGGCCAAACGTGCTATTGACCTGGGCTCCGCTCGGATCAAACGTGGCGCCCGTATCCATGGACGAGAAATTGGGATGATTCCACACGTTGTAGAACTCAGACCGGAACTGCAGATGGCTGGCTTCGTTCCACAACCTGAATTGTTTCATCAAAGTCAAGTCCCAGTTGTTCAATCCTGGACCACGAACCGGCACTATTGGAGCATTTCCATAATACCCTTGAGGTGGCCGTCCAAAGGCTGCGGTGTTGAAAAAGCGGTCAAGAGTTCGAGCGCTCCAAGACAACTGTGGTTGTCCCAGCAACATTACCCGGGCTCCATCCCCGCCTCCAGTGATATCCGCCCCGTCAGTTGTACCCAGGTAAATTGGCGTAGGTAAACCACTGGCAAAAGTCGACACCCCGGCGAGCTGCCAGTTGTCAAACACCCCCTTAATGAGCACATTATTACTGTTGAGGTGCTTGCTCAGCTTGGGCAAATCCCAAACATAGTTGATCACAAGCATTTGAGTTTGATCGAAACTGGCTGGCCCATAGTTCCACACCCGCCAGGGCTGATACGTCGCCACCGGACCGTTGTCGACGGACCCACCACCTGCCCAACTGCTGGATTGCGTGCCCATCACCTTCGACCAGGTATAAGAAAGTCCAAACGAGACGCCGTGCGCATAGCGACGGTTGATGGAAACTTGCAGCGAGTTGTAACTGCTGCTGCCAGAGGTGATCGTCGTACCGATCCCGCTATACCCCGGGATGGGCCGGTAAAAATTCTCTGGCAGGGCGTTCCCTGGACTCGTCGGATCCTGGTTTTGCGGCAGGAAATGGGCCCCGTAGGGAACGATCTCCGGGTCATATTGTTGAATCAGATGACGGCCCACGTTGCCCACGTAAGAGGCGTCGATGACAATGCCACCCTTCACTTCCCGCTGGATCCCAAGACTATAGCGATAAATACTGGGCACTTTGTCGTTAGGGTCATACGTGGAGGTGCCTGCTGGGTACAACAACCCTGATTGCGACAGGAAGGTGCTCATGTTGCCGTAATAGATAGTGGGTGAGTATTTCACTGGCGGGTTGTTCTCAATCCCAATATAACCACTATAGGAAGGTGTGGTTTGCTTCATGATGCCAAACCCACCCCGGATGGCCATTTTGCCGTCTCCAAACACGTCATAGGCAAACCCGAAACGAGGCATAGGCTGAACGGCTTGTTGCTTCCTGAAACCCCTCGGATACCCCGGATCGGTAGTCAGCACACTCCCCGGGAACACGGAAGCGAGATCGCTGGTCGCGAAAGCTCCAATGTAGACTTCCGGTAACAGTTGTCCCGTGGTTGGATCCTGCGCCATGCGCTGGCCGCCGGGTCCGATCACCGGCCGGTACAGCGGCACCACCTTGCTGGGATCATAGGCAGCCGCCTGGAAGGTTGCTCCTGTGCCTTTGTTCATGTACCAGGGTGTAAAGCGCGAGAACCGCATGCCGTAACTCAGGGTCAACTTCCGGTTGACCTTCCAGGTGTCCTGAGCAAACCACTCCCAATTCGTCATCTTGCCCTGATATCTAATTTTGCTGTTAGTCTCCGAATACGAATTGAAGTTCCCCAGCAACGCGTTGGCGAAATCCCAACCTGTATCCCCCGGGTTGTTGGGATTTTGCGTGAAGTCAAAGCACCCACTAAAGCAGTTTCCGTTAGGACCATCCGTCGCCCAACTAGTCTCAAAGTAGACCCCGAATTTCACGGTGTGAGGTCCGTGAATCCAACTGAAGTTGTCGGTCAGGTGGAAGCGGTTATACCCCTGATCGTCGGGAAGCCGGTTATTGGGGCCATAAGATGGCCCATCGGGGACATAACCGTAGGACGCTCCCGGAATGATGTTGTAAGGGTTGGCCTCAGGGAACAACTGTCCGCCCTGATAACCGACATTGGTCCGCCGGATCGCATCAAAATAGTTGGCCGTGGTCCTTCCAAAAAGAGCCTCCGGCTGACCTTGCTCCTTCTCCCCGGTAAAGCCCGAGCTGAATTCGTTTACCTTGCTGGCGCCAAGCGTCCGCGTCCAGGTCATGACCACACTATCAGTGATGTACCTGTAATGGTGCTTCCATATGGGCAAGTTCCCATCAATTCCCAGTGCGTTACACTGAAAGGCTCGTGTGTCGGCCCTCCAGCGTCGCGGCAGGAAGGAGAAGTGGTCCTGGTCCGTTGGATGGTAATCCACTTTCAACGCGTTTAGCATCTTGGGAATCTCACAAATGTCTTGCCACTCGTAGTTGTAGTTCCCTCCCGTCAGGCTCCGGTCCAAATTGTTCGCCTGCGGCATGATGTTCATCAAGAGCTGGGCGTCAGGGTTGATCCGGCCTGTCGGAATGATGTTGTTGAGAAACTGCTTGCCAGTGACAGGATCGATAATCTTTCTCAGAGCGCCACCCTGGTCAAAGGTCTGGGAAAAATCTCCCAGCCGTTCAGCTGCTGTGGGAACTGTGACGTGACTGATTGATTGAGGCAGTTTGACCCTCCAGTTCTCCTGGGAGTAAAAGAAGAACAGCTTCTTCTTCTCGGTGTTAAACTTCCCTGGAATATAGATGGGTCCACTGCCATTGAAGCCGAAGGTCGTAAATCGATAGATTGGCTTGGGAATGCCATCGCGATTATTAAAGAAATCGTTGGCATTCAGCTTCTCGCTCCGCTTGTACAAATACACGTTTCCGTGATAATCCTGGGTCCCCGACTTGGACACCAGTTCGATGGTCGAGCCCGGATTCCGCCCGTAATCGGCCGAGTAGTTGTTGGAAACGATCTTGGCTTCCGACACGGCGTCCATACTGATGGCCGCCATGAACAACCCAGGGAAGTCGGGATTGGAACCTACCTGCCCATCAACGGTGACTGTGTTCCAAAACAAGCGTGCGCCACCGACAGCCGGTGAGAAGCTGCCATATTGCCCCCCATTGGAAGAGCTCCCATTTGCGCCGTTATCATTGATTTCCCCACCGCCCCACGGCTGCGCGTTGATCTGGGACACTCCAGGCAATGTCCGCAGCAAATTCATCACATCGCGTCCTTTGATCGGAACACTGTCGAGTTGCTTAAGCGTCAGCACGCCTGCCGTATCAGCACTCTCGGTCGTAACTGTCTCCCCTGCTAGCGTGACATCCACCGTATTGGACACCTCGCCGACTTCCAACTGAACCCTGCCCAATCCCACCCGTTCGCTGGCGGTCAATAGGACTCCCTTGCGATTGAGCCCCCGAAAGCCGGCTTTCTCAATCTTGAGAGCATAACTGCCCGGCTGCAGTGCCGTAAAAACAAACTCGCCCGCTTCGCTGGTAACCGTATTGCGAGTTTCGCTGGTGCGCTCACTGGTCAAAGTCACCTCGGCACCCGGAACAACGGCCCCGCTTGGGTCCACCAGGGTGCCGCTGATGGTCCCGGTGATTGACTGGGCCCCCACCTGACCGGCCAGAAGCACAACCAACACGAGGACGGAAGCGGACATCAACCCAACAACAGTCTTACTCAACATGTTTCCCCCTTCTCAAGATCTTTTGGGACGTGCGTCGTTTGTGATTTAAACTTCTGTTACCTGAATATAGCCATATATAGCCAACATATCTGTCAAGCTCAATATAGGTCTATAAGGTTTGCACTATTTTTTGTTGCAAAACTACTATTCGATAGGGAGCAGCATACTGCTTTACTGATGTGACTACAGAAGCACATTTCCCCTTCTACCAGCCACGACACTTCCCTTTCGACTTGTCGTCAGCCTCTACCAACAGCTACCAAATTTTGAGGAAACCCTCACGCTGACAAACCTAGAGCAATAACGATTCCATCCTGGCAAATTTATCATTAAAGAGGTGTAGGCATTCACTAGGCTGAACTTATTACGCAAGCATAACCTGGCATTCGGATGGAGCGGCGGTGTAATCTACGAAACATTGAAGATGTATATGGGATTTTGAAGATCTTGGAGGCGCCGTGCCCTCACGGCGTCCGGCAAGGTGCGGGACGAGGGCGTCCCGCCTCCAAAGTAGATAACGTACTTTAAATCGCGCCGCGATCCAGTATTGGGCCAGATAAACGGGGGATTCTGGAGGGCTGAGCGGGTGACCGCTGTCACCCCGCAAAGCCGCAGACAAGGTGGCAACCGTGGCCTCGCAGAGCTCGGCCCTCCACTTGTAACTGACCCACTACTCGATCCCGCTCTTTCCTCTTGTCAGGAAAAGTCCCTCCGTGTTAAATACAAAACATGAGCCCCTTCATAAGATGGGCGATATGCATCGTCTTCAGCGTCGCGGGGTTGTTTGCACAGTCGGAAGACCTGACCTCCAAAGCAAACCGCGGCAAAGAACTAATGGCTGCCGGCAGGTTTGAAGAAGCCATCCCGATTTACAGAGATGTGGTTCAAACTCTGCCGAAAAACCCTGGTCCCGTCATGAACCTGGGATTAGCTCTGCACATGGCAGGACACGAACGGGAAGCGGTCAGCCAGTTCCAAGCCGTGCTGAAGCTGGACTCCACCAACCTGCCTGCGCGCCTTTTTCTAGGCGCAGCTTACCTCGGGCTGAAGGAGCCTGCTAAGGCGATCGAGCCTCTTAAGACTGTAGTTCGAGCCCAACCGGATAACAGGGAGGCTCGACTTTACCTGGGCCAAGCTCTTTTGTCACTCGATCGTTTCCAGGAAGCATCGGAGCAGTTCGGAAGACTGTCTGAGCTGGACCCCAAAAATCCGAAGGCCTGGAACGGTCTAAGGCTCAGCCACGAGGGTCTCGCCGGCCGGAATTTCGAGGAACTCGAAAAAGTCGCACCGGAATCCCCCTACACTTTTGTCCTGGTGGCCGAGGCTCTTGCCGCGGGTGACCAATATAAACGGGCGTTCCTTTTCTATCGCGAGGCCCTCGCCAAAATGCCGGAAATGCGCGGCGTCCATGCGATGCTGGCCGAAATCTACAAGAAAGATGGGCACGTGGATTGGGCAGTAAAAGAGGAAGAAAAGGAACGTAAGCTCCCGCCTCTGGATTGCAGTGGCGCCGGAGGAGCTTCTAGTGCGGCGCCTGGCGTGTTGCGGGGAAATCAGAAAAGAAATTCTCAAAAGCTCGAATGTGACTTTTGGGCAGGGCGCTACGGCGAAGTGGCAGCCTCATCAAAAGACACCAAGACCGCAGAAGCATATTTCTGGCGGACACGCGCTTACAATGAGCTGGCACGGCAAGCTTTTTCACGCCTGGCTCAGCTACCGCCTTCTGCCGAAGCACATGAGATGATGGCCCAGACCCAATTCAACCGCAGGAATTATGCCGCATCGACAAAGGAATGGCAGGAGGCCTTAAAGCTCTCGCCCGGGAATCCTTATTATCAGCAGGGCCTCGCTATCTCTCTAAGCTCCGGCGGCGACTACGATGGTGCCCGGCAACTCTTGGAAGACCTTATCAAGCAGACTCCGGATTCCGCGGAGTTGAACTATTGGTTCGGGTTCACACTCTTAAGCCTGGGGGAGGAAAAAGCGGCTATTCCGTTCCTGGAAAAGGGAGTTGAAGGGGATCCGACGGTGCTACCGGCACAAAGGGATCTGGCGCGCGCCTACTTACGGGTCGGGCAGATTGAAAAAGCAATTCCGCACCTGAAGGCTGCTTTGCCTATTGACGAACAGGGGAGCCTCTACTGGCAATTGGCCCAAGCCTATAGAAAAAGCGGCCAAAGAGAACTACAAAGGGAGATGATTGAGAAATTCCAACAGATCCAGAACTCAACAACGGCTGAAAAAAAGAAATTCGAAGAGCAGATTGAAATTACTCCGCCTTGACCCGGCGCCGGTGGTTCACCCGTGAGCGTGCTTAATTGAGGTTCCAAAAGGCAGGGTGGATAGGTCGGTTAGGACCGGTCGCAGAGCCAAGTAGGCAGGGTCTTTATGCTCTGTTCTTTGTAATGGAAAAAGGCAAATTCTTGTTTTTGCGGAAAGAATTTGCCCAAGAGTGGCTCCCCTCCTACCTTGCATCAACCACCCCCAACCCCCCCCTGAATCAGGAGGGGAGCCTTGTCCCGGCCAACGGCTGCGTTAGGTCTTGGCCTGGCGGCCATGGGACAGGCAGGGATGCCTGCCTGTCCCACCGGTAGGTGTCAGAACTGCAACCGCAGCGAGAGTTGGATGACTCGACCGGACCGAGCATTGTTGATCTGGCCAAACGTGCTGTTGACCTGTTGTCCGTTCGGATCGAATACAGCCGAAGTATCCATAGACGAAAATTGGGCGTGATTGAAGGCGTTGTACATCTCACACCGGAACTGCAATTTGCTGGCCTCACTCCAGAGCTTGAATTGTTTCATCAAAGTCAAGTCCCAGTTGTTCTGCCCAGGGCCGCGAACCGGGAAAACCGGGGCGTCGCCATAATACCCTTGAGGAGGTCGTCCAAAGGCCGCGGTGTTGAACCATTGATCGAAGGTACGGGCCCCATGAGACAACTGCGGCTGCCCTAACAACATGGTCCGGGCTCCATCACCGCCTCCCGTGATGTCCGCTCCATCCGTTGTACCTAGGCCGATGCCCCGAGGCAACCCGCTGGAAAAAGTCGTCACACCGGCAATCTGCCAGTTGTCAAATACCCCCTTAACAATGGGATTATTATTGTTGAGGTGCTTGCTCAGACTGGGCAGGTCCCAAACATAGTTGATGACCAGCATTTGGGTCTGATCGAAGTCGAATGGCCCGTAGTTCCACACCTGCCAGGGTCGAAAAGCCGCTAAGCCAGCCCCGTCGGTGGTGCCAGTGCCCAACACTTTCGACCAGGTATAAGAGAGTCCAAATGAGACGCCCTTCGAAAAGCGACGGTTGATGGCGACTTGCAGAGCGTTGTAATTGCTCTTTCCGGCGGAGACCCTCTCGCCGATCCCGCCATAGCCCGGGATAGGCCGATAGAAGTTAGTCGGCAGGGCGGTCCCTGTCGTCGGGTCAATATTTTGCGGCTGGAATCGGGCACCATAGGGAACATTGTTTATGGAGATACCTTGAAGCAAATGACGACCCACATTCCCTACGTAAGAGGCGTCGATGACAAAGCCACCCTTCACCTCCCGCTGGATCCCAAGGCTATAGCGATAAATACTGGGGACAATGTCGTTCGGGTCATACGTGGATGAACCGGTTGGATACAACAATTGTGGTGCCTGCAGGAACGTGCTCATGTTGCCGTAATAGAGGGTGGGCGAATATTTCACCGGCGCGTTGTTCTCAATCCCGATATATCCGCCGTAACTAGGCATGGTTTGCTTCACGATGGCAAATCCACCCCGGACAGCCATTTTGCCGTCTCCAAAAACGTCATAGGCAAAACCAAAGCGCGGCGCGGGTTGAACGGCTTGCTGCTTTCTAAAGCCTCTCGGATACCCCGGATCGGAGGTAAGGACGCTCCCTGTGAAGTTCCATGGAGCCGTGAAAGCTCCAATGTAGACTTCTGGAAAGAGCTGACCCGTTGTCGGATCCTGAGCTACCCGATTGCCGTTAGCATCCAGGGCTGGCCGGTAGAGTGGCGGAACATTGTTTGGGTCGTAGGCAGCCGCTTGAAAGGTTGCCCCTGTGCCCTTGCTCATGTACCAGGGGGTAAACCAGGAGAACCGCATTCCCAAAGTCAGTGTCAACTTCCGGTTGACCTTCCAGGTGTCTTGAGCAAACCACTCCCAAAGCTTCATGCTGCCCTGATACCTCGGTTTCTGATTGGTCTCCGAGTAAGATGAAAAGTTCCCCAGCAACGCGTTGGCGTAATCCCACCCGGTATTTCCCGGGTTGTTGGGGTCTCGGTCGAAAGTAAGGCAACCGTCAAAGCAACTTGCGTTAGGACCGTCCGTCGCCCAATTACGCTCAAAGTAGATCCCGAGTTTCAATGTGTGAGGCCCGTGAATCCAACTGAAGTTGTCGCTCAGGTGGAAGCGGTTATACCCTTGATCGTCGGGAAGCCGGTTCTCAGCGTCGAAGTACGCCCCGCTGGGGACCCCATTAAAGAACACTTGAGGGATGAGGTTGTAAGGGTTGGCTGCAGGAAACAACTGCCCGCCCTGGTAGCCCACATTGGTTCGCCGGATCGCATCAAAATAGTTGGCCGTGGTCCTTCCAAAGAGAGCCGCTGGCTGACCTTGCTCCTTCTCACCGGTGAAACCCGAGCTAAACTCGTTTACCTTGCTGTTGCCAATCGTCCGCGTCCAGGTCATCACTACACTGTCGGTTACGTAGCGGTAATGGTGCTTCCAGATGGGAAGATCTGACGCAAATCCCAACACGGCGCATCCGTAAGCCCTTGTGTCAGCCCTCCAGCGTCGCGGCAGGAAGGAAAAGTGGTCATTATCAGTGGGATGATAGTCTACCTTCAGAGCATTCAGCATCTTGGGAATCTCACAAACGTCTTGCCACTGGAAGTTGTAGTTGCCTCCCGTAATGCTCCGGTCAGTTTGATTCGGCAAGGGCATGAAATTCATCAGCAGCTGGGCGTCATGATTGATCCGATCTGACGGAACGATGTTGTTGGGGAATGGCTTGTGGGTGAGGGGATCGGTAATCACTCTGAGAGCGCCGCCCTGGTCAAAGCTCTGGGAAAAATCTCCCAGTCGTTCGGCCGCTGTCGGAACTGTAACCTGAGTGATTCCTTGAGGCAGGTTTGTCCTCCAGTTCTCCTGTGAGTAGAAGAAAAACAGCTTCTTCTTTTCGGTGTTAAACACCCCTGGAATGTAGATGGGTCCGCTGCCATTGAACCCAAAGGTCGTAAACCGGTACACCGGCTTGGGAACACCGTTGCGATTGTTAAAGAAATCGTTGGCATTTAACTTCTCGTGCCGCTTGTACAAATACACATTCCCGTGATAATCCTGGGCCCCAGACTTTGACACCAGGTTGATGGTTGAGCCCGAATTGCGTCCGTAATCGGCCGAGTAGTTGTTGGAGATAATCTTGGCTTCCGACACGGCATCCATGCTGATAGCAGCCATGAACAAACCCGGAAAGTCGGGATTGGAGCCTACCTGCCCATCGACTGTAACCGTATTCCAAAACATGCGTGCCCCGCCCATGGCCGGAGTGAAGCTGCCAAACTGGCCCCCATTGGACTGGGTCCCGGATGGGTCCCTTTCATTCATTTCTCCCCCTCCCCACGGTTGAACCGCCACCGTGGTGACTCCGGGCAACGTCCGCAGCAAGTTCATCACATCCCGTCCCCTGGTCGTGACGTTGTCAAGCTGATTGAGAGAAAGAACGGCCGCGGTATCGGCGCTCTCGGTCGTTACTGTCTCCCCTGCCAGAGTGACATTCACCGTGTTGGACAGTTCACCGACTTCCAACTGAATCCTGCCCAATCCCACCCGCTCGCTGGCGGTCAAGAGGATTCCCTTGCGATTGAACCCTCGAAAGCCGGTTTTCTCAATCTTGAGGGCATAACTGCCCGGCTGTAAGGCCGTGAAGACAAACTCGCCCGTGTCGCTGGTGACCGCGGTGCGAGGTTCGCTGCTCGCCTCATTGGTCAGTGTAAGCTCCGCGCCCGGAACTACGGCCCCACTTTGATCTACCAGGGTACCGCTGATGGTACCACTGATTGACTGGGCCGCCAGCTGTCCTGCCAGCAACACAACTAATGCCAGGACGGAAACAGACATTAACCCGAAAATACTCTTCCTCAACATATTCCCCCCTCTCAAGGCGGTTTGGGACGTGTGCGATTTGGGATTTGAACTTCAGTTACTACTTTTACTACTTTGGGAAACCATAGCTGTCAAGCTCAACATAGATCTATAAGGATTGCGCTTTTTTTTGTTGCAAAACCATTATTTGATTTTGATAGGGAGCACGATACTGCCTCTACTACTGATGTGACTGCAGGAGCACATTTTCTCCTTCTACCAGCCACGACAATTCGCTCCCGAACTTGCCGTCAGCTTCCAGCCACAACTACCAAATTGTGAGGAAACCATTCAAGCTAGCAAAGCTTGTGCAATAACGATTCCATCCTGGCAAATTTATCATTAAAGATGTGTGGGCATTCATTAGGCTGAACTTGTTACGCAAGTATAACCTCCCATACGGATTGAGTGGCAGTGTAATCTACGAAACATCGAAGATGTCTATGGGATTTTGAAGATCTTGGAGACAGGAGACGCCGGGCCCTCACGGCGTCTTGCAAGTTGCGGGACGAGGGCGTCCCGTCTCCAAATTCTATATCACACTTTGAATCGCACCCCGAAGGCTTCCGAAAACCGGGCTCAATTTGACAGGTGAAAAGTCACTTAGATATAGTTGGAAGTCGTTTTACCATTCCCTCTGTTCTAAGCCGAGCAACTGATCATGAAAGTGCTGCATGACCTTGCCAAGTTCACCACCGCGGATGAAAATATTGGAGGTCTCCGCCATAAGGGTCGCGACGGAGCGCGACCCTCCACCAAGAACCGCATTTTCATAAGAGTGCCCCATGACCTTTTCAAGTTCACCACCACGAATGAAAATGGGAGGGGTAGCCACGGTGAGCGTATTGGCGACAGCAGTCGCCGCGAACCGTGGGCTTCTTCCCAACAACCAAAAGCCCACGCCTCCCGGAAAAAAGCGGTCGGCGTGGCTACCAAAACTCGCAATTTCATAGAAGGATTCCTCATATTTCTTGTCCTCCTGAGCGCCTGGATCGTTTTGCCACTTGAGACTCGAACTAATGAGCAAGGGTCCGCACCTGCCAACCAGCTTCCAGCCGGATCCCTCGCCTCTTCCTCGTCCGCCGGAAAGGCCGAAGCCAATCCAGCAGCAATAGTCAAGTATCGGTTGGCTGAATCTTTGCTACAACAAGGCAAACCTGCAGAGGCTGTCGGAGCTCTTAACGCCGCAATCCAGCTTCAACCGAATTTTATTGAGGCCCATTTTGTTCTGGGCGTGATATTGGCTCGTATGGGGCGGGAAAGATACGGCACCGCCATCGACCAATTTCTAGAGGTGCTTCAATTGGATCCCAGGCACGTGGATGCCCGCATCAACTTGAGCAACTTGCTGGAGCAGGAGGGTGATTTTGAGGCAGCCGCAGGTGTATTGAAGGAAGCCCTCTCGGCAGCCAGTGGGCGAGCCGACCTTTACGTGATGCTGGGGCGAAAACAAGAGCGGGCCGAGAAATACTCGGAGGCTACTGAATCCTATCATCGGGCGCTGGAGCTCGACCCCCAGGTACCTGGTGCTCACTTTGGTCTTGGAATGACGCTGCGCGCCCAGGGAGATCTGGCTGCTGCTCGTCCGGAATTTGAACAAGCCTTGAAGCAGAATCCCGACGATGTTTACGCCCATTTCCAACTGGGGCGATTACTCATGTACCGGAATGAAACCTCGGAGGCAGCGCTTCAATTTGAAGAATCCGTTCGCCTGAAACCCGATTTGGCTGAAGCTTACTCGCGTCTGGGCCTCATTTACAAGAGCCTGAAGAAAAATGAGGAAGCCGAGAAGGCGTTTCGGACCGCGATTCGACTAGATCCAAAGCTGGACAAAGCTTGCTATGGGCTGGCACAGTTGCTCCAAGCCAAGGGCGAGAAAGCTGAAGCCGCTTTGCTGTTCGAACAGGTAGGGCAGCTAAAGGCAAGCAGCGACAGGTTGGCCGAAGCTTCCAACCTCAACGCCGCAGGTGTTGCGCTGATGAACGCAGGAAAGCTAGCCGAGGCCCTGGAGAAATTTCGAACCGCTCTGGTGTTGGATCCCACTGATGCCCCGGCAGCCTATAACCAGGGGTTGGTGCTGGCGCGCCAGGGGAAGGCACCGGAGGCCATCGTGTCCTTTAAGACGGCGATTCGTTTGCACCCAGGATTTATGCTTGCCGAGTATGGCTTAGGACTCGCGCTTCGCCTAGCCGGGGACCCATCGGCTGAAGCTCAGCTTCGCAAGGCGGAATTGATGAAGCGAACGGCCCCGCAACTCGGGACCGTGAACAAAACCATCAAGCTAGAGGATCCCGATTAAACGTGTTTCAGTCGCCTGAGTCTCCATCGGGCGGCGGTTGACACAACCAACGGGGCGAAGAACTGCGCAACTGACCTATTGCGGTGATTTCTGTTACAGCACTTGACCAACATAAAGACCGCTGATATATTATGGAAATCCAAGAACCAGTCAAACGATAAGGAAGGATGGTTTTACCTTCCGAGGGTTGGAGAGTCCATGCAGAGCAGTGAACCAACTTGGGAAAAGGCCTTCGCGGTAGTCGAACCCCGGATTAACGCCGAAGGGGTTCATGTCTGGCCTTTCGATCTTTCCTTTCCGATCGACGTCCGTTTTTTCGACCTGAACGGATGCCAAAACACGCGGATGAACCGCCACGATTACTTTGAAATACTTTACATTCATTCTGGCCGAGCTGTGTGCCAGGTTCAGGATCGCCACTTTCAAGTCAGAAAAGGGGATCTGGCCGTCATAGGCAGCAGCTTATACCATCGCCTAACCAGCCCTGCCCTGCAACCAATGAAAGTGATTGTCCTTTTCTTCCTGCCGGAATTGGTGCGTGCTTCTGAAGCAAATGGAGATGGCATGGAGTATATGATGCCCTTTTTCTCGCAAGGTAGCGATTTCCCCCATGTCATCCCCGCCACTACTGGTCTTCCTGCCCAGGCTGTGGAGCTGATCAAACGGATTCAGGCGGAATTGCCCGCCGTTTCCAATCGAGCTCGTTTGGCGGTGAAGACTTACTTGAAGATGATTTTGATGCTGATGGTCAACCATTATGCAGCGTACCTGGGCAGTCAGGAGACCTCCAACCATAAACAGGTGTCTATTCAGCGTCTCCGTCCCCTCTTTGAATACCTGGAAAAGCATTATGACGAAAGGATCCGGGTAGAGGATGCGGCCCGGATCTGCGCCACCAGCTGTTCGCACTTCATGTATTTTTTCAAGCAGGTAACGGGGCAGTCTTTCCTGGCTTATCTCAATCAGTTTCGGATCGCCAAAGCCCGTTCGTTATTGACTTCGACAGAGAGGCCGATTTCCGAAATCAGTCAGGAAGTTGGCTTTTGCGATCAGAGCCACTTTGGAGTTGCCTTCCGTAAGCTAGTTGGGATGACGCCACTTGCCTATCGACGCCGATTCCACGAGGCCACCGAGGGAGTGCCCGTTCACTCGATCGATCACATGATCCTGGAGGAGAGACAACCCGTCCAGGAACTCAGACCTCCTGTCCCGAGGAAAGAACGTGGGAATTCATTTCCGCCGGTTCTTCAACCTTTAAGATAACAATTGTTCGGGTTTAGAATCGAGAATCAGCTATTGAATCCTGCCCAGCAGTCGTCACGCCCTGCCGGAAGGAATCGCTGCGACGGAGCGACACCGGTCGCGCAGCGCAGCGCCTACCTTCAAGCGCGAATTTTCATAAGAGTGCGCCATGACCTTTTCAGGTCACCACGGCAGATGAAAATGCTGGAGGGCCCCGCTTCGTCGGGGCCGCGGTCGCGACGGAGCGACAGCGGTTGCGGAGCGCGGCGCCCACCTTCTATCGTTTGCTGGCTAGTGCCGCCTGGGCCCGCGCTAAATAGGCTCGAGCAGTCTCGTGTTTGGGGTTCAATTTCAAAGCCTCTTCAAAGGCCTTAACCGCCCCAGGCAAATCGCCCCGGACCGCCAGGAGAGCACCCAGATTGGTTAGTATATCCGCGTCCCCAGGCCGCAGTCGGGCCGCTTCCTGGAAATGCGGAAGCGCTTCTTCATATCGCTTTTGTGTGAGATAAACAAAGCCTAAACCTATCTGTGCATCGACGTTGTCCGGCTTTTGTTTCAGAATCGTATTGAGCTCGGCCTCCGCACTCGTCAAATCGCCTTTGGCTCCAAGGGCCCGAGCCAGATTCAATCGGGCGTTTAGATGGTTTGGAGCAATGAAGAGAGTCTGTTTCAGTTCCCGAATGGCCTCATCGAGGCGACCATCGGCCAGCAGGCTCGCACCGAGACCACTCCGTGCCGTTGCACTCGCCGGTTCAGTTTCGAGCGCCTGTTGGAAGTGGGAAATGGCCTCCCGATATTGCCCGCGAGTCACAAGCAACTCCCCCAGGTTGCAATGGGCAGCGAAGTCGCCGGGATATTTTTCCAGGCGGCGCTGCATGACGGCTTCCTGCAAAGGGAGACGAGGATCTCCACTCGATTCCTTCTTGGGCAAAACCTGAAGCCACACATGGCCCATTTCATCTTCGCTGCGTGGGCCCGTTCGAACTCGTTTGGGAGGCTGGTTGGGATTGCGCGGATTGGAGGCTGAATTATCATAAGTAATGCGCATCGCAACCGTAGTTCCTGCAGGAAGCCAAACGGGGGTGCGGTAAGTATAGACGGCCTGCCAATTGATGTCCCAATCGTTGATCTTGATCAGCCAGGTGCGTGTGCCGTCTGGAAGAGTGGCCCAGGCGTCGAAATGCTTGCCCAGATAGTGAGCGTGCGGGTAGATGGCAAGGACCTCAACTCCGGCCGGCAGAGTTAGATGGTCCTCCACCGCGAACCCGCGATCGCCAGGCGGAATATCCAGAGCGCCGTCGTGCTCCAGTTGCACGAGCATGGGGTGGAGGCGGGCCGGATGGGAGGCAAAGTAGAGGCCGATCACGGGCTGGAGCACCTCTTCCTTCCCCGAAGGCTGCAGGTGCATGTTGATAATCAGATCCGTGCCTGGATCCAGACGCCAGCTCATGTCGTCAGGTTCCGGCTGCAACACCGAGCCAGGCTTCCAAAAAAGGAAGTGAGAGTCTGGGTCAAAGGAATCTGAGCGTGCTTCGGTGCTGACATCCATGCCCGGGAAGCCCGGCTGACCGCCCTCTCCTTCTCGCTGGCGCAGCCATTGTCTGCGGTCAACCCAGATATTGGCGTGATGTACGACGCGCTTGTTGCCGGGCCGCAGCTCAATTGCCCGGACATACTGGGTCTCCTTCAGGTTGGCGGAAACAACGAAATTCCGGAAGGTGTCGCTGCCGCTCGCAGCCAGGCGGTATGGCTTGGGTATTTGTACAACCAGATCAGGGGGGCCGATCTGCCATCCTTCGGTAAACTGCGGCTTAGGCGGCAAATCAATGGGGTTGCCTTCGGGGCAGCCCTCTTTCACCCAATCAGCGATGAGACCGAGTTGAGCAGCGGTGAGTCGCCGTTCACCCACGAAATCTCCGTAGCCTTGCTCCGGCGGCCATGGGGGCATGTACCGGCGCTCTGTAACCGCAACGACCTGCAAGGCATGTTGCCGGACATGTTCGTAAGTGAGCAGAGGGAATGGCGCCGCTTCTCCCGCGCGGTGGCAAGGCGAGCAATACTGAAATACCAGGGGGGCAACGTGCTTATTGAATGTGACAGGCTCCGCTGCGAGCGGTATCGTTAAGAGCCAAGGTAGAATCCATCTCATTGCAGTTCTTCAATGGCGCAGCCGACGGCCTTAGTCTCGCGGGGTTGAATGCTTTTCCCCGCCACCACGGCGCTCAAGATTTCTTCCAGGTCATGGTGCTCCACTACCCTTCTTGCCTTTCCCAGATCGGCATACAGGTCGTCAATGCGCCCCAGATAGATCAGCTTGCCTTGGACAAAGACGGCAGCTTCCGGAGTGACGCGGGCCCCTGCGCGACTGACAAATTGGTGGCGGGCGTCAAGCAGAGCTGGAATGGTGTAGCCGTACTCCTTTCGATGCACTTCCATCACGGCTGCAGTCAAGCCTGACTCGGGATAGACGAGATGAAATTCAACGCCTCTTGAAGAATAGTGCTTGTAGAGCCGTTGAAGTTCGGGTGCATACCGGTTCGAGATTGGGCAATCGCTGCGGATGAATAGAAGGACAACCGCCTTTTCTCCATGCGGAGAAAGGAGGTCGGCATCCGAAACCATCAACAACAGGAGCATAGCCAACATAATCCCTCCGGCCTCCCTGAGGTACCCACCCGGAACAGACGCCGGGGCAGTCTTGTTTGCAAGCGGCCGAGTAAGGCCTTATAAATTCTGGTCCTTAACATAAGGATGTGTCAATGGATTCTTGGGCGATGGTCATGCGACGCTTTTATGAAAATGCGGTCTTGATGGAGGGTCGCGCTCTGTCGCGACCGTGGCCCCGACGGAGCGGGGCCCTCCAGCATTTTCATCGACCGTGGTGACCTAGATAGGTCATGGCACACTTCTATGAAACGGCGCGTTCTTGTGATAAATAGACATCCGTTTCAGATCTTGCGCAGATGAATACAGAAAATCAACTCGTGTTAATAGGCGTTGACGTCGGTACAAGCGGCGTTAGGTCTGTGGCTGCAGGTGTCACGGGCATCGTCTTGTCAGAATCCAAAATTCCTCTCTCATCGGTACGCTCCGCCGATGGTGAGGTTCATGAGCAGGATCCATGGGATTGGTGGAGAGCCGTCTGTGAATCGGTTAGTATGACCTTGAGCAGGCTTTCACTCCCGTCCTCTCAATTTGAAATCGGTGGGGTCGCGGTCACTTCAACCTCCGGCACTTTGGTTTTGGCAGACAGCAATGGACAGCCCCTCCGGCCTGCCATTCTTTACGATGACACTCGTGCGGCCTCGCTTGCCAGCCAGTTCAATGCCGGCAAAGATTCCACCATCATGCGTCTGAATGCCTCCCAATCTCTGACCAAGGTAGCTTGGGTTCGTCAAAATGAGCCAGCAATCTGGGACAAGGTTCGATTCGTCTTGCACCCTGCAGATTGGCTTACTGGCCAACTCACGGGTGAGTTCGGCGTCTCGGACACCTCCAACGTTCTCAAACTGGGCTATGACCCGGATAGGAAAGCATGGAACGAAGCTGTCAAAAAAGTTGGGATCGCTCCAGAACAGCTCCCCTCTGTCGTTTCCCCAGGCCAAGTGATAGGGTCTGTTTGTAGCAGGGCCGCTCGAGAGACTGGATTACCCGCGGAGACTCCCGTGTTGGCAGGTGCCACTGATGGGATGGCCAGCCTTGTCGCATCAGGCGCGAATCAGTTCGGAGACGCCAACACCACACTGGGAACCACCCTGGTCTGGAAGGTGCTCGCCAAACACCAGCCTCCCTTTTTCAAAGGCATCTATTGTCACCTCCACCCCTCCGGGGCATGGGTTCCAGGCGCTGCCAGCAATACTGGACCTGGAAGTCTGCGAACTGAGGACCCGTCTATCCCCGCAGCGGAAATGGACGGTCTCGCCAGCCCCAGCCTTCCAACGGATTTGGTTTGTTATCTTTTACCAGGCAGGGGAGAACGATTCCCCTTTGAGAAGCCAGACGCGGAGAGTTTCCTTGAGCGAGAACCTAGAGACCGTGAAGAAGGGCGTGCTGCACAGCTTCAGTCCATTGCATTTGTCGAGCGATGGGGGTACGAGATCCTCGAAAAATGTGGCGTCACCATCTCGGATAGGGTCTTTTCGACCGGGAGCGCGGCCAAAAGTCCGATTCTTTCGCAATTGCGTGCTGACATCCTGAACCGTAAGGTAGTCCGTTGCGTACACCCGGACGCCGCTTTTGGCGCAAGTATTCTGGCGGCCAGTGGGACCTTCTACTTGGAAGATATCTGTTCTGCAATCCGGAAGATGACTACGCTGTGTGAGAGTTGTTCGCCCACACCTGGCCGGATGGTACGCTATGATGAGATTTACGCTTCATTTCGTCGAGCCTGCACACGACGGGGATACGGATGACAAGTCCGTGGAAAGCCTGTGACATTCGGGGTCGATATCCCGACGAAGTCAGTCCTGGACTTTTATTCCGGATAGGCAACAGCCTGGGATCGAAACTGCCATCCGGATCGCGAGTTCTGATTGCGGGGGATTTCCGGTCCAGCACGCCCTTGCTCAAGGAAGCCCTCGCAGAGGGCCTCATGCAAGCAGGGATTCGTGTTCTTGACGCCGGGCAGATCCCTACCCCGATCGCCTACTTCGCTCACCGGCATTGGTCAAGTGATGCGGTCTTGATTGTCACCGCTTCCCACAACCCCTCTAACTATAACGGGCTGAAACTAATGGTGGGACAGAGTCCTCCGACTCCTTTTGAGCTTGAATGTCTCCGCCAGTTGGTGCAGGTTGGGTCGATACGCCAGTCGCGAGGCCAACTCGAAAAAATCGATGCTTCCCCCTCGTATGTGGACTGGATCCTTGGCCGCTGGGTGATGCCCTTGAAGTCCCGCGCCTTGAAAGTTGTGCTCGATGCTGGCAATGGAGCCTGGTCAGAGATTGCCCCGGGAATATTCGAAGCCTTAGGGTTTCAGGTCCAACGGTTATTCTGTAAAATTGATGGTTGCTTCCCCAATCGCCCTCCGGACTCCGCCCGCCCTCGAAACTTGGCCGGCTTGAGTCTCGCTGTCAGGAAATGCGAGGCTCAACTCGGAATTGCCTGGGATGGAGATGGTGATCGGGTCGCCTTTAGCGATGAGACAGGCTCCATAGTCACGGCGGACGAGATGGCCGTGCTCCTGGCGCGCCAGTTGCTGCCAGGACATGCCGGAGCCAAAGTTGTATACGATATCAAGCTCTCTGACGTTCTGCGCCGAACCATTCAAGATCTGGAAGGAATCCCGATCGTTGAACGTAGCGGGCACACCTTCATCAAGCGGCGCATGATTGCCGAGGATTGCCTGCTGGGATGTGAGGTCAGTGGACATTACTTCCTTCAGGAACTGCAAGGCGGAGATGACGGACTATTCACGGCCCTGCTTGTTTCCGAGATGGTTGGCCGGGCGGGATCTCTCCATCATCTACGCCAAACGGTCCCTCTTATGTACATTACACCAGATGTGAGACTGCCAGCCCATTCTCTCTCCTTTCAGGAGATGGCGGACCGGTTGCGTAGATGTTTCAATGCCGGCCATGAAAGTACTTTGGACGGATTGCGGCTGGAGACACGCGATGGATTTGTGTTGATCCGGGAATCGGTCACAGAGCCTGCGGTAACCATGCGTCTGGAAGGATTGTCAAAGGAGAGTCTTGAAAGGATGATAACCATCTGCTTGAACTCGTTTCCTGAAGTGTCAGAGGAGTTCAAGGGGCAACTGTCCGAAAAGTGAATGGTAGAGTTACAACAAAAAAAAACGCAATTCTTATAGATTTCAATCTCTATGTCTATGAAGCTACTTGTCAAGCTTCCTGGCTGTTACAGCCTCATAGAAGTTGCTTACGCGCCCATTTGACGTGCCAGGGCTAATGAAAATGGCAGGGGTAGCCACGATGAATTCATACTCTGAATTCATCGTGGGCTTTTCGTATGTGGTCAAAAGCCCACTACAAACCCAAAGCGGCTTGTCGTGGCTGGCAAAGCTTGTATTTTCACGAAAGCGCCCCATGACTTATTTAGGTCAACACGGTCGATGAAAATGACATCCAGCCCACGAAGTGGGCGAAGGAGAGTAGCCCAGGGCAAAGCGAGCGATTTCTTGCGAGCGACGCCCTGGGTCAGCGACCCGGCAAAGATTCTCCTCGTGTTGGCGTGGGCGGACTTCCCGCGCCAACTCGAGGAGAAAACCTCGGTCAATACGGATTGTCGACCCAGGGCGTCGCGGCCGGGAGTCGCCTTCGGCTCCTGCTATCTCGTCCGCTGTGCCCTGGGCTATTTTCTCATGGCCCTTCAGGCCGTTTTCATAGAAGCGCCCATGGTCACTCTCGAAACAGAACGCCTGGTCCTGCGCATGTTCCGTGAGTCTGATCTAGACAGCTACGCTGAGATGTGTGCCGACGAAGTGGTGATGCGTTACATTAGCACGGGAAAGACCCTGTCCCTGGCGGAAGCCAGGGTAAAATCATGACTGCAAATTCACGAAGCTAGGCTGAAATCTTAATTGACAAACGGGGGCTCTGCGGGGAACCTGGGGGGAAGGGGTGATTTTGGACAAATCTATCTCAAAAACTGAAGTAAATCCGGAAACGGCAGTACCAAGACTGCGACGGGTCCTGTCTCTTTGGGACCTGATCCTCTACGGCATTGTGGCAGTCACCCCCAGCGCACCCGTCACGGTCTTTGGTTTGGCCCTGGTGATGTCCAGGGGTCACGCCATTGACACAATTCTCATTGCCATGGTGGCAATGGTGCTCACTGCTTTTAGCTATGGCCGAATGGCAGCGTTATATCCTTCAGCGGGCTCAGCCTATACCTATGTGGGGCGGGGGCTCAACTCCCATCTGGGGTTCCTGGCCGGCTGGGCCATGCTTCTCGACTATCTTTTCATCCCCCTCTTCTGCGTCATTTACGGAACACTGGCCTTCCAGCGGTTGCTCCCCCAAGTCCCTTACATCGTGTTTGCAGCGTTTTTCGCCGAGATCATGACCTATTTGAATCTTCGGAACATTAAAGCAACGGCTCGTACCAGCGAAATACTGGTTGGCGCCATGGGCTTGGTTCTTCTTACCTTTATCGCCTTGGCCGTTCGATACCTGCTGTTCCACCAGGGTTGGAAGAGTCTCTTTACCATTCAACCCTTCTATAACCCGAGCACGTTTGAGCTTCATTCAGTTGCAACTGCCACTTCCTTTGCTGCATTGACTTATCTGGGATTCGACAGCGTCACCACGCTGGCTGAGGACGTGAAGAACCCCAGACGCAATGTGCTGCTGGCCGTGGTTCTAGTGTGTGCTTTCACTGGAATCTTTGGCGGGTTGCTGGTTTATCTGGCCCAGTTGGTCTGGCCCGATTATCAGACCTTCTCCAATGTGGAGACCGCCTTCATGGACGTTACCAGACGCGTTGGAGGGGTGACTTTGTTTCAAGCAATGGCGATCCTCCTGGTGGTTGCGAATATTGGGGCTGGGTTGACGTCCCAGGTTGGAGCGGCACGGTTGCTGTTCGGTATGGGGCGGGATAATGTTTTTCCACGAAAGATCTTCGCTTATCTCGACCCCAAGCGCAACACCCCTACCATCAACATATGGATCATCGGACTGCTTGCCTTCTTTGGGTCACTGGTGATGAGCTACGAACTCACGGCTGAGATACTCAATTTCGGTGCGTTCCTGGGATTCATGGGCGTCAATGTAGCCACCGTCTGGCAATTCTATGTTATCAAGCAGCAGGGGCGGAAGAAACACTTTCTCACGGACCTGGTTGTCCCCGGCTTGGGTTTCCTGTTTTGCCTGGGAATCTGGTTGGGCCTGGCACGGCCTGCGAAAATCGCCGGCGGAACATGGTTCGTTTTGGGGATCATCCATCTTGCGTTTCAGACCCGTGGATTCCGCAAGACTCCCGTGCTGATTAACTTTAGTGAATCTTAATCAAGCCGAGCCGGAACCAAATGGGAAGAGATCATTAACCACAAGGGGAGCACAAATGGCCAATTTGAGATTCGCGATGTTTGGAACGGGCTTCTGGGCGAGGTTTCAACTTTCGGCATGGAAAGAACTGAAAGGTGTAGACTGCGTCGCCATTTATAACCGCACTCGATCCAGGGGAGAGAACTTTGCTCGTGAATTCGGTGTCCCTGCTGTCTATGATGATGCGGAGGAATTACTGCGTCGTGAAAAATTGGACTTCGTTGACATTGTCACATACCCATTCACACTCAGTCATTTTGTGAAACTGGTGGCTGCCCACAAAATCCCCGTCATCAGCCAAAAGCCCATGGCCCCTTCAATCGCCATTGCAGAAGAGAACTTGCAGGCTTGTCGTGAAGCGGGTGTCCCGTATTTCATCCACGAAAACTGGCGTTGGCAACCTCAGCTCCGGGAACTCAAGAAAGTGCTTGACAGTAGCGTTATTGGCACGCCATTTCGCGCCCGCATCTCCATGGTGTCCACCTATCCAGTCTTTATTAATGAACCTCAGCTCAAGAACTTGGAGGAATTCATTTTAACCGACACCGGAACTCATATCCTGGACATTCCCCGATTCTTCTTCGGTGAGGCACAGAGCGTGTATTGCCAGGTGCAACATGTCCATCCGGATGTCAAAGGCGAGGATGCGGCAACAGTGATGATGATGATGGGAGGCAAGACCACGGTCACCTGCGAGTTGGGGTACCCGGAAAATTACGTCGAGAACGACTACTTCCCACAGACCATGATCTTCGTTGAAGGAGACAAGGGAACGGCGGAGGTAGCCAGAGACTATTGGGTTCGCGTGACAACCAGCGATGGCACCCATGCCAAGCGCCATCCGCCGGAGAGGTATCCTTGGGTGGATCCCGACTACCACGTGATTCATGCCAGTATCGTTCCCTGCAATGCCAATTTCCTTCAAGCACTGCGGCGAGAGGGGTCGGCCGAGACTACTGGCGAAGACAATCTTAAGACTCTCAAACTTGTGTTTGCCGCCTACGATTCGGCACGGTCTGGAAAAGTGGTGCATTTCGGGCAGTGATAAATGATGGAGGGAGGGGATTTTCAAGAGAGCCCGAATAGGGGGTGGAATTATGAGTGAAGAACGTTGCCTTATTGGAATCGACGCAGGAACATCGGTGGTCAAAGCTGTGGCCTTTGACACCTCTGGACACGAAATTTGTAGTCATGAAATTCCCATGGGAGTTCACCAGCCTCAGCCTTTGTGGGTCGAGCAAGATATGACAGAATTGTGGAACACGGTAAAGGCTTGCCTCACTAAGACCGCCTCGAGATTGAAGGAATTGAAAAGAGAGATGGCGGGCATCGGAATTACGTCCACGGGGGACGGTACCTGGATCATGGACCAGGACGGGAGACCCGTTCGGGGCGGCATGATGTGGTGCGACGGTCGTGCTGGAAAAATCGTTGAGCGCTTGCATTCCCAGGGAATTGCACATTTGGCTTTCGACATTTGCGGAACCTCCGTCTTCACCGGATCTCAGGCGGCCCAACTGGCGTGGTTGAGAGAAAACGAGCCGGAATCCTTGAGAAGAGCGCACGTCATCTTTCACGCCAAGGATTGGCTCTTTTACAAAATGACCGGGATCATCTCTAGTGATGAGACTGACGAATCGTTGACGATGCTGCGAATGTCCACAAGAAAATATGATCTCGAACTTTTCAGAATATTCAAGATCGAAGACCTCTATCCCAAGTTCCCTCCTGTCAAACCCACGGAGGAGAACGTCGGAACAATCCTGCCGTCGGTGGCGAGCGAGTTAGGCATCCCGGGCAACATGCCCGTCGGTTCCGGCCCTATGGATGTCGCGGCCTGCGCCCTAGGGACGGGGGCCATCGAGCACGGCCATGCTTCTTCGATCCTGGGAACGGCCGGGATCCACCAAGTGATCATGAACGAGCCGATTCTCGAACCCCGGATGGTCGGGATGACCCTTTGCCACGGCGTGAAAGGACGATGGATGCGCATGTTGGCCGCGATGACGGCCACTCCCAATCTGGATTGGTTCTTGAAGGAACTGGGGGGAGGATTTGTCATGGAAGCGCGCGAAGGGGGCGAAGGGATCTATGACCATCTGGAAAAGGTCGTGAGATCCGTCCCGGCCGGATCAGAGGGCGTCATCTTCCATCCCTATTTGTTTCCCGGCGGGGAGCGAGGACCTTTTGTGAAACCCACAGCCCGGGCCAGTTTTACAGGTCTGAACCTCAACCACTCGCGCCGCCACCTGTTGCGCGCCGTCTATGAGGGGGTCGCGTATGCCACCCTGGACTGCTATCGGCATATGCCTATTGATCCGCAGATTGTGTATCTATCCGGCGGGGGTGCCAACAGCCCGGTGTGGTGCCAGGTCATCGCGGATTGCCTGGGGAAACCCGTCAGTGTGCCTGAGGGTTCCCAGTTTGGCGCCAAGGGAGCGGCACTGAATATTGGGGTCGCTGTAGGGATCTATAAGAATGCCCAGGACGCTGTCAGCCAATCGGTCAGACTGGCTCGACCCTATGAACCGGACTCTGGAAATTTCAAGCTTTACCAGCAGCTTTACGAGGTCTATAGACTGACGGCGGAAAGGCAAATGGACCTCTGGGACCTCCGCTCCAAGATCATTAACAGGGAAGAATAAGCATGGGCGAAGACAAACACGAACTCCTCAAGATTGAGATCATAGAAAAGTGCCGACTCCTAGAAAAAATGGGGTATTTTGTCGGTACCTGGGGAAATATCAGCGTCAGAGTTCCGGAAGGTCTGATTGTGACCCCCAGTAAAGTCCAGTACAACGTAATCAAGACGAGTGATTTCGTCATCGTCTCGCATGACGGCAACGTCTTAGGCGGGCTCAGGCTTCCTTCCTCGGAAACCGAGATTCATCGAGCTCTGCTCAACAAGAAGAATAACATCGGGGCCGCCATCCACAGTCATTCTCCGTACGCGACTGCGGTTTCATGCCTCCACCGGCCTATACCCGTTTTTGTAGAGGATCTGGCTCAGATTATTGGAGGGCAGATCAATTGCACCCATTATGTCCCCGCCGGTCAACACAGGAGGATAGCCGAAGAAGTCGCCAACACAATCGGGGAAGAAAATGCTGTCTTGCTCGCCAATCACGGGGTCATCTGTTGTGGTCGGGATCTGGAAGAGGCATTTGTGGCCAGCCAAATCGTTGAGAAGGCCGCTCTGATGATGCTGGCAGCCGGGGGCATAGGGCCTGTAATTGGAATCCCCGAAGAATATGTACGATCGGAACGGCACCGCTTTCTCTACAAGTACGGAACCACCAGCGACGCGCCGTAAAAAGGCATATGTCGCGGTTGGATGCTTATCAAAGCTGGGGTGGCCCCGATTGATTCGCTACTTGAATCAAAAGTGGGCATTTGGATTGGAAAGGATCATAAACCCGCAGTTACTGTCCAAGAGCGCAGTAACCGTGGCTACCCAAGCACGTATTTTCATGAAAGCCTCTCATGCCCCTTAGGGGCGCCACGTAGCATGAAAATGGGTATTCCCCTCCGCCGGAGGGGCACAGGGGTGGCTTGATTCGTTCATAACGAACCCACCCCCGGAGCCGCAAGCGGCTCGACTCCCTCCAAGGAGGGGATTTTCAGGAGAGTGCCTCATGACCTTTTTGAGGTCACCACAGTCGACGAAAATGACATCCAGCATACGAAGTGGGCGAAGGAGAGTAGCCCAGGGCAAAGCGAGCGACGGCGGTCGCGTAGCGATTTTTGGCGAGCGACGCCCTGGGTCATCGTATACCCCCGACTCTTACTCCTCGATCAGGCGCGGAGAAACGTCTCTCAGGCATTTCATGTCCCCGCGCCTGATCGAGGAGTTGAGCTCTATTTGGGAATCTTTTTCCCAGGGCATGGCGGACGGCGGTGCCCACCGGCACCTCGCCTTCGGCTCCTGCTTCTCGCCCGCTGTGCCCTGGGCTATTTTATTATGGCCCTTCAGGCCATTTTGATGAGAGAGGTCTTCCCTGATGATCAAACAACTGCATGAGCACGTGCGAAGGGCCTATCGATCTGCCATGGGTCGACCGCGCCGGGATTTAGTGACCCCAGCGTTGATTCTCGACCTTGACGTGGCTCGGAGTAACATCCGGTTTATGGCAGAACGCCTGAGTACTTTGAAGGCCAAGCTCCGCCCTCATGTGAAGGTCCAGAAAAGCTCGGAGTTGGCCCGCCTTCAGATCGAGGCCGGGGCGGTTGGTGTTTGTACGGCAACCGTCTGGGAAGCCATCGTGATGAGTCGATCGGGGATTAAAGATGTGTTAATCGCCAACCAGGTGGGTGGTCGCGAGAAAATCCAGGCTCTGGCCGAAGCGGCCAAACATGGCTATTTGAGTGTGGCAGTCGATGATGTCCGGAACGTCGAGGATCTCTCCAACGCCGTTTGTGCCGCCGGCAGCAAACTGGATGTTCTGATCGAAGTGGATGTCGGGATGGGCCGTGGCGGAGTCCGTTCCCTGGAAGAAGCCGTTACCCTGGCACAGCACCTGGCCAAGTTACCTGGCTTGAAACTCCGAGGGATCCAGGGATATGAAGGCCACTGCATGCTGGAGCCGGATCGTACCGTCAGGATTCAGAAGGCCCATGCTGCCATGGATTACCTGGGCAGCGTAGTTGACCGCCTGGTCCAAGCAGGATTTGCGTGCCCAGTCGTTTCCGCAGGGGGAACTGGCACCTATGACATTACGGGGGCCAATCCGCTGGTTACCGAGATCCAGGCCGGGTCCTATGTGTTCATGGACAACTTTCACGGCAATCTGGTGCCCGGATTTTCCCGGGCCCTGACGGTACTTGGAACGGTTGTCATTCAGCACGGGAACACTATTGTTCTGGATTCCGGGCGCAAATCAGTTGGGATTGACTTTGTTCTCCCCTCTCTGGTCCAATATCCTTACTATCAGGCGCGTTACTTTGCCGAAGAGCATGCTCTCTTCGATGTGGACGAGCGGTGCCAGCTCGGGCTTGGGGACACGGCCGAGTTAACCCCTGGTTATGCCCCCAGTACGGTCAATCTCTACGACGCCTACCACGTCGTTGAGAACGGCATTGTCACGGATATCTGGCCGATCATCCCCAGGGGACCGGGACATGCGGGGATACTGGCGGGTTGAGAACGGAATGGTAGCTCTCTTGAAAATCCCCTCCCTTGGAGGGGATGAAGCTTTGATAGAGCTTCATGACCGCAGGTCCGCCGGGGTGGGTTGAAAGATACGGACTTCGGATTAAAACCCACCCCTGGCGCTAGCGCGCCTTCCCCTCCGCCGGAGGGGATTTTCACGCCACGTGGCGCCTCTGAAAGGGGCAAGGAAAGCATCTATGAAAACGACACCGGCTCATGTTTCTGCACTGGAATTTGATCGACTTTTCAAGAGTGTCTGTAACTGGGGACGCTGGGGACCTGATGATGAACGAGGAACGCTCAACTACCTCACTCCTGCACGCGTGCGAGCTGCAGCGGCACTGGTTCGTCGAGGCCGTTCGGTTTCGTTGGCCCTTCCAATTAACACAGTGGCTGGACCGGATAATCCGCGCCCGGCTGCGCACCACATGGTCCGGATGTACGACATCCATTCCAGCGAAGGTGAGCCTCAATTTGCCGCAGACTACCTGGGCAGCGAATTCCACGGGGATTGCCACACTCACATTGATGCCCTTTGCCACATTGCTTACAAGGGAACGCTCTACAATGGTAAACCCGCCGGCAGCGTGACTTCCCACGGTGCGACCCTCCAGGACATTACCGCATACGCCCATGGCATTGTGGGACGTGGCCTGCTTTTTGATATTCCCCGTCTGCGGGGGGTCAAATGGCTGGAGCCTGGCGAGGCAGTGACCCGGGAAGAGTTGGAGGCAGCAGAAAAGGCTCAAGGCGTGCGGCTCGGCGAGGGTGACTTTTTCGTTTTCCGCACCGGCCACCACCGGCGGAGGCTTGAACTGGGTCCCTGGAACAACGGTTACGACGGGGAGGGCAAGGCGGGATTGCATGTGAACACCATACCCTGGCTCCACGAGCGCAAGGTGGCCGTGTTCCTGCCCGACGGCGACGGGGAAACCGTACCCAGCAATGTCCAGGGGATAGCCTATCCCATCCACGCTCTTCAGATCGCCGCCATGGGAATGGTCTGTGCCGACAGCCTCCAGTTCGAAGAACTGATCAAGGTTTGTGAAGAAGAAGGTCGCTGGGAATTCCTGGTAGTGATTGCACCACTGCGCCTTCCGCGCGGGACTGGATCCTTGTTTAACCCTATCGCCATCTTCTGACTGTGATATACATAATGACAAGTGTGAAGGTATCGTGTACCCCCTCACCCCAGCCCTCTCCCCGCTGATTGCGGGGAGAGGGGTGAAAGCTTGATAAGCTTTCACGTAGGTCGGGTGAGGGGGTGAGTGTAGCTAAGAGCAAGGGATTAAGGATGTCGCTCTCTCTTTAGATTAAGGCAACCAAAGTCAACGAAAAGGAGAAGGAACCCATGAAAGTCCATCTAGGGATTGACAATATTTACGCTGCAAAACGCTGGCCGGAGCCGGATGAATGGGGCAGACAGGTCACCAAGCGTTGGGGTTTAAAGCACGTCCAGTTTTGCTTTGATCTTCTGGATCCGCGAACCAGCGAGGATGCCCGCAAAAGCATGTGCGCCAAGGTCAGAGAGGCCTCCCGGAAATACGGCTTCGAGATCCACAGTGCCTTCATAGGGCTGGGCGCTTATTCTTACAATTTGTTGCTCCACCCGTTTCCGGAATTTAGAAAAGACGCCCTGAAGTGGTGTGAACTGGCGTCAATCACTGCTGCGGAACTGGGGGCCCAGGGAGTTGGAGGCCCGATTGCCGCTGCCAGCGTGAAGGACTACCGGGATCCCAAGAAGCGGGAATTTCTGATGGACACGCTGGTAGAAGGAATGCAGGCTTTTGCCCGCTATGCCGCGGCCCAAGGCTTAAAATTCGTCCTTTGGGAACCCACCCCCATTGGCCGCGAGATGCTGATTCACCTGGACGAGGCTAAAGACCTCTATGAACGATTTAATCGGAATACCCCTATCCCCATTCAGTTCCTGCTCGATGTAGGCCATCAGTGCAGTTATGAGGTAGCGGGCAAGGACCGAGACACCTACCTGTGGCTGCGAGAGCTGGGAAAGATCTCGCCGGCCATCCACCTCCAGCAGATGGATGGTGTCTGGGACCGTCATTGGAGTTTCAGTAAGGCGCACAATGTAGAAGGCGTGGTCAAGATGGACAAGGTCCTTGAGGCTCTCGAGCAGTCAGGGGCTGAAGAGGTCTACCTGTTCCCTGAACTGATCCATGCTTTTGAATTCGAGGAGGAGAAACTGCTGGAGGAAATGGATGAGAGTTACGAGTACCTCAAGCAGTTTGTCAGCCAGCCGGTCCACGCATGAAGAATAGGGCGCGACCTTCGTGAACGAACACATCGTCTCAGTACTTAACCAGGCGCCGGCCTGGCGTGCCATTGCGGGTGAAAATGTTTATTAGGCAATGTGTGAGCCTGCCTCCGGCAAGCGATCTAAGGAATTGAAGAATCGTCGGGACTGAGCCCGGCTCCGACATTGAAAGCCGCATTTTCATAAGAGCCTTTCATGCCCCTTGCAGGGGCACCGCGTAGCATGAAAATGGGTATTCCCCTCCGCCGGTGGGGTTCAGGGGCGGGTTGATTTGATCATAACGAACCCACCCCCGGAGCCGCAAGCGGCTCCATCCCCTCCAAGGAGGGGATTTTCAAGAGAGTGCCCCATGACCCATTTAGGTCAACACGGTCGATGAAAATGGGAGGGGTAGCCACGGTGAGCGTATTGGCGACAGCAGTCGCCGCGAACCGTGGGTTTCTTCCTAACAACCAAAAACCCACGCCTCCCGGAAAAAAGCGGTCGGCGTGGCTACCAAAACTCGCATTTTCATGAAAGCCTTTCATACCCCCATGGGGGCGCCACGTATGATGACCCGGGCGGTCGCCGCGACGGAGCGACAGCGGTCGCGCAGCGCCCTGCCCACCTAGTTAGTGTAATCGCCCGATGAGTGTCTGGACGAAAGTCATGGCAGCCGCCATCCTTACCAGTGCGGCGTCAGCGTTGAACCTGACCGGTCAGGATACCAAGCCACCAATCCCTTCTTCCACTTCAAGTGCGAGGCAGTCGATAGCCAGGCTGATTGAGTCCGGCCAATTGCAGGAGGCGCAGAAACAATTGAACCAGGAACTGGCCCATCAGGGGGAGACTCCGGATACGCTTTACCTCGAAGCTCTCCTCTTGTTCAAGCAGAAACAGCATGAGAAATCAGAGCAGAAGTTGAAACGCAGCCTGTCCCTCGATAAGGATGACCCGGAAGCTTATTTGCTACTCGCACGCAATGCCGTGGTACTGAACCAAATGGAGCTTGCCGAGACCGCTCTAAAGACCTCTATCCAGTTGGCCCCCAAAGGGTCCCTGGCCCATCTGCATTTGGGTCTCCTCTATTACACAACCAACCGTTTCTTTCTGGCAGAAAGTGAGTTTCAAGCGGTGGTCAGGCTTGATCCGACTTACATGAAAGGATACGACCTGCTCGGCCTGGCCCAGGAAGAACTCCAGCAGGCAGAGGTGATCATTGCGACCTACCAGAAGGCTATCGAAATCGCTGAACGGCAACACCTCCATGATGAGTCCCCCTACCTGCACATGGCCAAATTCCTTTGGCGGAAAAACCGTTACCCTGAGAGTCTGCCGTTTGCAAAGAGAGCAGTGGAAGTGAATCCAGAGTCTTCAGCGGCTAACGGTGTGTTGGGAATGGTCCTGGATATACTCGGCCAGCCGGAACAAGCGGTTAAGGCTCTGCAGAAATCAATACAGATCGATCCACAGTATGCTGAGGCCCACTACGTGTTAAGTCGGATCTACCTGAAACAAGGCAAACAGGAAGAAGCCCAGAAGGAGATGCAAATATTCAAGGAAACCAGGAAAAACGTGAAGGCTTCTCCTTAGACGTAGAGGTAATGAAGAGAAGTGGCACATGCGCCGAGTACACGTCATCGCGGTTGAAAATGCTGGAGGGCCGAGCGGGTGACCGCTGGCCGGATTGATTGGATTAGTTTTCTTCGCCGCCGCTACTGCCATTTTGGCAACCATCGATCAGCTGTGGCCAACCTATACCGGGCTGGGGCAGATCGGGGCGATTATAGTCGGATTTCTGTTTGCAGCTCGTTTCTTCTGGAGGCGTAAAGCCTACCGCACCAGATGGGGAGACCTTGCTTATCAGAATGCATTAGGGCTGCTGATGCCGGTCGGATTGACCATCTGACTCCGTCTTGTTGAGGAGCAGGAACTCTTGGAGCGGTTCGGTGATTCATATGCGGCCTATCGCCGCAAGCTCCCGGCTTTCTGGCCCCGACTGCAAGATTGGGGAAAGTTCATCCGATTTCTGATGACCGGGCGATGAATGAAAGGGTCACTCACCAGCCAGTGCTGTTTCTTCCTGGCTGGCCTTTTCCCCTGCCACAGCAGCGGCGCCGAAGACTCCTGCATAGTATCCTAACTGCGAAACAGAGATCTGCAGCTGTCGCTTCTCCTGCACGGTGATCCTCTCTTCGAGCCGGGATGTGAATTCCGACAAGAGGATCGGGTTGTTCTGGACTAGGCCCCCTGCGAGAACCAGCAGTTCGGGATCGAGCAGATGGACTATGTTGGCAACCCCGATGGCGAGATGGTGGGAAAGGGCGTTAATGGCTCTCCGGGCAGTGTCATCACCCGCATTGGCTGCCTCGATGACTTTTTCAGCAGTAGGATACCGTCTTTCGGCGTAATCGACCAGGGCCGCCGCATTCGTATAAACTTCCAGACAACCACGTCGTCCGCAGGAGCAAAGAGCCCCATCATCCTTGACTGTTATGTGACCCAGTGCATTGGCGAAAAAGTGGGCTCCCCGGTTCAGTTTTCCCTGTATGTAACACCCTCCTCCTACCCCTGTACCCAGCGTCAGGCATACAAAGTCATTCAATTTCTTCGCCAGGCCATGGACCTTTTCCCCAACCGCCAGAGCGTTGGCATCGTTTTCGACAACCACAGGGAGGCCTGTAAGGGAATGAAGTGGCATGGCTATCTGAGTCCCAGTCCAACCCGGTAAATTCTCAGTGGCGTAAACTACTTCTCCCGAATAGGGGTTCACCCAGCCGGCAGTGGCAACACCCAGGGCTCTTGGCGTAGTACCCAATTGACGGGAGCGGTCCAGAGCTTGCCTGGCAATTTTCTTAAGGTGGTTCAAGAGGACTTCGCGGCCCCCACCTTGAGGGGTTGGTTCCGTACTGGCCCAGCGTAATTCTCCATTTCGAGAAACAAGGCCGAACTTGGTGTTTGTTGCACCCAGGTCAATCCCGATGAAAGTGGAGTCTCCCTGGCCGCTCTGAGTTTCAAGTTGGATGTGCTTGACAAACCGTCTTGCAATCTCTCGCGGACAGGTAATCGCAGTCCCGACAATCACCGCGAAAGCACCCGTGGCAATGGCTTCCCTGGCTTGTTGAGGGGTTTTAATTCGACCTTCTACTACGACCGGGACCCTCAAGGAGTGAATCAATTCGGCTGCAAAGCCGGGGTCAAGCGAGCGGATGTGTTCAGTTTCAGCCGTATAGCCCCGCAATGTGGTGGCTACGAGGTCGGCACCGGCTCCTTCGGCTGCTTGGGCTTCTTCGCGGGTGGCAATGTCCGCCAGTACGGGAACTCCCAACTCAGCTTTAATTTGTCGCAGGCGATCAAATGCCCCCAGTCGTTGACCTCGGGCTGTACAGTCGAGAGCAACAAGGTCAGCACCCGCCTGGACTAATTGCCCAGCCTCGTCAAATGAGGAGGTGATTAAAATACGGCCGTCAGTTTGGAGGCTCTTCCAAATCCCAATGATCGGGACTTGGACGGCGGTGCGAATGGCGCGTACATCGTCCACTCCATTGGCCCTGATTCCAGCTGCTCCCCCTTCCACAGCAGCCCTGGCAAACCGCGCCATGACCTCCGCACTGCGCAAGAGATCTCCCTCGGCAGCCTGGCATGAAACAATCAATTGCCTATGAAAGCGTTTGCAGACTTCCGGAACCGTTATCATCAACCACCCACCTTTGTTGACACTGCACAAATGAAGATTGCTGCCAGCAATGTTAGAATTCCAAATCTCATGAGTCGAACCGTCTTCTTCTGGGCTTCCCGCCATTCACCGAGAAGGATACCCATCAGGTTGACCACCAGAATACCCACGGCCAGGCTGAGTGGCCATCCAATAGAAGGGCCCAGGTCTCCCAGCAGCGGTGTGGCAGCTCCATAGACGAAAATGCTGCTGCCCCACAAGACGGCCATCAATAGGCTAAGCCCCCAGTTAATTCCCGCGTTCGGTGCATGATAATTTGATGCGGATCGATGTCGCCGAAGTAAATGCAGACAATAGAAAATGTTGGGCAAGGCCCCGGCCCCCAGCATGAGAAGCCAGATGCAATTTGTGGAAACGAAGCGGGAGTTGCCCGTTTGGACACCGGCATCCGCTATGGGGAGAGCCAGGGTATAGCCGATATTGAAAACAGCCGACAACACTCCCGAACAAAGGCAAAGCAAATATGCAGAGAGGGTCTTGTTACGGGAGGAGTTTGCCCGAACGGCTTCCCTCTGCTGGCCGGCTTTACCACACAGAACGACTCCCACAATTGCAAAGAAGACTCCAGTCAGCAGGACAGCTTGTTGGATTTCAAAACGAAGCCCATGTTGTATCAGGAGAGGAAAGAATGACCCCAAGGCAGAACTCAGGCCAATCACCAGCGTATTGGCCAGTGACACGCCCAACCGATCGACGCTCAATCCAAAGCAAATGGCTCCAAAACCCCAAGCAAAACCGAAAAAGAGAGCCGCCTCAATGGCCGGCTTAGGGCTTGAGTCCATCAAGCTCCAGAAGTCTCGAACCGAAAATCCCACAAGAGCTGCGGGAAAAATCACGCACGCTGAGATGATGAATACCAACCAGGTGTTCTCCCACCTCCAGTGGCGAATCATCTTCATGGGGACGGTGAACAGGCCATTGCATATCCCCGACAAAGCTGCAAACAGGATCCCGAGTGTGATCATAAGACTCCCCCGACAAACGAGATGGATTTTATGGCATTCTATGCCACGGGTGCGATCAAAAATGAGAGGCATGAATAGAGGGAGACTTCCTGAAAGAACGGAGGGAAGTAGCCAGCGATAAAACCCCGACACCATTCGTCGTGATACTCTTGAGAATATGAAAAGCCAAATGAAGGCACAAGTCCGGTAAATCGTATGGAGCGCGAAATGTTGAGAGCTGTTCCAGTCCAAGGAGGTTTGATATGAGAATAGCCTTCCAAGCGATTTTATTACCTATGGTCCTCGCGGTGGCCTTACTCGGTGCGGGGTCTTCACCCCGGCAAACGCTCAGTTTGAATGAGGGGTGGAGATTTCAAGGGCAGATCACTCCTGGCTCTGCGATCGAGTGGCAATTCCGCGATGCCTGGAAGCCGGCCTTTGATGATTCGGGTTGGTCCAGGGTTTTTTTGCCCCATTCTTGGGATCAAGTGACCCATAACCCCTGGGTCACGATCAATCATTGGCGGGGTATTGGCTGGTACCGCAAGGAGTTTTTGGTACCGGCGTCGGCTGCTGGAGGCAGGGTCTTTCTCGAGTTCGAAGGTGCTTTGCAGGTGGCCAGAGTGTGGGTGAACGGTCGGGAGGCAGGCGAGCATGTGGGTGGCTACACGGGCTTTGTCTTCGACGTCACAGACTTAATCAAGTCTGGGGGTAACAACCTGCTCGTTGTTCAAGTGGATAACACCAACAGTCCCGACATCCCTCCGGCTAATGAGACCAACATTACCATCTACGGAGGGCTCTATCGCGATGTCTGGCTTCATATCACCGGTCCCGTGCTGATCCCATATGGTGGGATTTCCATTACTACGTCGGAGGTCAGCAAGGAGCGGTCGACGATCCGCGCGATCACCGAAGTGAGAAATGCGTTGGACACAACCACTGAAGTCAGGATCGTTACTGAGGTGATCGCTCAACACGGCGGAGTTGTGGCCAAGGCGGAGGAGGACAAACAAGTCCGAGGGAACACCACGATCCAATTTGAGCAAGCCGGACTGGTGGTATCCAAGCCGAATCTTTGGCATCCTGATCATCCAAACCTTTATACGTTACGAAGCCGTGTTTATAACAACGGAATCCAGGCCGACGAGGTTTCCACCCGGTTCGGCATTCGGGTCATGGGATACACACCTGGCAAGGGCTACACGATCAACGGTGAATTCATCAACATACACGGTGTCAACCGCCGCCAGGACTACGGATACCTGGTTGACGCTTTGCCCGATGCGATTGGCCGCCGCGACATGGAAATCATTAAAGAGATGGGCGCGAACATGGTTAGAACGTCCCACTACGTCCAGGACAAAAGCATTATGGAGGCGGCAGATGAGTTGGGGCTCTTGGTTTGGGAGGAGATCCCCAACATCAAAATCTATGATTACACCCCCGGCCCGCAGACGGAAACCGGAGACTCGCGTTATACCCGGAAGTATATCGACAACTGCCTCCTGGCCATGGATGAGATGGTCCGGCGCGACCACAACCACCCCTCGATTATCATCTGGGGGATCGGTGACGACCTGACCGGATACCCATACATTGAAGACCTGAAAGAGATGCATGACAAGGCCCACCAGTTGGATCCCACCCGATGGACGGCCGGACGAGTGTACCCGATGATCACCGACGTGCACGATCCAACCAACGGAGATTATTTCGATTTTCGCAAGCTGGCCAAGGAGCATCCGGATTGGAAGTGGCTCTGGAACGAATGGGGCGCCTTCAAGAACGAGAGGGGGAATTTGATTGAGCCGGGGACCGACAGTGCCCAGGGGAGCGACGTAGGAACCGTGGCAGATTATCGCCGCGAGACGATTCCTTCGGAACTGGCAGGAGCTATTTTCCAGGAGGCGAGCTGGATCATGTTTGAAACGATGCCCTGGATGGCGACCGCCAAGTGGGAAATGTTCGACGCCGGTTGCGCCGCCTGCGATGGGACAAAAGGGATATTTTACTTTTATGGCCCCCCGGAGGCGCGACCCTGGGGGACTCGCTTTACGGGCGGCGATTACCGGGGCTTGAGCGACCTGTGGCGCATTCCAAAAGCCAGCTACTGGTTTGTCAAAGCCCAGTGGACCGAGGCTCCTTTTGTACAGATCGTTGGCCACTGGACCTGGCCGGGATTGGAAAGGAAGCCGAAAATGGTTCGCATCTATTCCACCTGCGACGAAGTCGAACTCTTTCTCAACGGGAAGTCGCTGGGCAGGAAGAAGCCCGAAAGTACGGAGAACCTGATCGCCGAATGGGCAAAATACGGCATGTGGGAGCCGAGGCGCTCGCTGCCTGAGGGGGCCAGGCTTCGGCATGGACCCTTTCTCTGGAAAGTCCCTTACGAACCGGGAATTCTGGAAGCCGTTGGCACAAAACAAGGGAAGCAATACTCTGACACAAGGAAAACAGCCGGCCAAGCCTTTCGAATCAGCCTTCAGCCCGACCGCGCAACAGTACTCTCTGGCGGCCGCGAAGCCGTGCGGATCGTCGCTTCCATCGTCGACAAGGATGGAACAATAGTGCCCGACGCCAATCCCTGGCTGACTTTCCGTACCGATGGCCCGGCCCGCCTTCTCGGTACTCCGGTGCTGGACGCGGTCTGGGGCATGGCGGCAATCAATATTCTTTCTGATGCGGACCCGGGGACTGTCACCGTTACGGTGTCGTCTCCAGGATTGAAAGACGGTGAGTGTGTGATTCATTCGCAACCTGCTAAATAAAAGGAAATCATGTAAGTCCCAGGGCGCCGCGGTCGGCAGTCGCCTGCCGGCTCCTGCTTCTCGCCCGCTATGCCCTGGGCTATTTTCGTATGGCCCTTCAGGCCATTTTCATAGGAGCCCTTTATGCCCCTCCGAGGCGCACCACGCAGCATGAAAATGAGAGCTTGTAGCCCTTTGCCAATCACAAGTGCAAGATCCCAGACTGTGACCAAAATCTCTCGAGGACGACGACGAGAACGAGGATGGGGGAGAAGGACAATTGAAGGAGAATTGCCCATGACCTTTTTCAGCATCAAAATGAATCTATTCTTTGTGGCGGTCCTCTTGGTCACCCAAGCCACTTGCTTGAGGGCTGCCGACCTGGATGTAGAAGTCATCTCACTGAACACGGAAAGAATGGATCGCTTCCTGAATCGGGAGGCAGAAAAGCTCAGTCAGGAAGCGTTCGAGCGGATTTCCACCAAGGCCAAACTGGATGCGGAACGAGATCAGCTGCTCCGTGAATTTCGGTTCATGATCGGATTAGAGCCACTTCCTCCCCGAACTGCACTCGATGTCAAACATGTCCGCACAATCGAGCAGGAGGAGTACACCATCGAGGTACTTTCATTCCAAAGCCTTCCGCATTTTTATGTGACGGCGAATCTCTATAAGCCCAAGGTTGGTAAGCCTCCATTTCCAGCGGTCATCTGGGGCCCCGGCCACTCCAACGACCCCCATTGGTACGGCGCAAAAGTATTGCGTCAGAACTACGCCATTCCCTGGGTCCGGGCTGGCTATATCTGCATGATCATCGATGCCTTTCAGGTCTCAGAGTTGTATGGAGTCCATCGTGGCACGGATTCATTTGCGATGTGGGACTGGTATTCCCGCGGCTACACGCCGATTGGAGTGGAAGTCTGGAACGCCATGCGCGGCGCAGATTATCTTCTGAGCAGAAATGATGTCGACCGTTTGAAACTCACCATCAACGGGGTTTCCGGAGGCGGGCATCTCAGTTGGATGACAGGCGCCGCCGATGATCGTTTTGCGGTAGTTCAGCCGGTGGCCGGCGCCGCGGACATCCAGACGGTTGTAAAGCTTGACCTCCAGCGCATGCACTGTGACTGCGCCTATTTCATCAACACCTTTCGGCACGACTGGTCGATACTTGCGGGGTTGATCGCTCCCCGGCCGTTGCTCATCCACGGTTCTACCGAGGATTCCTATTATCCACCGGAGGGCTATCATAGGCTTTTCGGGCTGTCCAAGCAGATATACGCTTCCTGCGGCGTTGCGGAAAAAGTCGACTTGTTTGAGGTCCCTGGTCCGCACGACTACACGCAGGCTCAGCGCGAGCGGGCCGTGGAATGGAGTGATCGCTGGCTTCTGGGGAAGGATACAAGCATCAATGAGAGGCCCTTCCCTTCAGTGTCGGGAGAACAGTTGTCTGCCTTTGGCGGTCAGCTTCCCCCGGACAGCATCAATAACAAAGTACAGGAAATCTTTATCCCCACAGCGCAAATGGCGCGATTTAAGACACGATCTGCCTGGGAACAGAAGAAATCGGAAATTCTTGAGAAGCTCAAGTCCATCGTGTTTCGCAACATGCCGGGTCGTCAGGTTGAAGTGATGAAAACCGAGCGGAAGATGGAGGACGGGTCCCCTGCCTTTCTCTCCCTGGAGACTGAGCCGGATATTCAGATCGGGGTGGTGGTGCTGAATCACTCCCCCCTGAAACCTGGAGAAAAACGGCCTGCGCTCATCTATATTGCCTCTCCCGGCGAGACCCTGGAGACGCTGTTGTGGAACTTCATGCGGGTGGACACCTTCAACACGATTCCTGAAACCATTTATGTGGTTTACCCCCGCGGCACGGGCCGGTGGCCCTGGGACGATGAAGTTCGCCGAAAGTTCGAGCGCAATGCCATGTTGTTGGGAAGAACCCTGGACGAAATGCGCCTTTATGACGTTCTCTATGCAGTTAATTTCGCAGCTTCCCAGCCTTACTTCGACGGAAAGGAAATAACAGTTGCCGGAAAGGGAGCCCAAGGGGTGATTGGCGCCTATGCCGCCTTGCTTGACCCGCGAATCTCCCGCGTCATTCTGCATTCTCCTCCTTTGACACATAAAACAGGGCCGATATTCCTCAATATCCTTCGATATACCGATGTGCCACAAGCTTTGGGGATGCTCGCCCCGCGGGAATTAGTCTTCCTGACTCAGGATATTGAGTCCTTTGGCTACACGAGAGGTGTGTATAAACTCTATGGGGCTGAACACAAGTTCAGACGGGGTTACACAATTACCCAGGTCCTGAACCAGAATAATTAATTGTGTTTATGCAATGCCTTCTACATTATCGCCTTAAGCCAATTCAAAGGGATCCAATTCCTTGAAGAGCCCTCGAACGATGAACAAAGTAGGTAGAATAGCGAAGCTTACTCTGGTGATCATTATGCTCGCACTGACGTCGGGTTGTGGCCGAAAGGAATCGGCGGATCTCGTCCTCACCAATTGTACCGTTTACACAGTCAATGAAAGACAGCCAATGGCTGGAGCTGTCGCGATTAAAAGGGGACACATCCTCTGGACGGGCCCCAAAGGCGAAGGCCGGGCTTATGTCGGTCGGATGACACGCGTCCTGGATCTTCACGGCAATACGGTTTTCCCTGGATTCACAGATTCACACTACCACTTGTCGGGAGTGGGTGGCAGGGAATTGAACCTCAATCTGGAAGAAACAGCAAGCCTGGAGGAATTTCTGTCCAGGATCAAGCAGCGAGTCAAGGGTGCCAAGGAAGGAGAGTGGATCATCGGAAGAGGATGGATAGAGACCTTCTGGCGACCCCCGGTCTTCCCTTCCCGTGCGGATCTCGACAAGGTTGCTCCTCGCAATCCGGTCTGCGTCACTCGGGCCGATGGACACGCCACGGTAGTCAATAGCCTGGCTTTGAGAATGGCCGGGATCAAGGCCGGTACACCAAACCCTTTTGGTGGCGAGATAATGAAGAGTCCCAAAACCGGTCAGCCTACCGGCATGCTCCTGGACTCTGCCATGAACCTGGTCAACCGACACATCCCCGAGCAGGAATCAAATGGTCTGGAAAAGAAACTGCTCCTGGGTGCTGAACGTAGTATTCAACTGGGCTGGACAGAGGTTCAGAATGCGGGTAGTCCGCAAACCGAGGTTGATCAGATCAGAGGGCTCTGCAGTCGAAACCGCATTAAGTTGCGTCTCTACCAGGCCATCAGTGGTCCCGGTCCCGACGCCCAGCGCCTGCTCAACGAGGGGGCCACTGTGGGCGCCTTTGACGGCCGATTCACGTTGCGGACAATCAAAATCTTCGCCGATGGCGCCCTGGGTTCGAAAGGTGCAGCTTTGTTGGAGCCTTATTCAGATTACAGCAGCACGGGTCTAATGACTGTTAATCAAGACGAATTGAAACCAATGCTAGTAGAAGCCCTTCGCCGTGGGATCCAGGTGGAAGCCCACGCCATTGGTGACAGGGCGAATCGAGTGATTCTCGACCTTTATGAGGAGGCCTTTGGGTTGATCCTTGCTGACCAGAGAAAAGTGACCGAGCCGCGCTGGCGCGTCGAGCACGCCCAGATTGTCCATCCAGACGATCTCCCGCGCTTTTTCAAGCTCGGTATTATTCCGTCCATGCAGCCTTCCCATGCCATCGGCGACCTGCATTTTGCCCCCAGCCGTCTCGGATTAAAACGGCTGGGAGAAGCCTATGCCTGGCAGAGTTTTCTCCGTTCCGGTTCGATCATTGCCGGTGGATCCGACGCGCCTGTTGAACGCGGCGATCCGGTCATTGAGTTTTATGCAGCAGTGGCTCGCAGGGATTTGAAGGGATTCTCGGGTGAAGGCTGGCATCCCGAGCAGGCCGTGTCGCGAGAGCAGGCCCTGAGGATGTTTACGTTGTGGGCAGCCTATGCTGCCTTTGAAGAGGGATCAAGAGGCTCAATTGAACCCGGCAAATTGGCCGACTTCACGGTACTTTCGGCCGATATCATGGAGATTCCCGTGCCGGAAATCCCGAAGGCAAGATGTGTGATGACTGTGATCGGCGGGGAGGTGGTCTACGATGCAGCAGGTTATTCCTCCGTAAAGAAGTGACTCTCATGAAAATACAAGTTGTGAGGGTGGCCGTCGCGCTCCGTCGCGGCGGTTGCCGGAGTCAAATTGCTCGCCGCTCGGAGATCGGCTCCCACACTCTCCCCAAGACCGCCATTTTCATCTGCGGTGGTGAACTTGAAAAGGTCACGGGGCACTCTCTTGAGAATCGTGCTCATCCTCGCTCTTGACATGCAATCCTTCGAGTACAACCACGAGAATAAAAACGAGTGAGATCGCTTGAAAGGAATAGGATATATGACTCGCCGTGACTTCCTGGTTCAAGCTGCTGCCCTGCCGTTGGGCCTGGGGAGAGGCCCTTTACACGGAGGCCCCCTGTATCCTCCTGCTGAAGCGCTATCCCCTTTGTCTTATGCGAAGGAATGGCCGGATATGCTTTTGGCCTATTTATCGGGCAGGTTAAATGCCTTGTCTGACCGCTGGGATCAGGAACGGGGTCGGATTGTCACCCTCCATCAGATTGAGGCTCGCAATCGGTTTGTCCGTGAAAAGTTTCTGGAAATGGTCGGTGGATTCCCAGAGAGAAGCCCCTTGAATCCCTTGACGGTTCGGGGTTTCGAGCGGGACGGATACCTTGTGGAAAATGTGATGTTCCAGAGCCGTCCCGACTTCTGGGTTACTGGGAACCTCTATATCCCGATATCGGGTAAAGCACCCTATCCCGGAATCATCTCACCAACGGGACATGATCCTCTCGCACGTATGGACCAGATCTATCAGTGCGCTTACATCAACCTGGTGAAGAACGGCTTTGTGGTCCTGGCCTATGACCCGATCGGAGAAGGGGAACGGCGTTTCTATTGGAACCCTGTGACCAACAGCTCGGAAGTCTCTGGAGATCCTGTCTTCGAGCACTCCATGCCTGGCCAGCTCCAGCTTCTCATGGGGGAGAATCTGACCCAATTCCGGATCTGGGATGGAATCCGTTCCATCGACTATTTGTTGACGAGGCCGGAGGTCGACAAGCAGAGAATCGGTTGTGCAGGTCACTCTGGAGGCGGGACCCTGACACTCTTCATCACCGCCCTGGACGAAAGAGTCAAGTGCGCTGTGCTCAACGAAGGAGGAGGAGGGCAACGCTGGCCAATCCATATCACCCCCGGCAGCCGCGTTGGCCCCTCAGACGTGGAGCAGAATCTCTACCCTGCTGCGCTCTATGGAATCGATCAGGAGGATTTGCGGATTGCCATTGCGCCCCGACCGCTGCTAGTGACAATCGAGAACTACTATCCAGACTTTGAGAAATCCCGCCAGCGCGTCTTAGCTCGTTATCGGCAGTTGGGTGCTCCGGATAGATTTGAGACTACTGAGGCCAATGACCCACATTCCTGGACAATGAAGCTTCGACTCGCTACTACGGACTGGTTCTGCAAATGGTTCTATGGCCACAAAGGCCCAACCGAAGAGCCGGATTTTGGCGTTGAGTCACCAGAGCAGTTGTACTGCACTTCCAATGGGTCTCTTCGCTATTCCCGGCAGGGGGAGACCATTTTCTCACTCATCCATAAGAAGGCCGCAGCGCTTCCGCCAAAACGAAAGCATCCCACGAATCCAACCGAGTGGGAAGACTCGCGTCAGGAAGTGCTGTTGCACCTAGGCAGACTATTACATTGCCATAGAACCGACCAGGCGCTGGGGGTTCGCAAGCGCGTCACGACCGAACGCAAGGGATATCGAATCGAGAAACTGGAGTTCATATCCGAGCCCGGGATTTACATCCCAGCCTGGGTCTTTATACCAAGTGCAAATAGAACTGAGAAAACTTCCCTCCTTTACGTCAGCGATGCAGGCAAAGAAGCGGAGGGGATGGAGTTTGGTGTTCTGGAGAGTCTCACATTGAAGGGCAATCTCGTGATTGCGGTGGATGTGCGTGGCATTGGTGAGACCCCTCCCCCGCACGACCCACAAATCCGGGCGGGTGGTGAATTCAGCCACCTCTTCGACGTGGAAACCGCGATGTCTTATATGGCTTGGTGGATGAATCAGTCACTATTGGGGATGCGTATTCAGGATGTAATCCGCAGCGTGGATTATGTCCTGAGCCGCCCTGATGTCGACAGAGAGACCGTAAGGATTGTGGGTAAAGGGATGGGCGCGTTGTGGGTGTTGTTTGCCGCTGCTCTAGACCGTCGAATCCATAGCGTTATCTGTGAGGGCGGCCTGCTATCCTACCAGAGTCTCGCCTTCGTGGACCGTTACACTCAAGGCGCGAATACGTTCATCCGTGATGTGCTGTTGTATTTTGACCTTCCCGACGTCGCCGCATGTGTGGCTGACCGGAACCTGGTTCTCCTGGCGCCGGTCGATGCCATGGGCCATGCAGCGGATCTGTCCCTGGCAAAGAAAATTTACCAGTTGACGGATGAGGCATATACTGCCGCCGGGAACAGTCGTCACTTTCGGATCGTGGAGCGTCGCGCCGAGCGAAAGCCAGCCGATGAGTATCTTTATTTGCTGCAGTGATTGGTTGTGAAGTTTTGCTTCGATCTCCTCAGTCCGCCGGTGGCCTGAAGAGCCTAGATACTCTAGCCCAGGGCCAGCGGGGGCTGAAAGCCACAGCGCCGCCCTGGGTTTGGATTTGAAGACAGAAGAGAGCTCTGAAAGAGCGAGATAGATATAAACCATCAGGAGTTCAGTGAGTCAATTGCAACTCAATGCGGTCATCCAATAGATTCGTCGGCAGGAGAAAAATCATCGCAAGGTGACATCCCAAGAAGAATTCCAAGAGTTCCTTAAGAAATACGGGGATTGACTGGTTTGAGCAGGGATGGATGATGCCGACCTTTCAAGTCAGGACGTTCGGAATTCCTAAAGGTTCGCCACTCTTGATCTCACCCTGTGACAGTTGCCTTCTTGACAGCCGGGGAGATCGATCATAGAGTACCAGCGCGTTAGAACGGATTAGATCTGCGCTGCTTTGACCTCTGGATTCAAACGGTGAGGCGGCAGTGAGAAAGTCACTCCTTTCGAGGCGGAGGAGAGGAGAGATCCTGATGCCACAAAACCGGTGTCTGAAGGTGGGGTTTCTAGGCCTCTGCCATCTACATCCTCGAAGTTACATGACCCACTTCCAAGCAATCCCGGAGATGACTGTGACGGCCGTCGCGGATTCCAACCACGCCGTACTGGAGGGATTCACCAAGGATTTCGCGGTCCGCGGATATTCAGATTGGCGGGAAATGATCGAGAAGGAACAACTGGATCTAGCGGTGCTCTTCCTACCGCATGCAGAGTGCCCGGAAGCGGCCGTTGCTTGCGCCGGACGGGGTGTCCACGTTCTTGTGGAGAAACCCATGGCCGCCAGTTCAGACGGGGTTCGTCGCATGATGGACGCTGCTCAGCGGGCAGGCGTTATTCTGTCTACCTCTTACGTGTGGCGCTATCACCCGGTCGCGCGTAGTATGAAGAAATTCATTGGCGAGGGTGTGCTGGGGCGCATCGTGGGTTGCGAAGGTCGTTGTGCGGCCGGCCGCTTGGCGCGCTACATAGAGGGGAACGCCAGTTGGATGCTAACCAAGGCGTTGAGCGGCGGTGGTCCCATGTACAACCTGGGCGTCCACTGGATCGATCTGTATCGCTGGCTGCTGGCCGACGAAGTGGTGGAGGTGATGGGAAAAAACGTCCATGTCAACGAAGCCTATGACATCGAAGACAACTCCTTTGCAATTTTGACCTTCTCTCATGGAACGGTCCTCGCTCTGGACATTAGTTACACCGTGCCCGACTCCTACCCATTCGGGCGCGATCTTTTTCTGGCTCTGCGCGGCACCTCTGGTGTACTTTCATGGAGTCCTTCTTTTGAGGGAATCCAAGAACGCCTATTTGTTTGCAGTGACGCAGGTGAGTATGCGGGGGCTCCGTCCCGTCACATCGATTTCGAACTAAAGCCTCACCCCGGCTACGCAGGCGTGATGGGCGCCGGCTTCCTCTCAGACCTGGCTCGATCGATCCGGACCGGCGCCCCTCCCGCGATCACGGGGCTGGACGGCCTGAGAGCGCTGGAGGTAGTCGAAGCCATCTATCGATCGGCCGAAAATGGCCGGACTGTAAAATTATGAGCCCTGTAAAAATTGTCGTCACCGATTACATTGAAACCGATCTCGCCTGGGAAGCCGGAGAAATGGCCCGGCGCGGCCTCGAGTTTTCAGCTAATCAGCTCAAATTCGCCCCCACCGGGGCTGTCATTGACGCCACTCGGGATGCCGATGTGGTGATCGTCAACATGGTGCCAATTACTCCCGAAATCGTCGCAAAGTGGGAGAAATGCAAGCTAGTGATCCGTCATGGTGTCGGCTACGACAACGTTGACGTCACCGCGTTGGCAAAAGCAGGCATCCGGCTCTGCTACATCCCGGACTATTGTGCCGAGGAGGTGGCCGAGCAAGCCATTGCCTTGTTGTTGGCCTGCGGCCGGCGTCTTGTCAGCAGCCGTCGAGTGCTCGACGCTTCATCGGCCCGTGGCTCCTGGGATTTTGCAGACGTGGTCCCGATCTACCGCATGGCTGGCCAGACCCTGGGAATCATTGGTTGTGGCCGCATTGGTTCTCTGGTCTACCTCAAATTGAAATCTTTCGGGTTCAAATTCCTGATCTGTGACCCTTACCTGTCAGAGGATCGGAAAAGGGAATTGGGGATCGATGTAGTGACCTTGGAGACCGTATTTCGAAACTCGGATTTTATCAGCATTCACACTCCCCTGACTCTTGACACGCGGCACCTTGTCAACGGCCACACCCTGGCCCTGATGAAACCCACTTCCTACCTGGTCAACACCGCACGTGGACCGATGGTCGACGCGCAGGCCCTGGCTGATGCGTTGAAGAACGGTGTCGTCGCAGGCGCGGGGATTGACGTTTACGATATTGAGCCCCCTCCACCAGGCTATCCCCTTTTCGGGTTACCCAATGTTATCTTGACACCTCACCTGGCCTGGTATTCCGAGGACGCAGGTCGGCGCATTCGCGAACTGATCGTCACGGAGGTCGACCGGTTCCTGGCCGGTCAGCCCCCGCGCTATGTGGCTAAGCCTGCCTGAAAGGAGCCTGATGAGTAACAAAGTGACATCCGTAAAGGGGCCATTGCCCGGTCCTCGATCCAAGGAACTCTTTGCTCGCTGGTCGCGCGTGGAAGCTCAATGCACCGGCTACCAGGCCAGGGTTGCCTGGGACCATGCTTCCGGCGTAGTGGTTACCGATGCTGACGGCAACATCTTTATCGATTGGACTTCCGGTGTTCTGGTAACCAATGTCGGACACTGCCATCCGGACCTCGTCAAAGCCGTGCAGGAAGCGTCGGCAAGGCTTTTAAACAACTATGAATGTCTGCACGAGTCGCGCGTGGAAGCCGCCGAGAAGCTAGTTTCCATCTTGCCCGCTCATCTAGATAAATGCTTTTTCCTCACCACCGGGAGTGAAGTGATCGAGGGAGCCATCCGCATCATGAAGCGAAAGAGCGGCCAATTCGAAATCATCAGCTTTTACGGCGGTTTCCATGGCCGCACCTACGCCGCTTTGAGTGCCGGTGGGTTGCCGGGGCCGAAGAAGGGCTACGGCCCTACCCTGCCCGGCTCGATTCGCGTGCCCTTCCCCTATTGCTACCGCTGTCCCTTTCGGGCTGACCCCGCCACTTGTGACATGCTTTGCCTGGACTATATTGAAGACGCAGTGCGCGCAAATAGCACCGGCTGCCTGGCCGGTCTGATCGTGGAACCCTACCAGGGCGCGGCCGGTTTCATCTTCCCTCCGGAAGGATGGCTGTCACGCCTGGAGCAATGGTTGCGGGGGCGCGGCCTGCTTTTCACTCTAGATGAGGTGCAATCTTCTTTCGGGCGCACGGGCAGGTTCTGGGCAATGGAATGGGAAGGACTGACCCCCGACCTGGTTTGCATCGGCAAGGGGATTGGCAGTGGAGTTCCGGCCTCTGCGATCGCGGCTCGTGGCGAGGTGATTTCCACACTCGGCCCCGGAGAGATGAGCAGCACAATGGGTGGAAACCCAGTGGCTTGTGCGGCGGTCAGCGCCGTTGTCGATATCATGCAGCGGGAGCGATTGCAGGATAATGCTTTGCGCATGGGCGCGTTGATGAAGTCACGGCTCCTGGAGATGAAAGAACGGTCTCCCTATGTCGGTGATGTTCGAGGCATGGGATTGGTCATGGGGGTTGAGTTGGTCAAGGACAAGAAAACCAAGGAACCCGCACCAGACCTCACACGAAAACTGATCGACCTGGCTGCCGGACACGGCCTCTTGATCGGTTCGGTCGGTGTCTTCGGCAACGTGATCCGGGTGGCTCCTCCCCTGGTGATCTCCGAGGCTGAAGCTCACGAAAGCCTGGACATTTTCGAGAAGGCGCTATCGCTTTTATGAAAATCAAGCTTTGGTAGCCACGACAAATCGCTTTTGATTTGTCGTGGGCATTTGGCAACATATGAGAAGCCCCCAATGAATTCAGAGCGACCGCGGCCCCGACAAAGCGGGGCCCTCCAGCATTTTTATCCCCGGTGGTGAGCTTGAAAAGATCATGGGGCACTCTTATTAAAATGCGGTTCTTGGTGGAGGGTCGCGCTCTGTCGCGACCGCGGCCCCTCGGCCCTCCAGCATTTTCATCCGCGGTCGTGAGCTTGAAATGATCATGGGGCACTCTTATGAAAATGCGGTTCTTGGTGGAGGGTCGCGCTTCGTCGCGACCCTTATCGCGGCGACCGCCCGGGTCAAATTGGTCGCCGCTCGAGGGACAGCGGTCCCACGATCGGCTCCCACATTTGTCCATAAGGCCACATTCTCATTGGTGGCGGCGTTAAAGGAGATAATGAGCCAATCACATGAATGGACCTGCACTGTCTGATGTCCGTGCTGCGGTCAAATCGCTCAGACACCAGACTGAGCGGTTTCTCTGCGATTTGATCCGCTTTCCTTCCTTGCCCGGCAAGGAACTCGAAGCCGTGGAATATACGGCTCGCTGTTTCGCGGAAGTGGGTGAGGTGGAGCATGTGTCCCTGACGAACGCTCTCCGGGAAGATGAAGATTACGCCGACCCAATACGGGGAATCGAGTACGGAGGACGATCGAACTTGCGCGTGCGGGTTGCGGGAACCGGGGGTGGGCAATCGGTGCTGTTTAATACCCATCTCGATGTCGTGCCCCCGTCCCAGGGCCAGGAGCATCCTTTCGACCCGAGTATCCAAGAGAACCGGGTGCACGGGCGGGGTGCTTGTGATGCAAAAGGGCAGGCCGCCACTCTGTTAACGGCACTGCTGGCTATCAAACGCCTGGGGGCGGCCCTTAGAGGCGATGTCCTGGCACACCTCGTCGTAGAGGAGGAGGTAGGCGGCAATGGAACGCTGGCCATGGTTCGCCACGGCGAACGGGCCGATGCCTGTATTGTCATGGAGCCCACTGGTCTCCACATCTTGTCTTCCGTGCGTGGCGCAGTCTGGTTCCGGGTGACTTGCACCGGCAGGGCGGGCCATAGCGGACGAGCCGGCGACACAGTCAGCGCGTTGAAGATGGCCACCCGAACCATGGAGATCTTGGAACAGTATCATGGCCGCCTGTTGGCGTCGTCCCGGGGGCTTGGCCTGTTTGATCAGTTTGCCAACCCGATGCCGATTACTTTCGGCAAGCTGACAGCCGGCGACTGGCCCGCCACTGCACCCGCTCGAGCCATCTTGGAAGGTGTCCTGGGCTTACTCCCGAACAAGACTCGCTACCAGGTGATGGACGAGATACGTCAAGCGTTGCTGGACAGCGGAGACGAGTGGCTGCGAGACCACTTCAGCCTGGAATTCATGTACCGGCACGACGCCCATGTCTTGGACCCGGGACATCCACTCGTCATAGGTCTTCAGACCTCCTGCCGGCAAGCCGGCGCAGCCGGCGAAGTCAGCGCCATGACCGCATCCTGTGACTCCTGGTTTTATAACAACCAACTTTCTATCCCCACCGTCGTTTTCGGTCCCGGCAGTCTCGGTTTTGCCCACTCCAACAACGAGCAGATTGGGCTGGACGAAATTGGCGAGGCGGCGACTATCTTGGTGGGCTTTCTGGCAAACTGGTGCGGTTGAGGTCAACGATGCTAGCTCTGGTGAAGACTCAAAAAGGATCCGGTTTCATTGAGCTTTGTGAAGTACCCGAACCATCTCCCGGCCCGGGAGAAGTACTCATTGAAGTAAAGGCCTGTGGAGTTTGCGGAACGGACATCCATGTATGGCACGACGAGTTTCCCTATTGGCCACCGGTGATTATGGGGCACGAGTTCTCAGGGCGGATCATCGAGGCTGGCCCAGACACCGGGCTTTTCAAAATCGGTGACCGGGTCGTGGGAGAACCGCACACGCAAGCCTGCGGCCACTGTTACCTCTGCCGTTCGGGAAACATCCAGATCTGCAACCTGAAACGCTCACCGGGGTGGGGGATTGATGGCGCTTTTACCAAGTACCTGAAAATGCCTGAGCGCCTGTTGCACCGGATCCCGGATTCGATGAGTTATGATGTGGCTGCCCTGGTGGAGCCGGCGGCCAATACCGTGCATGACGTCGTCGAGCGAGCCAGGGTCGAGGCTGGCGACTTCGTGGTAGTTCTTGGACCGGGGCCCATAGGTCTGCTGGCAGCACTAACAGCGCGGGCCGCCGGGGCCCGTCACATAGTCGTCGTAGGTACCCCATCGGACGAATCCTTTCGCTTGAAAAAGGCGCGGGAATTGCGTTTTGAAACCGTCCTCAACGTGGCTGAGTGCGATCCTGCGGAGGTGGTCCGGCAACTTTCTGGAGGGCTTGGGGCTGACTTGGTCATCGAATGCAGCGGCGCGGCCGGGGCAATCGCATCGACAGTTGACCTGATCCGTAAGAAGGGCCGTATTTGTGTGATCGGCCTGACGGGCAAGGACACAATCCCGTTTCCGTGGGACAAAGCGGCTTTCAAAGTTTGCGACGTGGTCTTCAACCTTTCCACCAGTTACTCCAGCTGGGATCGAACCATTCACCTGATTGCCAGCGGCCGGTTGCCAGCGGGTGAAATTATCACGCGCCGGTTGCCGATCGTGGAATGGAAGAGCGCCTTCGAAGGCATAGAGGCACAACAGGATTTGAAAGTCTTGCTGACCCCCGAATGAGGAGGCGATGATGAAGGATTTGCGGATGGGCTTTGGACTGCTGGGAACAGGTCTGATCGCCCCCTTTCATGCACGAGCGATTCAAGAGTCAGACTGTGCGCGACTGGTGGCCGCGGCTGACCTGGACCCTGATAGGCTGGCAAAGTTCACGGGCCAATTTAGCTGCCGGGGCTACACCAGCCTGGAACAGATGATCCTAGATCCTGAAATTCAAGTGGTCAATGTACTCACGCCCAACCATTTGCATACAGAGGCCGTGCTCCAGGCAGCCCGCGCAGGCAAGCATATGCTGATCGAGAAACCGCCGGCCATGTCCTTGCATGAAATGGATGCCATGCAGGACGCAGGCGCGGCTGCCGGGGTCAAGATTGGTGTCCTCCTCCAATGCCGGACGCGCCGGCCCGTCCAGGCCATTCGCAAAGCTATCAATGAAGGACGATTTGGAAAGATCTATCACGCAGATGCCACCATGAAGTGGTTCCGCTCCTCTGATTACTACAAGATGGATGCCTGGCGCATGTCACGCCGCTCGGGTGCGGGAGTGACCGTTCAGCAGGCATTTCATTACATTGACTTGCTGCAGTACCTGGTCGGATCTGTCAGGAGGGTTGACGCCCGCATGACCAATCTCGCCCACCCGGCTATCCCTCTGGAAGATACCCTCCTCGCCTTCGTCACCTATATGAACGGCGCTCAAGGCGTTGTGGAGGCCTCTACGGCCCTCTGGCCGGGTACTGATGTGCGCGTCGAAGTAAACGGGGAAAACGGCACGGCTATCATGGTCGGCGAGCGCATGGATACCTGGAAGTTTAAGGACGAACAGCCGGAGGATGCCGAGATCCGCCGCTATGGAAGCGCCGCAGTGGCGACTGGAGCGACCGGTGCAGCCGATCTGGGGTTCCACGACCATCAAACCGTAATTGAGGACATGGTGTCTTCCATCGAACGCGACCGCGAGCCGATGATCACCCTTGCAAGCGTGCGCCCAACGCTGGAATGGGCGCTGGCCATGTACCAGTCTGCCAAGCAAGAAACCCCCGTTGACCTTCCGGTCCTCGACGAAGAGGCGGTGTGGTGAATCCCTGGGATTCCTGTCGATGTAAAAACAATTGAAACGCTGACTGATTAGCTTCACAACACTGCCCCTTCCTGTCTCCATCGGCTGAGGTGTACCGCCTCCAAAAGTATAGTTCACTTCCCGCAACCTCCTCATTCCTAAGATTTATTCCTACAGTGCATATTCGGATACACCGATAGTGTCATATGTAAGACACAGTAGATTGGGGGGTAAGAGCTTTCGAGAAGGGTCACCGAGTGGGCAAATCCCAAGGCCAGAAATCAACAATGCCTCACAATTTCGCAAGTCCCATTCGATCCACGGTCTGGGGCGCAGTTTTTCTCTGGATGGTGTCATGGACGGCGGTGTCGTGGGCACAGAAGCAGCCGGACCTCACAGACATGAGCCTCGAAGAATTGATGAAGGTGGAGGTAGACACGGTTTATGGGGCTTCCAAACATGAACAGAAGGTGACGGAGGCCCCCGCCTCAGTCACTCTGGTGACGGCGGATGATATTAAGAAGTTCGGTTACCGCACTCTGGCCGAAGTCTTGCAGAGCGTGCCCGGTTTCTATACCACCTACGACCGCAATTACAGCTACCTCGGAGTCCGCGGTTTCGCCCGCCCCGGCGATTACAGCACCCGTATCCTGCTGTTGGTCGATGGTCATCGGCTAAATGATTCACTTTTTGATCAAGCGTTTATCGGGACGGAATTCCCCATCGACGTGGATTTGATTGAACGGGTGGAAGTCATTCGAGGCCCCAGTTCCTCGCTTTACGGCGCCAATGCCTTCTTTGGGGTGATCAATGTCATCACTAAACGTGGGACTGACCTCAAGGGTCTGGAAGTCTCCACGGAAGGGGGCAGCTTCAACACTTACCGGGGCCGTCTCAGTTATGGCGCCAAGCGCCAAAACGGTCTGGAGATGCTCTTCTCGGGCACCTTTTATGACAGCGCGGGCCAG
>JBGOTQ010000006.1:0-54102 GCA_041476565.1 Terriglobia bacterium | reverse complement strand
GTGGGCTCGAAGTATGAATAACCCTCATGTCTTTCTCCAGGAATCCTTCATTCTACCTTTTTCGGATGACAACGCCAAGAACCAAGAACAAGGAGGGTGCAATTAGAAGTGGCGGACAACATGGATGTTGACGGCGCCACGTACCAGAGTTGAACGATTGATTAGCTTTCAGACGGAGAGTAGCCAGGGGCGGCGACAGCGTTTCCCCGCGCTATGCACGCATCTCCTGAACCAAAGGCCTCCACACATAGGCCGACACCCTGAAAGTGTCACAGAAGTGTCTGCCACCCTTCCAGGGTGCAACCCTATTTAGGACCCTGTTCCCAGGGGTATCGCGGCGAACGGCGTCGCCGCTCAACCCCTGGCTAATCTCTTTCGTCCTTTCAGGACGTCTTCCGCCCTTCCTGCCCGCCACTTTTGATTGCACCCGAGGAAATTGGGGTAGTAGGTCAGTTACAAGTGGAGGGCCGCCGGGTGGCGCAGACATCAGAGTGTGATGTCTGCGATTGAATCAGAAATTCCTGCCGCACTCAAAAAGGTTGAATCTTCGTGGTAAGCAATTATCTGAGCTTCATCAGGGCATAGGCCATTTGCGCTTGGTGGACTTCCTCCGGATACTCCTAACTCCTTCTGTTTCGATGAGAGAGGCAAGTTCAGCGATGAACCGTAAGCCACGGATTCCCTAGCCTGGGGCTTTCTATCATGTTATAAACCGCGGCAACCAACCTAGCCAGATCTAATGAGATCAGACCGAGTATCATTCGGTTTAATTCACTCCATCACCCCGCAATTGATTGCTGCCCATTGTTTCATGAACTCTACCAGTTCTTGATGTATGGGGGGGCGGCAGTTTCGAACATAGAACCCTGACGTACATACTCCTGTGGCCAGGCACTGCTCAGGTGGAAGTCCCCCCAAGTAGCCATTGCAGAAGCCGGCATTGAAATTGTCTCCTGCACCTGTCGTAAGTTTAGGAACGGGAGTGTAAGGACCAGCCATCCAGAAGGTCCCTTCTTCGCTGGCCACAGCAGCCTCCTTGACTGGATGAATGACGACCATATGCAAGCCAATCTTCCCTTTAATGCCTGCGGCCAGTTCCTTCATGTCCAGTTCCGCATGAATATCAAGAACTCTGGCAATTTGTTCAGCCTCATCCTCGTTGAGCCCCAGGATCATGTTGGCTACTTCTTGCATGGAGCCGAGCAGTTCGAGGACCTCTCGGATGTCGGCGAGAGTCCTCTTACGTGGGTCGGCCAAGTCAACAAAGACGGATTTCTTCTCTTTAAATTGCCTCAGGACTTCCTTCAACCCCACCAGAATCGAGTTCATGAAAGGCAACATCGTCCAGTTCGTACAAGCGATCAGGCTGACCTCTTCAACAATCTTTTTCATTTCATCCAGAGGCACCCGAGCAATCAGCCGAGCCCAATTCACATCCCGCAACGACTGCAGTTTCCCCATCATGACCTTGCCGTCCAGGAATTCAAGCGCATCGGTGTGGGCGGGATCAGCCCAAGATACCACCCGGAAACAGTGAGAGGCGAAGTTCTCGAAAACAGGATGAATCCTGTCTTTCCCTAAAGCACCCATGTAGATAATCCTGTAACCCTGGGCCTGCAGCGAGTCTCCCATGATTGGGCCATTGCCACCCAGTTTCATCTGGTTGACCACCATTTCGACGTTACAGCTTTTCCCAGCTGCTTTAGCTACACGATTGCCATAAGCCGCCATCGAATTGATACGGGTAAAATGGTCCGCATCCTGACGTTCATCCACGAGATGTATGATTTCATCAACAAAGCCGTCAAAGCCCACCAAGATCGACTGGTTGATCTTCCTTCTGCCCATGGCTTCAGCGGCTGCCTGGACAGAACTCGCTTGCGTCATAGTTATTCTCCAATTCTCTTGAAATGGTATCGGAACTCCAGCACATTTAAATGCTCCGCGCCTCTGCGGCGATCGCCCGCAAGGCCGGCAGAACATCCCCGATAGCGGCGGGTGACGATTCTGGCTGCCCCATCGCAAAGTAGAGTTTACTAAATAGAGGATAAAGCTTCTGGTATCGAGCGGCTTCTGATGGCTCGGGCAGAACTGTCCGGTGTTTAGGGCAGAGGGCTGCCTGCGCTTCTTCAATCGTCTTGAAGGTCCCGGCTGCCAGGAAGGCGAATATGGCCGATCCCAGGCTAGTGACCTCACTTTCCGGCACCAGAACGGGCTTGTTCAAAACGTTCGCGTAAATGCGATTCAGCGTCTCGTTCTTTTGCGGGATTCCTCCCCCATTGATGACCCGTTGGATGGAGACACCGTGTTCTCCTATCCGCTCCAGGATCACACGGGTGTGGAAAGCTGTTCCTTCAATGGCCGCAAACAGCTCGTCCTGGGCCGTGTGGGTAAGGTTCCAACCCAGAGTCACTCCTCCAAGCTCAGGATTGACCAGGACCGTCCGATCCCCATTGTCCCAGGTCATCCGAAGCAGGCCGGTCTGTCCTCCCCGGAATTTTTCAAGGCCTTTACATAATTCGACCACATTCGACCCTGCTCGTTTAGCGATGGCATCGAAGATATCACCAGTAGCTGACAAGCCTGCTTCAATGCCGAAGAACCGGGGATGAATAGAACCCTTGACTACCCCGCAAACTCCAGGGATCAAATCGACCTGCCTGGCAATGGCCATAATACAGGTCGAGGTTCCTACCACATTGACCACATCACCTTCCCGCACCCCCGCCCCAATAGCATCCCAATGCGCATCGAACGCGCCGACCGGGATGGGAATCCCTGGTTTCAAACCCAGCCGCTCTGCCCACTCTGCAGTCAAATGGCCCGCGATCCTGTCGGACGTCGCGTACTTTCCTGCCAGCTGATCCCGGACACCTTCCAAAAGAGTATCAACCCGCACGAGAAAGCTCTCGGGCGGCAAGCCACCCAACAACTCATTCCACATCCACTTGTGTCCCATGGCACAAATGCTTCGCGGAACTTGAAAGGGGTCACGGATTCCACACAGGACAGCGGTGACCATGTCACAATGCTCCAACGCAGTTACGAACCGTTCTCTCTTGTCTGGATTGTGCCTCAACCAGTGCAGGAGCTTGGCAAATCCCCATTCAGAGGAATAAACCCCACCGTACCACTTAATGGCTTCCAACCCTTCAGCATGGGCTCTTTCGGTAATCAGAGCCGCTTCACGCTTGGCGCGGTGGTCACACCAGAGATAATAGTCGTCAAGGGGAATCAAGCCGTCGCCAACCGGGACAACGCTTGACCCGGTCGTGTCGAGGGCCATAGCGGCCACTTCACTGCCCTGCACCCTGGCATTCTTCAGAGCCTGACGAGTAGCCTGAACCAGAGCATTCATGTGGTCTTGATGGCCCTGGGTAGCATGATCCGGGTCCTCTCTCTTCCTATGGAGCGGGTACTCAGCGGTGGCAGAGCCCAAGCGCCCATTTTGGCTGTCGACGATGGAGACCCGTACACTCAGCGTACCGAAATCCACTCCTGCTACAATTGGCATAGTGATTGCTCCTGGACTCTTCTCGAGTTATATCGGCCCGCAAGACAATGATGAAGGATGAAGGGAAAAGTTCAGAAGAATAACAATGCAACCACGGCGTCACTTTCCATTGCCTCTAGCATCTGGTTCCTATCTCCTCGGATTATTATGCCAGTAGACATCCCATCCAAGGTACTTGCTAAACGCTTCAGACACCGGACTGGCCACGCTTGACAGATTCGCTGCCACGTGATGCTCGAAGCCATTCTCACATATGAAACGGAGCAGATCCTGCATCCCAGGGATCTCTACCACCCCGGCACCTCCAAATGTTTCCAGCGGATCGTTTGTGAATCGACCTTCGCCCACATACGCAGACAGGATACCCTTTCGATCGTTGGTTGAGACTCTAGCAAAAGTCATTGAGCCGGCCTTGACCCGTCCGACCACCGTCCCGAAGGTATTGAGCTTGCCAACGCTGCCGGCAATAATCTCCTGATAATCCATCTTAAGATTGCTGAAGAAGTGCTTGGGCAAGTTACTGCAGTGGAAGCAGACGGCTTTGTCGGGGTTATCCCCATAATTGTTGTTCCAATCCAGCAACGCACTGGGAGTCCCCGATGCGAGCTGCAGCGCATACATCCCGACCACTCCACAGACATCTACTTCGCAGGCACTGGGCATCAACTGATCGCTCATCATGCTCATCACAGTACACGGGACGACGCCATAATACTCTTCAATGGACGTCCAGCATTGAACGGCACTGATCACCACTTCCGTCTCTTTCATCCAGGCCTCAATCACTGCAGCCAGCTTGGATATCTTCAAGAGGGACTCCTGTGGAATCCCCTGGGTGGAGACGTAATCCTGAACACTCTTCAATTTCGATTGAACTCGATCGTCAGTGTCTTTCAGCTTGGCAATTCGTCCCAAAACCTCGGACAGGTCCAGCGTCTCCACTGAGATGCCATGTTGTTCGAGCAGTTTCTCGCTGTACCGGACAGTATTGAAGGCAGCAGGACGAGCGCCAATCGCACCAACCCGCGCTTTTCTTAAGCCGTTCGTAACACGGCAAACCATGGCGAACCAGTCCAGGTCCTTTCGGAACTGCTCTGAGTCTGGAGCTTCGGTGTGCAGGGTCGTCAAAGAATAAGGAATCCCATATTGGGTCAGGTTATTGCACACCGACATTTTCCCGCAAAAGCTGTCACGTCGGAATTGAATGGTCATTTTGCCGGCTGAGTCAGGCGTGGCCTGGATCAACACAGGCACGTTCAAGTTGGACATCCTAAGCGTCTCAGCAACGGCGCGTTCATCTCCGAAATTGGGGAGTGATACGACGACCCCGTCAATCCTTTCCCTATGAGCCTTAAACAGGTCTGCACATTTCCTGGCCTCCTGCCTGGTCTCGACGGCCCCATGCTTGCTATCTTCAGTCCCCAGAACAACAACGTCCATTCCGGCCTTCTTCAAAACTTCGATCATCTCATCGCGCCCGGATTTTGCCAGGTGATCGGGAAAGAACCCCCGGTTCCCGACAATGAGCCCCATGGTCATTGCTCTTGACATAGTAATCTCCCCTCAAGGCTAATTGGTGTTTCGCTTATCGATTTCCTTAATTCTCTTCTAAGATCGAAAGGTCCCAAGGGTTCAGGGAAACGGCTTGCCCTTTCTCAAAAGGCTTGCCGGTCAAAAGGTCCGTTGCCCCACTGTAGGGATATTTGAAAGTCTGGGCAAGACCGGAGTAATTCAGGTAATAATGGATCCTTTTCCCGGAATTTCCCGAACCGTGCTTGACTTTAATAGGGGCCGGGAGCTGTTGGTCGAACCCAGCCAGTTCCGCAAGCTTCAAGACATCCAGGAGCACACTTCTTTGCAGTGAATCGGAAAGGACAGTGCCTTCGTAGGTCAAGGTCCCTTTTCCAAACCAGTTGCGCGTAATCGCCGGATACTTTCCGAAAAAGGGATGATCATAAAAAGCCAGTGGCTTGGCTGTCTCAGGCATCAGCAATTCCGCCCAAGTGGAAACCCTATTACCTTCCCCCGCCTGGAATGGGTCGTCTTTAAGCGGCAGCTCTTCTTTGAGGTTCGAGAATTCCTGGTAAGTAAATCCGCAGGCTTTGGTCAGCGGCCCAGGCATCCGTACCCAACGAACCGTTGAATTCTCATTGCAGAACCCACTCTTAAAACTCAGGACCAGATGGCCACCCGCATTGACAAAACCGGAAAGTCTTTCGAGCAGTTCATCGCCGGCAATGTATAAAGGAGGGACCACGATCACTCGGTAATCTGAGAGGTTCGAACTGTCCGGGAAGACAAAGTCAACGCCGACATTGAGGTTGTACAGCGTTCGATAGAACTGCTGGAGGATGGTTCGGTAGTCCACCTTGTCGCTAAAGGGCATGATCGGAATTGCATTATGAGAATCCGAACTATAGAGGATGGCGACCTTGTTCTCCTTCTTCAAATTCACCAGACGAGGGCCCACTTGTTGCAGTTCATGGGCAATGCGGCTCACCTCCTGGTAGGTCCGGTTAGGTTCCAGGTCATGGGAAAGAACACCCTTCCAATAGGTTTCCTGGCCATAATGCAGCGAGTGCCAGTGCCAGTAAGCCACCATGTTGGCTCCGCTTGATACGTGGCTGTAAACATTTAAACGCAACTGCCCATCATAAGGCGGGAATTGAGTCTTCGAATCCCAACCGATCGATTGAGCATTGGTCTCCGTGATGAGGTAGTTATTTTGTTTCAGAGACCTGGAGAAGTCACCAACCAAAGCGTTCGGTTCTCCTGTCAAATCTTCTTGAACCGCGTGATAGTTGTTGGCTGCCACAATGTCCAGAGCCTTAGCTACATCCCGCTGGTTCACGTTTGCCAATGCGGCCCCGGAGAAGTCTTGTGTCACAAACTGGCCGGGCCGTTTGTATTCGTTGACGATGCGGGCCTGCCAGCTAAGGAAGTCTGTGCACAACTTTTGCTGATAACGCACCCATTCCAGTTTGTAACCAGGGTTAACAATGCCCTCCCGGCCGGGAAACTCGTCCCAGTCATTAACCAGTTGCCCCCAATAGACAAATCCCCACAGCCGGTTCAGTTCTGCCGTCGTTTTGAACTTCTTCTTCAAGTAATTGACAAAACCGGTCTGCACGCTGGGCCCCGCCGTTCCATAGGCTGTGGTTTCATTGTCGACCTGGTAGCCAATAATCGCCGGATGGTCCTTAAAGTGAGAGACAACCTGACGGATGACGCGTTCGCAATAGAAGAGATAGGTAGGGCTGGTAATGTCCATATTCTGGCGCAAGCCGTAACCGTTCTTTTCATTCCCGAGACGTACCGCCAGGATCTCGGGATGTTTCTTATACAGCCAGGGAGGTATAGAGTAGGTCGGAGTTCCCAGGATGACCTTGATCCTTGCTTTGTGAAGGCGGTCAATGATCCGCTCCATCCAGGCGAATTCAAATTCGCCTTCCCGGGGCTCCCAACTTGTCCAGGTAGATTCTCCAAGCCGGACTACCGAGATTCCAGCCTTCTCCATCAATCCCACATCTTTCTCAAGCCGGTCGTAGGGCATGTACTCGTGGTAGTAAGAAACCCCATAGAGCACGTTGTCCATCCGGGGGGTCTCAGCCCGGCCTGAGCTGATCAGGATCTGAAAGAAAAAGATCAGCGCCAGCAGGCTTGTTCTGGAGGTCTTATTTTTCTCTAAACGACTGAGGAACGAAGGCATAGCGGTGCTCCTCTCCAAGAGGGCAAGATTCGTCGAGAGTTTACAGGAATTGGCAGACAGGGTCAAATGGAGTCAGAAGGGTCTGTCCGCTTGCAGAGTGTGCAGCGAAATGTCCTGCTCCCGCAGCGTTTTCGACGGAGGCGTAAGTCGGATGGGGCCATCCCGCCTCCAATTATTTCCAACACAGCCTGCGGCGGTCTGTTCTTTTCTTTCTCGTGCACCTGTCAAACCAGTTACACTTTGACTGGCTCCGTAGACCGTCCAGACCCGGAATTACCGAATTTCATAAAGAGCGCTGGTAACACGATCATGTTCAGCAAGGTTGAGGTCACCAGGCCACCCAAGATGACAACCGCCATGGGTTGCTCGAGTTCCCGCCCTGGCTTGCTTCCGCCCAAAGCCAGAGGCAATAATGCTAGTCCTGCTGTCAACGCCGTCATCAGGATTGGGGAAAGTCGTTCCATGGCGCCGCGGATCGCCAACTGGCGACCCGGTTCCATCCCTTCCTCTGCGATGAGATGATTGTAATGAGTGACAATCATAATCCCATTGCGTGTCGCAATCCCGAAGAGTGTAATAAACCCAACCAATGAACCGATGGAGGCCGATCCTCCTCCGGCCAGGAACACAGCGGTTACTCCGCCAATCAAGGCCAAAGGTAGGTTCAGCATGACCAGCAGCGACTGCCTCACCGACCGGAAGGCCAGGAATAAGAGAAGAAAAATACCAGCCCCTGCCACTCCTGTCATTAGCAGAATTTGATGGAATGCCTGCGTCTGGGCCTCGTATAGGCCCCCAAAGGTAATATAGTAGCCTGCAGGTAATTGGACCCTCTCAGCAATCTTCTGTTTTACAGCGGCAACGACGTTGGTTAATCTACCCCCTGAGATATTTGAGGAGATTATGATCCTTCGCTGGGCGTTCTCGCGGTTGATCGAGTTGGGTCCGTTCACAATTCGAATGTCGGCCAGGCTGCTCAGCGGCACTTGTCCACCCCCCAGAGTATCTACCAAAGTGGCACGCATGGTTCGGGGATCTTTAACCAATCCAGCCTCATACTTCACTAAGATCTCGACCGATCGCTGCTGGTCGTAAACTCGAGAAACAGGTACGCCGTAGAAAGCGGCCTGAATTGCCTCGGCACAATCGGCGCTGTTCAGTCCGAATTGAGCAAGTGCCTCCTTGTCAAATTTAACCAGGACTTTGGGGATACCAATTTGCTGCTCCAGCAAAAGGTCGGTTACCCCTGGAACTTCAGACATGGCAGTCTGAATCTCGGCGCCTTGTTCCTGCAGTACGTTTAGGTCGGGGCCAAAAAGTTTGACAGCGACAGTGGCTGTTGTCCCGCTCAAGACTTCCTCAATTCGCTCCGAGATGAACTGCTTGATCCCAAAGGTGAATCCACGCACGTCTTCGAGTTTGCGACGGACCTCTGCTACCACTTCCTCGCGAGGCCTGTTGCCCGCCCGGAGGTTCACGTCCAGTTCACTGTAATATGGTCCGAAGGTATCTTCGCTAAGCTCGGCGCGGCCTGTTTGCGCTGCCAGCTTGACCACTTCAGGGATTTCGGCCAGGCGTCTCTGAACAATAGCGGTGGCGTTGACTGATTCCTCTAACGAGGTTCCAGGAATTCCAATCATGTGAATAATCAGGTTCCCCTCGTTGAATTCAGGAAGGAACTCACCTCCCATGAAAGGAATTGCGATCAAAGCCGCCACCAGCAAGGCAATGGACATCCCACCCACTAACCTCCAACGGTCGACGACACGATCGAGAAGCCAAGCATAGCCATGCTTCAGGATTCTAACCGTCCAGCTCTCGCCTGATTGTAGAGGGACGTTGGCAAGCAAGAGGTAGCAGAGCGCAGGAGTGACGATCAAGGCAACCACTAGTGACGCCAATATCGAGATGATGTAAGCATAGGCAAGAGGGGCAAAGATACGACCAGCCAGCCCCGAGAGGGAAAGAACGGGCAAGAAGACCAATGCCACGATGATTGTGGCGTAGACGACCGATCCCCTCACTTCACTGGCCGCACGATAGACAACCGACAGCTCTGAGTCGCTGCCCCCTCGCATACGATTCTCACGCAACCGGCGGAAAACGTTCTCAACGTCAATGACGGCGTCATCCACGACTTCTCCCAGCGCGATCGCAAGACCGCCCAACGTCATCGTATTGATCGTTCCTCCCAGTTCGCGAAGTATCACTATTGCAACCAGAAGAGATAGAGGGATAGCAGTAAGGCTGATCAATCCTGTCCGCCAATTGAAAAGAAATAGCGTCAGGACCAGCAGAACAAGCAATCCACCGAGGAGCATCGAGGAATTGATGTTTGAGATCGCTTGTTCTATAAAGTCGGCCTGTCTAAAAATGCCTGTATCCATGACGATATCCGAGGGCAGGGACTGGCGTAACTCGCTGGTAGCGGCCTCCACGGCTCGAGTGGCCGTGAGTGTATTTGTCCAGGGTTGCTTGAGGACAATGAGATTGACGCTCGGTTTGCCAAATGCCGTGGAGTCTCCGACCTTGTACTCCGCGCCGAAAGCCACTCTGGCTACCTGTTTAATTTTAATGGGTACCTCTCTCCTCACGGTGACCACCGCATTCTCCAAGTCAGAAAGTGAGTGGACACGCCCTTCGCCCTGGATCACCAGGGTCTGACCGGCACGGTCCAGGAAGCCTGCGCCCGCGTTCTGATTGGCCCGACGAGTCGCTGTCAGGACCTGCTGAAGGGTGATTCCAAAGTCTTTGAGGCGGGCGGGATCCACAATCACATGGTACTGTTGAACCTCCCCTCCGAAAATGGTTACTTGTGCGACCCCGGGCACAGCTAATAGTCGTGGCCGAAGTGTCCAGTCAGCCAGCGTTCTTAAATCCATCAGGGAGGTCTTCTCTGAGCGCAAACTCATCTTGAGAATAATGCCGACAGGGGGGCTAATCGGCATCATCTGCGGTTCCCTCACCCCCGGAGGCAGCCGGGGTAAAGCAAGCTGCAACTTCTCGCTGACTATCTGGCGAGCTCTGAAGATGTCAGTCCCACTGTCGAAGATGCAGGTGATTACTGATAGGCCTGTGGTCGAGGACGACCGAATCGTTTCCAAGTTGCTGGTTCCATTAATGGAAGATTCGATTGGAATTGTAACTGTCTGTTCTACTTCTTCAGGAGAGAGGCTAGCCGCTTCTATCTGAATGACCACCTGTGGCGGAGCAAAGTCAGGGAAAACATCCAGTGGTGCCCGCAGGGCCGCACGTACTCCGAAGACAATGAGAAGGCACGCTAAGATCACGACCACGAGCCGATTCTCTAACGACCAGAGAATGAGACTATTGAGCATATTCAACTCCTAATCGGCAACTGGAGGAATCCGACTCTTCGAGGCCTCACTTTGCAAGGTTTGAGCCCCTCGAATAACCACTTTCTCTCCGGATTTAAGGCCGGACTTGATGACTGTCTTTCCGCCAACAACCGCGCCAAGCGCAACAGTCCGGCGGACGTAGCTTCCCGGGCCACATTCGACAAATACAAAGGATCCATTTTCTTCTTCAAGGACGGCCGACGAGGGGACAGTCAAGCTCTTTGTAGGGACATCCGTTGGAACTTGAGCTTCTGCGTGCATGCCGATTTTCAGACTCTTGTCTCGATTGTCCACCGCAAAGGTGACCGGAACCGTGCGACTGGCAGGATCCACCACGTTCCCAATGGTAATAAGCCTGCCCGTGAAAATCCGGCCCGGATTACCCCGGGTCATGATACGGGCTCCTAGAGCCCGGCCAATGGAGTGCAAATCCGTCTCGTGGATGGCCACTTCGACCCAGACTGTTCTTAGGTCGACAACCGTCATCAAGCTTTTTGAGGGGTCAATCTGGGCGCCAGCCGTCAGATCAGCCGCAACGATGGTCCCGGAAATGGGAGCCCGGATGGCCTCACGCCGCCGAGTGGTGTCGGGCGCAATGGCCTGTTCATATTGGGATCGGGTACGCCGTGCGGACTCCAACTGCGTTTGAGCCTGATCTAAGTTTAGTTCCGCCATCTGAAGGTGCTTTAATGGCAGGGCACCACCCTCATAGAGTTGCCGGACTCGGGCTAGTTCAATTTGTCGAAACGTCACTTCCCTTTGTGCCTGCTGAATGGTGGCCTGCAATTGTGTCGTCTCGGCGGCTACCTGCAACTTTTCGGAAGCATTGAAGAGCTGTTCCACCTCCGCCAGCACTTCTCCCCTCTCCACCTCGATGCCAATGCGAGGCAGCCTCACGGGGTCAGCGATGAGTCGGCCAGCAAACGGAGAAAAGACCTGGGCCTCACCTCCTGCACGCGGTGTTACCCGACCGATACAGGTGAGAAAGGAATAGACTGAACTCTCACTGGCCGGAGCAGTCAAGATTCGATTAAGGTTTACCTGCTGCTGTGTTAAATGAATCTGTCCTTCCGACCCAGCGGTCTGTCCGAGCGATTGTGGCAGCGCTCTCTCAATGTCTTTGTTTGATTTACACCCCATCCAATTGAAGCTGAGAGTGAACGCGAGCCAGAAAGTTGCGGAGTACCTTTCAACCAAGAGACACCTCCTTCCGGTTTCCTGCGGTAATGCGGCCGGTCTGACCGGTTGCGGATCAGCAGTGAGCAAAATCATCCAACGGAATCAAAGGGATTGCTTTCGGTTGCGAGTTGGTAAATGGGGTTGGTTCCCCGCCAAGGCCCCCCTGGGGGAATTCGGCGGGTTCTGAAACGCCCACGACCAGTCACGAATGTCGAATACTCAACACAAGGCGGGTCAGTCTCGAGGCGGATGATGGGGCGGCACTAGATCAACGGTGAGGGCCTTTTCAGTCGAAAAAAAGCCCAAGGGGAAGGCATACAAAAATCCGGGGCGGAAAAGACATCGTTCCCGAATCAAATAACTAGTACTGCAGAAACAGTCCTCATCTTGGAAGGTAGCTGGCGTGGAATCGTCATCGGTCGCAGCACCTGCGATCTTGAGAGGACTGGCGGGAAGCAGGCTGACCATTTCGAGCTCGCCCCACGAGACTTGCGCCCACAAATCCAGCGTGAAATCTAGAAGTGAGAAAACCACAAAGGCCAACGCTGTAACAGCTCTTCCCTTGTGTCTGTTCAAAAACCTCATAGGGATTCAAGGCTTCCTGTAATCGACTTATCCAATTGTAGTGATTCTACCAGTCCCTCCTGTATTGTCCAAATGATTGTCCCGTTCAATGCTCATGGTCCGGACATCATCTTCAAACGAGTCGGGCTCGAGGTCATTTCTTCAGCGTTGATGCCACGAAGCTAATCTCGACTCTGGAGTCAGCAACGAGCTTTGAAACAGCAATGCACGTGCGGGCTGGTCGCATCCCGTGGAAGTATGAAGCGTAGACTCGGTTCATGGCGTCATAGTCTCTAATGTCGGCCAGATAAACTTTTCCCTCAACAACATTACTAAAATCCAGACTGCCGGCCTTAAGGGCTTCTGCAACTCCGTCCATGACCTCTTTCACTTGAGGTTCGATCCCTCCCTTGGCGAATCCTGCTTTTCCAGACAGGAAGAGCCGGTCACCCAACATTACGCCAGGACTAAACGGGAGCCCCGGATTCGGTGCACCCGCCGCCACAATCTTGCGCGCCTGGAGTGACCTTGCCGCAACCAGGGCGATCTCGATGGGAGGATCGCCTGGAAGAGCAGCCACTCCAACGGTGGCTCGGACCGGCCGATCTGTTTTAAAGTAGCTCTTGTAGACTTCATTCATTCTTTCGATATTGCCCAAATCTGTCAGGTAGACGTCGGATTTTACGACGTGCGAAAAGTCCAAGTCGGCGGCTTTAAGCACGGCTTCAAGGTTCTCCAATGCCTGCCGCACGTGCGCTTCAAAACCGCCTGAAGGGAAATCCTTCGTCAGGTAGTGCCGACTTCCCTGTCCTGAAAGGTAAACCAAATCTCCCACTTCCACTCCCATACTAAACAGATCGTCCTCAGAGACCTTCATTCCCTGCGGAACGATGCTCCTACGCGCGGAGTTGTGGCTGGCAATAAGGGTGATCTCCACCTGGGAATCTCCAGGCAAGGCTGGGACGGCGATGGTAGTGCGGGCCGGAGGGTTATGAAGAAAGTAGGTTTTGTACACTTTGTTCATCGCCTGAAAGTTCTTGATGTCGGTCAAATAGACGTTGGAATTCACCACGTCGGCGAAGCTCAATCCGGCTTCTTTCAGGCTAATTGCGCAATTATCGAGAGCTTGCCGAACCTGAGTCTCAAATCCTTCAGGATGTTTCCCGGTCTTAGGATCCCGGCTTCCTTTTCCTGAGATGTATAACGTATCTCCGGCCGAAACTGCCGAACTGAGTGGAACGCCGGAGGCGCCTGTCCCCTGGAAGGAGACCGGATCCCCTATTACTGGGGGAACAAATTGGAGTGCCATTGGAGGTAGGAAAACCACCATCAACATAAATACCAATCCCAAGGTAACGGTCAAGAGCAGATTTTGCCGTGTCATCTTTATTGCCTCCCTTGTGTGAGGATAGTTATGAATGGAAAGAGACTGACCGATTTCGGAGAGTCTTGGGTTGCCACGATGACCATTTTGGAGAACTGCGCAACTAGTATTACTTTGTTAACTCTTGATTGGGTGGCGCATACCTCGCGCTTTTGACGACAGCGCCACATGGGCAAGATGCCCATGCCACGTGGCACGGGCGTCCCGCCCGTGAAGATTGGCTTCAGGACTTAACAAAGTAATACTAGGAGAACGGAGGCGTGATTCTCTACCGGCGGGCTTCCATGGGCTGCGAAATCTGCCCACCGAAGCTGGTAGCCGGGTGCCCGCGATTTCTGTTTCCCCGCTGTCGAGAGATCCCGGCTAGGCACTCTGTGCAGCCTTCTTGAGGATTTCGGCGCAACGACGGGCCACGATTTGGGGCTCTCCGGGGTGCAGCATCCACACCCCAATTTCCAGGCGTCCTTCTTCTGTGATACCTGGACGCGTCTCGATTCGAGGTTCTCCTTCGCGCAAGCGCTTTTCAAAACTTTCTCTGCTCAACCCCAATGCTTTCGCATCCCATTTGACCGCCAAATGGGGAACCTGATTGGCAATTTCCGGAACAAACCTTTCGGTTTGCACGGTCCTGATGCGGCTGAGTTCATCCGCAATGAACTTTACCCGCTGCTCCCATTCTTGCCACTCAGACCGGTGGTCCCGTTTCATATAGAGTTCCACCGCCGTCAGTAAGCCTACGATCTCCTCCTTCCCGACCTTGGCCGTCCGGGCCACCGAGTCGGAATTGGGCGACCCATTCAGTAAACCAGCCTGAATCAAATCATGCCTTCCGAGTAGCAACCCTGAACATTGGGGACCTCTAAGTCCCTTCCCCCCGCTAAAGGCTACTAGGTCGAAGCCCATTTTGATGAAGGCGGCCAAATTCTCAGCGGGAGGCACGTCCGCTGCTGCATCAATCAGGGAGGGAATTCCCGCTTTTTTGGCGATTTCCACAAACTCCCGTTTCTTGATCTGCCCCTTAGGTTCAACCAGGTTGAGGAAGAAGAGCATAGCTGTTTTGTCATTGATAGCAGCTTCCAATTCCTGCCGTGTCTCCACCTCAACAATCTTCGCGCCGACATTCCGGATGGCATGGTCATAGCCGAAGCGATGGGACTTTTGAAAAATGACTTCGTTTTTCATGCCGCTTGATTCCGGAACGCGCCGGATCTTGTCCGGATCGGCACCGCTGACGCATGCAGCGGTTGCCACAGTCAGGGCAGCTGCACACCCCGCTGTCACCATGGCGGCTTCCGAACCCACCAAAGCCGAGATGCGCTTGCCGACAGCCTCTTGAAGCTCCAGGATGGAAACATGCTGCCGTGATGCCTCTTGCATAGCAACGACAACCTCCTGGGGCATAGTGCAGCCACTCAGCATGGTGTAAGTGCCAGCCGCGTTTATCAAAGGACGAACACCTAGATCCGCATAAATACCCTTCCCTTTGATTTGGGTCGAACTTCGAGCACTCTCCGGAAAGATTGTTGCCGATGCGATTCTGGAAGAAAAGCCCGCCAGTAAGGAAGCCATGGCCGTGCGGGTCACAAACCGTCTGCGGTTCCAAGATTCGAGATGAGTATTCATGTTCTCCTCCGTCCAGGCCAGCCTAGGTTTCATTTTCGGGCCAGAAATCCAAATGAATTGCTGTGATCAAGGAATTCGGTGGCTGTTGCGTCAGTAGGATGACCAAAACCCAAGTTTATCCTTAAACACTCTTGGTATCAAGAAATTCGAGGTTCGCCGACCCGATCGTCAGCGGTCGCGACGAGAGGCCAATCCACTCGAATGTTCAAGACACGCAAGAATCACCTAATAAGGGCGGTTAACGAAAGAGAAGATAAGGGTAGCTGCGACGGCCAGTTTCAGTACCAGTGCCCAGTTGCGAAAATTGACTTTCAAATGATTCCACGAGTAGGCGAGAATAAATACAAACACAGAAACCGACCCAAACGCGAATAGTAATTCGGTCACGCAGAGGCGGCCTCCCCAATTAAGACCCAATCCAGGATTAATCACTGAGCCGTAGATAATCATCAAATGCACCACATAAATGGTAAGAGACTCGCGGCCAATGACAATAGGAAGAGAAAAACGGATCCGGTAGCCTCGATCCAAGAAGAAGAGAATCCCTGTGATAATCAGGAGAACCCCAACCCGGAATATATTGAGTGGGGGATTCACCCTCCAATAGTCATGGACCGGAAAAAGATCATAAGCAATGAGGGAAAACATCATTCCGATTCCTGCCAAGGCCAACCCCAGAACTGTCGCTCGTTTCATGAAGTTAACCGTTCTGTCCTGTCTTTGGCTTTGGACAAATTCATGAGCGAAGGCGGTTCCGAATAATAGGTAAGAGGCCCACGGAAACAAGGGGAACCAGGATTTGTTTTCTGCATTGATGTAAGAAACCAAGCTGAGAGGAAGAATCCCACTGAATGTGATTCCCCAAACCCACGGCGATGCCAGGATCATAAAGACAGACGCCCACAGCGTGATACGAGCCAACTTTTCTTTCCCTCTCAGCACGACTACCAGGATTTGCAGACAAAGGAGGCTGAAACCGATGCATTGGAGTGCATCAACCTGGAGAAAAGTCGAGATTTCCTGGGGAGAGCTATCATAAAGGGTTTTGCGGAGGGAGAAGAAAGGGAGATGCAGCGCATAGCCAATCAAGATTAAACCAATGAAACGAACCAGACGTCTACGGAGTTGTGGAGACCAGGATAGATACTGCTCCCAGTTTTTGAAAGTAGCGACCCCAAAGGCCAGCCCGGAAGCAAACAAGAATGCGGGACCCACGAAACCATGGAAGAAACCATGCAGACAATAATACTCGGTATGCTTGATGGAATCTTTCAATAAAGCATCACAGGCGTGCCCTTCAAGCATGCAAACCACGGCACCAAACCGGAGCAGGTCAATGAAAAGGAATCGCTGATCCTTGGATGGCATCATCTTGTGCAAGCCCACCCATCCCTTCTGGCCTGTCTGCACTCCTTGACCTCAAGACTAAAAGCATGAGGTCGTGTAAAATGCCGCGAGAAGGGATTTTTATCAATTCTAACATGATAGGAATCTAAACAAGAAAGAAATTGGGGGATTTCAACTGAGTTTGTGAGAGGGCGCAGGTTGGAACTGCTGAGAATCTCTACAAAAACGCCAATTAGGTTAAGGAACCGGACAGACCTAGCCAATTGGGGATCCAACCGCGTTAAATCCCCCGAGTTAGTCCGTAATCCACATGTTGGTAAGTTCTTAGCGGCGTGACAAGTGTCAAAATGGCCTATTGAAATCTCATATTCTCAGTTGAATAGGCTGTCTCGAACAGTTAGGACAGAGTTTATTTTTGATGGCCTCAAGATTGCCTTGAGACATTGTGGTAAAAAAGGCTTAGAGACTTCTTATTCTTAGGTTTGTTCTTGTTCGTTCCCTTTAAGAATCCGCATTTACTTCTCACCTGCCGCCTTCATGCGCGGATCAAACTGGGGATACCATTAATTACATTGCTGTGGCTCGGAGCAAGTCCTTCTTGGATGATGGCCGAAGAGGAGCCAAACGGTCAGTGTTACCAGTGTCATGAAGATGAGGCTCTGAAGGACGACAACGGTCGCATTCTCTTCGTTAACAAAGGGGCCTTTGAAAAGTCGATCCATGGCAAGTCCGGGTTGAGCTGTGTGAGTTGCCATCTCGACCTGGAGAAGGTCAAGGATTTTCCCCATGCTGCGAAACTTGCGAAGGTTGATTGTGGGACGTGTCACAGTGATGTTCAGAGGATGTTTCGGCAGAGCGTCCATGCCGTCGCCAAACAGGATCCCCAAGTCAAGGAAGTGAACTGTCAATCCTGTCACGGCTACCATTATATTCTTGAAAAGAGCGATGTACATTCTCAAACCAACCCGCTGAATCTAGCTCAAAACTGTGGAAATTGTCATTTCACAAAATCCAATGGCAAGAAAGGCAACGGCTTTGTCAAAGGATATCTAGAGAGTGTTCATGGAATTGGAGTGACCAAAGCCGGGTTGGCCAACAGTGCCACCTGTGAGAGTTGTCATGGCGCCCATGACATCAGAGCCACCGTGGACCCGAAATCCCTGGTTTCACGACACTTTGTCCCCTATACATGCGGAAATTGTCACTCGGGAATGTTGAGAGATTACCTCGAAGGGGTTCATGGACAGGCGTTCACCCAAGGCATTGCTGACGTCCCAGTCTGCACTGACTGCCACGGGGAGCACCGGATTTTCTCACCCAGCGATAAGCGCTCGGCTGTTTTTGCCACGCACATAGTCGTAACTTGTGCCAAATGCCATGAGGACGAACAACTCACCGCAAGATACAAGCTGCCCAAAGGCCGTCTCAGGACGTTTCAGGGCACGTTTCATGGCCTGGCTTCGACCTACGGCGACTCTAAGGTCGCCAACTGCGCCAGTTGTCACGGGTTTCACAATATTCGACCGTCCAGCGATCCCAAGTCTCCGATCTATCCGGCCAATTTGCCACAAACCTGCGGGAAGTGTCATGGCGGCGCCAGCGTCAGACTGGCATCGGTGAATATTCATGTGCTCGACGCCAAAGCAACCAACTACGCCTCTTACGTTGTTCAGAATTTCTATTTTCTCCTGATTCTCATAATCCTCGGGAGTTTTCTGATCTACATTTTTGCCGACCTGAAGATGAGGATCCAGAGCAAAAGAACCGAATCGGGAGTGTCATGAAATTGAGGTCCAACGAGAACAAACCTGATTTGTTTAAAGAGGAAATTATCGATCCAAGACAGATTGTCAAAGACGACGAGGTCTTCATTCGCATGACCCTGGCAGAGCGTCTCCAGCATGTCACCCTGATCACCTGCTTTCTCCTGCTGGTTTTTACTGGGCTGCCCCTCCTATTCGATCCCACCGTCTGGCTTCAACGCATGTTTTTCTTCGAGGGAAGCTTCAATTTGCGCGGCATCATTCACCGGACTGCTGGGGTCGGATTGATCCTGCTCTCTTTTTTCCACATTGGCTACATGACCTTTACTCGCAGAGGTCGAGCGAACCTGGTTGCCTTGATGCCTAAGCTCGAAGACATCACTGATGCGTTCGAATCCTTTAATCACAACCTCGGCCTGACGAGCTGGCTGCATCGCAAGGGCACATTCAAAGCATTCTTCCAGGAGCACCCGTACTGGTTGTTCCACGAGTCTCCCAAATACGGGCGGTATAATTTTATCGAGAAATTCGAATATTTGGCCCTGCTGTGGGGGACCTTTGTTATGATTCTCACCGGGTTCTTTCTCTGGGCTAATAACCTGTCTTTCCGAATCTTCCCTCTTTGGATTTTTGACATCTTTAGGATCATCCACAGCTACGAGGCTGTCCTGGCTTTCCTGTCGATTATCATCTGGCACCTCTATAATGTCCACCTCAACCCCGAGGTCTTCCCCATGAGCCGGGTGTGGATTGATGGTAAGATCACGGGGCACGAGCTCCGCACCTTGCACCCTCTGGAATATGAAGAGCTGGTGAAGAAGCGATTACAAGAAGGTCGTTTTTCATGACTGATGGGCAAAAGAGAGGTACCGGCATGCCGCTGCACGAGAGGAAGGAGGGGGACGTTCTTCGAATCATCTCCATATCTAATTCTCGAGGAGTTCGCCGACAACTTGCCCAGATGGGTATACAGGTTGGCGACACAGTGCAGGTCAAACGCTGTGTTTCCTTTGGTGGACCTATTCTCATCGAATCTCGCGGCACCTCCATTGCTCTGAGCAAGGAATCCGCTGAGAAAATCAAGGTGGAATTGGTGGAATGAAAATTGCGCTGGTGGGGCAGCCCAACTCGGGCAAAAGCACGCTCTTCAACAGTGTGGCAGGCTACCGGTCGATGACTGCCAACTTCCCAGGAGCGACTGTCCGCTACACCCGCAGCCAAGTGTTTCTGAATGGGACCGTCGCAGAACTGATTGACCTGCCGGGTACCTATTCCCTGACGACCTGCAGTCCGGCTGAAGCAGCCACCCGGGATTTCCTTTACAATGAGGAGATCGATGTCGTTATCAATGTGATCGACACCTCGGTCATGTGCCGCAGCCTGGAGTTGACGCTGCAGCTGGTTGACCTGGATCTGCCCTTGCTGGTATGCCTGAACATGATGGATGAAGCTCACCGCAAAGGGATCCGGGTCGATCCTGAAGAGCTTTCCCTCCTTCTGGGTGTTCCCGTGGCCACCACTATCGCTGCGGAAGGTGTGGGCGTTTATGACTTGTTTCAAAGAGTCCTACACTTGCAGAAGAGCCCCTCTAAAAGTCATCGGGAAATTTCTTTTCATCGGGACACCGAAGAAGTCATCGGGATGCTGACGGCAAAGTTTCAAAACACCGACTCCATTCCCGGCCGTATTCCCTCCCGGCTGTTGGCCATCAAACTCCTGGAGGGAGAAGATCACTACTTAGGCCTCACAGCGGAGGAAGATCAGAAGCTCGTGGAAGGAGCTCGGCAGAAACTGGGCGACAGCCGCGGCAAGCCAGCCGACGAGGTCATCCATTCGGAGCGCCATGCGCTTTCAATGAAGGTCTTCGAGCAAGTGGCGACGGTGAGCACCCCCCCCGTGGATTTCCGAGAGCGTTTAGATGGCATCCTGACTCACAAGGTATGGGGCTATGCCGTCCTCTTCTCTCTGCTCTTGGGATTTTTCGGCATGGTCTATGGAGTCGGAGCCCTGATTGAGCCTCCCATTCTGGGCGTGTTCGAGAGATCCATCACTCATCTGGGAGAGCATTTTTCTGGCTTTGCCTTCTATTGTCTTCGTGGGATCTTGCAGGGCTTGTCCGGGGGAATGGCGATTGTGCTTCCCTACCTGGTGCCCTTCCTCATCGGGATGGCACTTCTGGAAGACGTCGGGTATCTACCGAGGGTCGCCTTCCTGATGGATGCCTTTATGCACCGGGTAGGACTTCACGGCACGGCCATCGTGCCAGCTATCCTCGGTTATGGGTGCAATGTGCCTGCAGTCATGGCGACGCGCATGCTCCAATCCCGGCGTGACCGGTTCATTGCCGCTATTATTGCCACCCTCACTCCTTGCTCAGCCCGCATGACTGTCATTTTCGGGCTGGTGGCCTTCTATGCCGGTCCCCTCTGGGCCGTTGCCATCTACGTTCTCAACATCCTGGTCATCGCTTGTTCCGGCAGACTTCTGTCTGCCTTACTGCCGGAGAAGACGCCCGGCATGATTCTGGAAGTCCCGGCTTACCACTTGCCCAGCCCACGGATCGTTCTTCTAAAAACCTGGTTCCGCTTGCGCGAGTTCATCGTTATTGCATGGCCGCTCCTGATCGGTGGGAGTATTCTATTGAGTCTGGCCGACTACCGGGGATGGAGTAGTGATATCAATACCGTCCTGCGGCCGCTCACGGGCCTGCTGGGACTTCCGGAAGCAGTCGGAACCACACTAATCTTCGGGGTCCTGCGAAAAGAACTCACAATGCTCATGCTGTATCAGGCCCTGGGGACCACCCACGTGCTGTCGGTTATGACGGTCTCCCAGATAATCGTCTTCACCTTATTTGTGACATTTTACATTCCTTGTGTGGCAACCATAGCAGCCCTGACCAAGGAGATCGGCTGGAGGTTGATGCTGTTGGTGGTGCTCTATACCCTGGTCTCGGCTGTGTTGATCGGGTTCCTGGCCCGAGTGGGATTAGGCCTGGCCACGGTTCTCTGACCAAATCCGTTCAGGCGCCGAGGGAGGGCAAGGTTTCTAAATGATAAGTTGGCACATTCTGATTCTTGCCATGCTCATGGCGCAGGGTACACCAGCCCAACCGCCATCCCCACTCCCTGGTTCCGGGGAGTGCACTGCCTGCCATGATAGTGGGCGGCGCACGAGCAAACGAGAGGCAGGCGTGCCTCCGCCGTTCGATGCCACGGCTTTACGTGCTTCCCCGCACTCCTCGCTGGAATGCAGCAACTGTCACAGCGACTTGCAGGGCAAGGAATTCCCTCACAGCGAGAAACTAACGCCAGTGGATTGTAGTTCCTGTCATCCGGACCAGCAGGCGCAATACTCCGAAAGTCTCCATGGGCGTGCCGCCAAACACGGAGACCGCCTGGCTCCGGGCTGTAAGACTTGTCACGGCACGCATAATGTGTTGCGTCCCGCGGCTTCCGGATCTCCCACCTCGACTATGGAGATCCCTCGCTTGTGTGGAAACTGCCATCGTGAAGGCTCCCCCGTTCAGCTGACACATCAATTCCCACAGAACAATATCCTGAGTAATTACATGGACAGCATCCACGGTGAAGGCCTGTTTCGCCGCGGACTGATTGTTACTGCCGTGTGCACCAGCTGCCACACTGCGCACTTTGTTCTCCCGCATACGGATCCACGTTCTTCTATCGCCAAGAAGAACATCGCGAAAACCTGCACGCATTGTCACGCCCAAATCGAAGTTGTCCACCGCAAAGTCATACAGGGGGAACTGTGGGAAAAGCAGCCGCACATGATCCCTGCCTGTGTAGATTGCCATTCCCCGCACAAGGTGAGGCGGGTTTTCTACTCGCAGGGCATGTCGGACCGGGATTGTCAGAGGTGCCATGACAATCGCGAACTGCGAACGACCCAAGCCGGGCGCACGGCGTCTCTCTTTGTAAACCAAGAAGAGTTGGCACATTCGCGTCATTCGCGCATTGCGTGCGTGCAATGTCATACGGGTGGCACACCCTCTGAACTGCGGCCGTGCCGCACCATGCCACAAAAGGTGGACTGCTCGATCTGTCACGCCGAAGTGGTGAGTCAATATCGAGAAAGCACCCATGGCCAACTGGTCGCAGAGGGGAATCCGGACGCGCCCGCTTGCAACGATTGTCACAGTTATCATGGAACATTGGGAAAGGGTGAATCCCACTCGCCGACCTATTCCCGAAACGTGCCCATGTTGTGCGGAAAGTGCCATCGGGTAGGTGAGAAAGCAGCTGTCCGTTACCGAGGCAAACAAAATAACATCGTAGAGAACTACATGGAGAGCATCCACGGCAAGGGGCTGTTGGAAAGCGGTCTGACGGTGACAGCGAATTGTGCCGATTGCCACACTGCCCACCGCGAGCTGCCCAGCCGGGATCCCCGCTCCAGCGTGAACCGCAACAACATCGCGCGCACGTGTTCGCGATGCCATCGCGGAATCTACGAACTCTTTACCGCCAGCGTCCACTCGCCCGAAGTCACTCGCACGAACAAAGAGTTGCCGGTGTGCAGCGGATGCCACTCCGCACACACTATCGAAAGGACGGACCTGGCCGACTTCCGGCTCCATATCATGGATCAGTGTGGCCGATGTCACGAGAAAATTACCGCAAGCTACTTCGAGACCTTTCATGGGAAGGTTTCGAAGTTGGGATACCTGGCAACTGCCAAATGCTACGACTGTCACGGGGCCCACGATATTCTGCCGGTGACGGATCCGCATTCACGGCTCAGCCGCAACAACATCGTCAAGACCTGTTCCAAATGCCACCCCAGCTCCCACCGGCAGTTCGCCGGATATTTGACGCACGCCACCCATCATGATCCGAAAAGGTATCCTTTCCTTTTCTTCACATTCTGGGGCATGACGTCGCTGCTGGTGGTGACTCTGGTGGTTTCCGGCGCGCACACGGTCTTGTGGCTTCCGCGATCTTTCGAGTACCGTAAGTCTGCACCACAAACCCAGTCTGGTGGCGAAGCAGTCTATGTGCGCCGCTTCGACCGCTTACAGCGAAATCTCCATCTGATGGTGATCAGCAGTTTCCTCGGGCTTGCGCTGACTGGTATGATCCTGAAGTTCTCTTATGCTGCTTGGGCGAGAGTTCTGGCGCGTCTGCTCGGAGGATTTCAGGCTGCGGGCCTGATTCATCGTTTCTGTGCTTTGCTAACCTTTACTTACTTCGGCCTGCATCTTTGGGAGTTGTTCAAGCTGCGCAGGAGGAGTGGTCTGAGCTGGCGCCGGTTCGTCACCGGACCAGACAGCATGCTGTTCAACCGCATAGACTGGCGCGAGTTCATCGGCTCGCTTAAGTGGTTTCTCAGACGAGGGCCACGGCCGGAATACGGCCGCTGGACTTATTGGGAGAAGTTCGACTACTTCGCCGTTTTCTGGGGTGTCGTTGTGATCGGAACGACAGGGCTGTTGTTGTGGTTTCCTGCCTTCTTTACTCATTTTATGCCTGGCTGGATGGTAAACGTAGCGACCACGATTCATAGTGACGAGGCGTTACTTGCGGTGTGCTTCATCTTCAGCGTACATTTCTTCAACACCCATTTTCGTCCGGAGAAGTTCCCTATCGACACCGTCATATTCACCGAGGGGATGCCCATAGAGGAGTTTCGGCGTGACAGGCCGAGGGAATACCAGGCAATGATCGACAGTGGAAAACTGGAAACTCGCCTGATGAAGCCACCTCTTCCGATCGTTGCAAAGACGTGGCGTCGTTTGGGCTTTGTGGCGCTGGGGATCGGACTAATGATGATCGGGCTGATCTTGTACGCTTCGCTGTTCACGTACCGATGAGCGCACCGTTATGACAGATATCTCACTCCAAATGGTACTTCTTGACTTTGTAGCGCAGGGTATCGCGGCTAATCTTGAGAAGCTTGGAGGCCTTGGTCTTATTCATGTTGGCCATGTTGAGGGCCTGCTGTATCAACTCTTTCTCAATATCTTCCAAGCCGGCCCCTTCCGGCGGTAGCTTGACCAGGTAATCGCCAGAAGCCCGCAGCAGAGGAACGGCCGAACTTGGATCGGCAATGCGAATAGGCAGATCAGGAACGTCTATGATCCGGCTGTCGTTCAGAATCATGGCCCGTTCGACAGCATTCTTCAGTTCCCGGACATTCCCGGGCCAGGAGTAGTTTGCCATCAACTTCATCCCTTCGGGCGTGACTCCATTAACGCTCTTTCGGAATTGGTGGTTGTAGAGTTGAATGAAGTGGTTAACCAACAGTGGAACGTCTTCCTTTCGATCTCTCAAGGGCGGGATCTGAATGGGAACCACGGAAAGTCGATAGTACAAGTCTTCCCGAAACTTCCCTTCCTTGACTGCTACTTCCAAATTCCGGTTACTAGAGGCCACTACTTGCACGTCCACGGAGATGTCCTTGACGCCCCCCACGCGGCGAAATGTCTGGTCCTCCAACACCCTGAGGAACTTGGACTGAAGATTGAGATGCATTTCGCTGATTTCGTCGAGGAAGACCGTTCCTCCATCGGCCATTTCGAAGACACCTTTCTTCATAGTCTTGGCGTCAGTGAAGGCTCCCTTCTCATGACCGAATAGCTCGGTCTCAATCAAGGTTTCAGGAATCGCCGCGCAGTTCAATGCCACAAAGGGGTGATCGCGTCTGATGCTTTCGTAATGGAGTGCCCTGCTGACCAGATCTTTCCCCGTCCCGCTCTCTCCTTGCACGAGCAATGTCGAAGCCCCCGCTTGCGCCAGCTTACGTATCAAATCGAGGACCTCTTCAATCGCCTTCGACATCCCGATGATGTTTTCCAGGTTAAACCGGCTCTTGTCACGGGTGAAGGTCTGGGCTACTTGGGTCTTCAGCCGGTTGGCTTCCAGGGCATTCCGAAGAATGTTCTCGAGCTTTTCGAAATTGATGGGCTTTTCAATGAAATCATAGGCGCCCAGCTTCAGTGCCTGAACCGCCACGTCCACTACCCCGAATGCGGTGATTATGATGACAGGAATGTTCGCGTGGGCCTCTTTGACTCTTCTCAGGAAATCAAGGCCGCTGCCATCAGGCAACTTGATATCAGAAATGACGAGATCCGGTGCCTCTGAATTCAGCTTGTTGATGGCCTCCTGTAAATCGGCAGCATCCAAAACCTGGTAATTCCAAGATTCCAGTTTTTGCTTGAGCGACCAACGGATGAGACTTTCATCATCAAGAACTAAGATGGTTTCGCGCGGCATACCCTTCCTCTAACGACAGCTGTTTTCAAGAGGCTTCTCGAATTGTTTTGCCCGGATAAGTAAATGAAGCTGAAGCGGATAGTAACCAATGCCTATCAGCTCAGCGCCGCGATCATGATAGCACAACCATGAACTTGCCAAGGGTTTTCTTAGGGGTCATTCCCTTCAGGCCGGTTTCCTAGAGGTAGACAAGGTGCGGGGAGTCGCCAAACTCAGCGGGAGTTCAATCGAGAATCTAGTTCCCTTCCCTACTTCGCTTTTAACCTGGATGTCACCGCCGTATTCAGCGACGATTTGTTTGCAGGTTGCGAGGCCCAGCCCCGTGCCCTCGATTTTGGTGGTAAAGAAGGGGCGGAATACGTGACTCAGGTTTTCAGGAGGAATTCCTGGACCATTATCCGAGACTTCAACTCGGAGTCTATTTTCCGGAAGAACTTCCAGATGGACGATTACCTCACCGCCTTCCGGTAAGGCTTCAATACTATTGAGGATCAGATTGAGGAAAAGTTGTTTGATTTCGTTCTCATCCGCGTTCAGCCATGGTACTTCTTGAGGACCGGCGAACCGCAGGTTGATCCTCTTGCCGTCTGCCAGGTTTCTCAGGAAAGATATTACGTTTCGGATCAGGTTACCTAGCTCGACCTTCACAAAATCAAGCTTCTTGGGCTTGGCATAGGAAAGAAGACTCATCACGATGCGGTCAATTCGGGAAACCTCCGAAAGCACTTCCCCCAGGATGGCCCGGTGAGGGTTATCCTCTGGCACTCCTTCCCTAATTATCTCAATGGCCCCTTTAATTCCCGCCAGGGGGTTCTTAATCTCGTGGGCCAGCCCGGCAGACAATTCTCCAATAGCTGAGAGCTTCTCCATTTGCGCCAGATGTCGTTCAATGAGCCTCTGTTCCGTTACATCTTTCAGCACAGAAGAGTATCCCACAATGTCTCCCTGGCTATTCTTGATGGCCGTGCGCGTAAAGATCACGTCGATCAATTGGCCGTCTTTGGTCACCCGTCGGGTATGAAAGCTTCTGAGGTAACCTTCGTTCCGAGCGATGGAGGAGATCTTTTCCAATTCGCGTTCTCTTTTGAGTTCCTCAGGGAGGAGGACATCCAGTGGTCTCCCCAGCATTTCCTCTTCAGAGTAGCCAAAAATATCCTCAGCCCCCTTGTTCCAAGAGGTCACTCGCTCCTGGGCATCCATAGTCAGGATGGCATCTGCGGAATTCCTCAAGATGCTGGCGAAGAATTGGTCCTTTTCTGCCATCGCCGTTTCAAGGTTACGGAGGGGACTAAGATCATGACAGATGGCAATGAATCCAGCCGTCGACCCGGAGGCATCTTTCAAAGTGGAGGCAGACAATTGAATGGGTACTACCTTGCGGTCCTTCCCAACAATCTCGGTGTCAAAAAGGTGGACACTGTCCCTTTCAAGCAACTGCTTGCGAATTCTCTCAGCCTCTACTTCGCCGCCTTTCAGAAAAAGCCGCAAGGGTCTCCCGATGACCTCAGCCGGCAGATATCCAAACAAATCCTGTGCCGCTTGATTAAAGGAATTCAGCACCCCATCAGCATTTGTGGTGAAAATGGCGTCTGTGCAAACGAGTCGGCAACTGCTGTAACAACTGTCATGGATTGGCAGTACTTCTCCCGACTCAGCCTGTCTTCTCATATATATAATTATACTGAGAGTTCGAGCGAGTGAAGCAAGGAAAAAAACAAAGGGAGGAGTCGAGCGCAGTAGGCTCGTCAATGAACTGTCGGGAGGGGACACCCTGACCGCTGGGCATGCGGCGTGATTCCCCAGTGCGGGAGATTTTCGTGGAAGTCTTACATGCGCCAGCCTAGCGGGCCACGGCAGATGAAAACATGTTTTAATCGTGGCCACGTGGGTCTGATTTCCAGGTCCGCGCCTTCTGAAGCCCGCTTGAGAGAAGCGCCGCGACGGAGCACGGCGCCACCCTCCAAGCTCGCATTTTCAAATAGCTCCTTTACTGTCCGGAGGCTTTCTTGAAGATAATCGGCCGGACCGGTTCCTCCTTCTTTGTTTTTGCTGGGGTCGTGATGTTTCTCCACAAAGCCCATCCAAACCCCAGTGACACCAGGATAGCGGCCATTGAGTAGTAGGATTGACCAGGTAGTGTCGAATTGGGCAGAAAAACTTTCATAAATGAATCAGCTGCCGGTGGGACAGAGCCCAATACAAATCCCATGACAAGCCAGCCTAGTCCTTGAGAACGCTCCCCCGATGTGGCTGCCCAGAGACTATGAATAGCTGCCGACAGAGCAAGCCCGACACAAGTCAAGATCATCACAACGAAGCCCTCATGCAGGACCAGGTTAACCAGCAAATCGGTCTTGAAATCAATCAACTGGAGAGCCAGGAAGAAAATCGCCAAGATGGGGGCGGGCAGGTAAATTAGAGATTCCACGATGTTGGTCTCCCTGATCAACTGTTTCGGCTTGGGTAAGACCACTGAAAGGTGGAGCAAGAACGCGAGCCCCATGGTCAGGAAAAGGATGCTCCCGGTGGTCACAATGGCGCGCAAGAAGTGGTGCTGGAAATAAGGAGGCGTGGTAAATGCCAGCGCAAAACAAAGATTGCTTAAGAAGAACAGTGAGCTTGGCTTGCTGGGACGATACCAGAACACGGCAAATCCCAGTGCCAGCATAACCAGGGCCATGAGGTTGGTCCCCCACTTTTGAAAGGCGACCCGGGCGGGCAATTTGGCTTGCGTGATGGAAAATTCATGACGGACCAAATCCCGCAGGACGGAGACTTTGAGCACTTCTCCTATCCTCGGGCGGTTCTGCGTGGCCAAGTCATGAAGTCTATCTGTCGAGACCTCTCCAATTTGAACTACCACGTCAGCATCCCTCAAGCCGGCCTTTGCCGCCGGGCCAGCGGGATCCACATGGAACGCACGGCCGTCTACCGTCATTTCAAAGCCCGAATAGGGGGTCGATGGAAGGTCAAAGATTCCGACCAGCGCCAGGACGAGCGCAACAGCGGCCATGACTGTAAAGAAAGCGTTCAATCTCCCGTAGTCCCTGATCTTCATTCGCTTTTCGGCCTTTTGAGCTTAAGCGTGTTCAAGAACCGAAGGATGTAGTCAAGAAGCCCGAACTTCAATGTGCAATTGTCTGCATCAGGAACCCACTTAAGCCTTAGACCTCCTCCTTTTCTGAGAGAATCAAATCTTCCCTGAAGCAAAGATGGTTAAACTCCTGACACTGCATATGACTTTCCAAAACTATCTGTCCCATTCGGCTCCAACCCTGCACAACGAAGGCATTCTTATTGTCCCTAAAGCAGAGCTCAAGTATGGAAGATCATTTGCCCCACAACCATTTACAGAGCTGGAGTGACAAGAAATTGGGAACTGTCTCTCCGAAGTTGGTCTATTCTCGACAAGGCGTCTGGGCTAGTATATATCGCGACAGAACTCGGCTGGGTGGTTTCACCACCACATGGGTGAATTCAGCCAATTGCGGGATTCTTATTTCCTGATTCCTGCAAGTACCATTCACAGTCGTGAACCACTTGCCTGCGAGGAATTGTATAGGAACTTCGGGTTCGGTCAGCTGAAATTGCGACTTGCTGGATTGTGATATTGTGGTAGACTAGGTTTGTTATTTTATGTCACCTTGGTTTCCCGGCTTGATGGGAAGCAGAAGGGCTTGTTGGTCAGCTAATGTTGAGGAACCGGAAACTTGGGGGTTGGGTGTGCGGCATTTTATTAGCTGCTTTTACCCTGCTCAACTCCTTTGCTTGTGTCCTCTATTGCCAGTTTTCCCAAGGGATGATTTCTCAGGAGCGTCATTCCTGTTGCGGACAAAAGTCAAATCCCGGCGGGGCTGGTACGATGATTCGCGGAAAAGGATCCCTTCCCTGCCCGGCTGAGATGGCCCTGCTCCCGGACATCCCTTTAATCCTACAGGATAACTCCCAAGCAAATCAAAAGAACAGGGATGAAGTCCCCGTAGCCCAAGTACCCCTGGCTACCAGTCCTGGGATGGTCGTTCCTCATCCCTTTGCCTCCTCCTTGAGGTTTATACCGTTTCCCATTCTCCACGCTTCCAGTCTAATTCTCTTCGAATCCACCTTACGGATCTAATCGTCTCTTCAGAATAAAAGTCCTGGTTTGCTACTTATAAGCACGTCAATCAATTCAGATTGAATTTTCTACTTACGAAGGGGTTTTCTATGAGATCCGGATCGAAGATTCTCATTGGGTGTGTTTTCCCTTCTCTCTTGTTTTGCCTTCCATCGGTGTCATGGGGGCAGTCGGACCAGATGCTGGAAGCCAATTCCAATCCTGTCGCAAGCCCTCGCGAGCACCCGTACACAACAGGTGAGCAAATGGTGGGGCTTTCCGAATTGATCAAGGAACTCCTCCGATCCAACCCGGAGTTATCAGCAGTTCGAAAACGATACGAGGCGGCCCTGACGCGCCCTGTACAGGAGAGTGCCCTTCCTGACCCTCGGATCACGATGGGATGGATCAGCAATGGAAATCCTCTGCCGGGAGCAGGATTAGGTGTAGAACCCACCAGCAACATCGGGCTGCAAATCGCTCAGGAGATCCCCTATCCAGGCAAGCGAACATTAAAAGGAAGCATGGCGCGAAAAGAGGCAGACACTGAAGCGCAAATGTATCGCGCCAGAGAACTCAGTCTCGTCACCCAATTGAAGACTGCGTTTTACGAACTCCGGTTCCTGTATGAAGCCGAAGACATCCTGCACCGCAACCAAACACTTCTGCAACAACTGCTCAAAGTAGCTGAAGCCCGCTATGCCGTGGGCAAAAACATACAGCAGGACCTGTTCAAATCGCAGGTTGAAATCTCGATTCTCGAAACCAGATTGACCGTCATCGAGCAAAAGAAAGCCAGCGCGGCCGCCCAGATAAATGCTCTCCTCAACCGGTCCCCCAGCGAAGGTCTGGGCCGACCTGAGCCAGTGGAAACACTGCCTGAGCTGGGACCGCTTCCATCCTTACAGAGCCAGGCGGAGACCGCCTCACCCATGCTTCGCGCCCAACAGTCGGTCATTGACGGCAAGCAATTGGGCGTACAAATGGCTCGCCGGGAATACTATCCGGATTTCGACGTGATGGGGGGATACTATAATCAGGGCCAATTGAAAGACATGTGGGAGTTCAAAGTACAAGTCAACGTGCCTATTTACTTCTGGCGGAAACAACGCTACGCCCTGGAGGAGTCTTCTCTTCTCCTGGTTGAGGCACAAAAAACCTATCGAGCCACTAACCAGATGCTCTCTTTCCGAATTCGAGACCGATACCTGGCAGCAGAAGCCTCCCGGAGGCTGATGGAGCTTTATTGGAAGCGGATTCTTCCACAAGCTCAGTTCGCCCTGGAATCCTCTTTGGCCAGCTATGAGACGGGCGGCGTTGACTTTCTCACGGTATTGTCCAATATCAGCAGCATTCTTGAGAATGAGATGAATTACTACGAACAACGGGCTGAGTATCTCAAGGCCCTGGCAAGCGTGGAGGAGTTGGTAGCGAAACCACTGGATCGGGCCTCCGCGAACAAAGGCCTGAATAATAACGAGGTGCAACAATGAGGAATTTCATCCTGGGTTTTCTTTTAGCAGCCGTATTGGCAGGAGGGGGGTATTGGTTCGCCGCCAGACAACACTCGAAACTGGAATCAGCGGGGACTACCACGGTCAAGAGGGCAGTCCAACAGTACCATTGCCCCATGCACCCGACTTACGTGTCAGACAAACCGGGGGATTGTCCGATCTGCGGCATGCGACTGATTCCTGTCGAGAATGAAGCCAAGGAATCCCATGCGGAAACAGTAGCGAGCAAGACCTCTCATGAAGGGCACCAGATCGCTGAAACCACAGCGTCTTCAGAACGCAAGATTCTCTATTACACAGACGCTATGAATCCAGGCAACCGGTATGAGAAGCCAGGCAAGGCTCCGGACGGGATGGACCTGGTGCCGGTCTACTCGGATGAAACCGCCGGTGGTGGCGAACCGGGCATCCCTGGCTATGTTCCTGTAAAGATCAGTCAAGAGCGCCAGCAGATGATGGGGATTACCCTGGATGAAGCCAACCTGATGGATTTGCAGCAAAGCATTCGTACCGTTGGCCTCGTCGCCGCTGAAGAAACACGCCTGCACCACGTGCATACCAAGTTCGAGGGCTACATCCAGGATATCTATGTAAACTCCGTCGGACAGTATGTCAAGAAAGGCGATCCCCTGTTTTCCGTCTACTCGCCCGATCTATTGGCCACGCAAAAGGAATACCTTCTGGCGCTTCGTGCCAAACGGAAGTTCAACTCCCTGGGTCCAGATTCTTCTCTCAACGGGATTGACCTGTTGGAGTCGGCCCGTCAGCGCCTGTCGCTATGGGATGTTCAAGCCGATGAAATTGCCCAGTTGGAAAAGACGGAACAGCCGGTAAAAGCTCTCAAGATCTACTCCCCGGTGAGTGGGACCGTCACTGCCAGGACGGCTGTGCAGGGGATGAGAGTCATGCCGGCAGACAGCCTCTACGACATCATTGATCTTTCTTCAATATGGGTACTAGCCGATGTCTATGAAGTCAACCTTCCCTTCATCAGGGTTGGCCAGCCGGCGGAAATTACTCTTGCTTATCAGCCAGGTAAGGTATGGAGGGGCCGGGTGAGCTTCATCTATCCCACCCTCGACGAGAAAACACGGACAGTCAAAGTCCGGATTGAGCTTCCCAATCCATCAGCAGTGTTTAAACCCGAAATGTACGCCAATGTCGACTTCAAAGTAAGCCTGGGCAAGGCTCTGGCAGTTCCAGAAAGCGCAGTGATTGCAACCGGTGAAAGGTCCCTGGTTTTCGTGGCGAAAGGAAACGGGCAATTTGAACCACGGGAAGTGAAAACGGGCGTCAAGGTTCGAGATTTCTACGAGATCAGATCAGGTCTTACCCTCGGAGACAAGGTCGTCACCGGCGCTAATTTCCTGCTCGACTCGGAATCGAAGCTGAAGGGTGCCATCTCCGGGGTGGCAGGAGGACATCAACATGGCCAATAGTCCTAAGCCTGAACAGGCTTGCCATCTCCAGGAATCCAAGCCCCTTCCACCGGCAGACTTGAGGGGAGACGAGGTGGTCTATGGTTGAGAGACTCATTGAAATCTGCGCCCATAACAAGACCATCGTCCTGATGTTCGCTGCGGCCGTGGTTGTCCTGGGGTTCTGGGCTCTGTATAACCAGCCCATTGACGCCATCCCTGATCTTTCGGATACTCAGGTCATTATCTACTCCAAATGGGACCGCTCGCCGGACATTATTGAAGACCAGGTGACATATCCTATTACCAGCGCTTTGCTTGGGGCCCCTAAGGTCAAAGCAATCCGCGGTTTCTCTGACTTCGGCTTTTCCTATGTTTACATCATCTTCGAAGATGGCACTGATATCTACTGGGCTCGCAGTCGGGTCCTTGAGTATCTGACCAAGGTAACCTCTTCTCTTCCGCCTGGAGTGAAAACAGAAATCGGTCCGGATGCTACGGGCGTGGGGTGGATCTTCCAGTATGCGCTGGTCGATGAAAGCGGCAAGAACTCGCTCGCAGATCTGCGAGCCTTCCAAGATTGGAATCTTCGATTTGCCCTGCAATCGGTGCCAGGAGTAGCCGAGGTGGCTTCTTTGGGTGGCTTTCAAAACCAGTACCAGGTGACTGTAGACCGTGATCGCCTGGCCGCCTACAACATCCCGATCATGATGGTGGCTGAGGCAGTGCGTAACTCTAACGTGGAGGTTGGAGGCCGGCTTATTGAATTCTCGGGCAAGGAGTACATGGTACGAGGGCACGGTTATATCAAGAAAGTTGGAGACATTGAGCAGATTGTGCTGAAGACTGATGATCGCGGTACACCCGTCTTGTTGCGGGATGTTGCACGTGTTGAAAGAGGGCCAGAAATCCGGCGCGGTATTGCGGACCTGGACGGAAGAGGCGATGTCGTAGCCGGAATTGTGATCATGCGCCACAATGAAAATGCAGACAAAGTCATTCGCCGCATCAAAGAGAAACTTAAAGACCTGGAAGCTTCTCTGCCTCCGGGTGTGAAGGTGGTCACCACATATGACCGCTCGGTACTGATTGAGCGTTCCATTGACACCCTGAAACACGAATTGATCGTTGAGATCATCATTGTCAGTTTTGTCATCCTGGTGTTCCTCTGGCATATTCCCTCGGCCATCATCCCCATCGTCACCATCCCCGTGTCTGTATTGCTCGCTTTCATTCCCATGTATGGGATGGGACTGAACTCCAACATCATGTCGCTGGCGGGAATTGCCATCTCCATTGGAGTCCTGGTGGACGGGGCCATCGTGGAAGTGGAGAATGCCTACAAGAAGCTCGAACTGTGGGTTGAAGGTGGGCGCATCGGTGATTTTCACGCCGTAAGACTGCAGGCTCTCAAGGAAGTCGGCCCCTCGGTCTTTTTCTCACTCCTGGTGATTGCCGTAGCTTTTTTGCCTGTATTCACCCTGGTCGACCAGGAAGGACGGTTATTCAAGCCACTGGCCTTCACAAAGAACTTCGCGATGGCCATAGCGGCCATTTTGGCGGTTACTCTGGATCCAGCCATGCGCATGATGTTTGCCCGCATGGATTACTGGACCTTCCGTCCTCGCTGGGTGTCCTGGGTAGCTAACCAGGTTCTTGTCGGGAGGTACTACAAGGAGGAGAAACACCCGATCAGTCGACTGCTCTTTAGAATTTACGAACCTCCAGCACGGCTGGTCTTGAGACACCCTAAAAGCACCATTGCGATGGCTCTCTTGCTGGTAGCCACAACGGTTCCCGTGTATTTCCGGCTCGGGAGCGAGTTCATGCCCCCCCTGAATGAAGGAACACTCCTCTACATGCCTACCACCTTGCCGGGCATCTCGGTGGCTCAGGCCCAGGTGATTCTACAACATCAGGATCAAATGCTCATGGAGTTCCCGGAAGTGGAAAGAGTCTTCGGAAAAGCCGGGCGGGCGGAGACATCGACAGATCCGGCGCCGTTCTCCATGATGGAAACCACGGTGGTCTTAAAGCCCGCTTCGGAGTGGCGCTACAAGGAGGCGTGGTATTCCGGTTGGTCGCCTGACTGGCTCAAGAATCTCTTGTTTCGACGGATCTGGCCCGAGCGGATCTCTGTAGAGGATTTGGTGGCCGAAATGGACCAAGAAGTCAGGATCCCTGGAGTCACTAATGCTTGGACGATGCCCATCAAGAACCGAATTGACATGTTGACCACGGGTGTGCGGACTCCCGTCGGCATCAAGGTCTTTGGGGCGGACCTGATGGAAATCGAGAAGATCGGGGGCCATCTGGAGGCATTAATCAAAGAACTTCCGGAGACTCGTTCTGTTTTTGCCGAACGAGTAGCGGGCGGATACTTTGTTGACTTTGATCTGAAAAGGGAGCAGCTGGCACGCTATGGATTGACTGTTGCCGATGCTCAAAACGTCATCATGTCAGCCATTGGCGGAGAGAATGTGACCACCACGATTGAAGGCCGAGCCCGCTACCCGGTCAATGTCCGCTACCCTCGCGAAGAGAGAGACAACCTGGAACGGCTCAGCCAGGTATTGGTCCCCACTCCTGGCGGGGCTCAGATTCCCATCTCACAGGTCGCGGCGATCAAGAAGGTCAATGGGCCTGCTATGATCCGGGACGAGAACGGAATGCTAGCTGGCTATGTGTTTGTAGACCTGGCCTCCAGTGACATCGGTGGTTATGTGGAACGGGCCAAAAAACTGGTTCAGGACAAGCTAAGTCTACCCACTGGCTATTCCCTGGTCTGGAGCGGTCAGTACGAAAATATGCTACGTGTGCGCGAACGCATGAAGATCGTCATCCCAATCACACTGGTGCTGATTTTTGCGCTGCTCTACATGAACACCAAGTCGGTGGTAAAAGCCTCGATTGTGATGATGGCTGTGCCGTTCTCTTTGATCGGCGCAGTCTGGCTGATGTACCTGCTGGGGTACAATATTTCCATTGCCGCCTGGGTCGGCATGATTGCGCTGATGGGGCTGGACGCTGAAACCGGCGTTTTCATGTTGTTGTTCTTGGACCTATCCTACGAAGACGCCAGGCGGAAAGGAGTCCTGAAAAACAAGGTAGAATTAACAGAGGCCATCATTCACGGCGCTGTCAAGCGGGTTCGCCCCAAAATGATGACTGTCTGTGCGGCCTTCATGGGACTGATGCCCATCATGTGGTCCATCGGCACAGGCTCGGACATGATGAAACGCGTAGTGGCACCCATGGTGGGTGGATTGGCGACCTCGTTTCTTTTGGAACTGCTGGTTTACCCCAGCATCTATTTCATCTGGAAATGGAAGGCAGAGGTTAAGAACCAGACCTTTGGCCCGCCAGTCGAGATCAAAGCGCAGTGACATTGATTTGCAGAGGAGAATCCTATGGATGAAGGGACCAAGCTGCCAGAGTCGAAAAGACTAGCCAGTGTCGTGATTGTATTGCTTATTTTCGGGTTAGGAGGGTCTCTGTTTTATCTGGTTCAAAGCGGCCGCCTGGCCCCTGGCCATCCGGTCTGTTCGGTCTGCAAGCGTCCGCTGCACCCGGCCCAGACTTTCATTGTGGTATCGAAGGATGGCAAAGAGCATCCTTCCTGTTGTCCCCGCTGCGGCCTGAGGTTTGCGATTGAGAACAAGGCAAGGGCTACGGCAGCTACTGATTTTAGCAACGGCCAGCGAATCTCCGCCGAATCTGCTTATTACCTGGAAGGATCCAATGTGATGGAATGCTGCAGCAGCTCAACTATGCGGGTTGATAGCGGCCTGTTCTGCGAGATGCACTATGACCGCTGCATGCCCAGCCTCCTGACCTTTGCGCAGAAGGAGACAGCAGAAAACTTCCAGCGCGAAAACGGCGGGCGTATCATCGACTTTGTGGGTGCTTTTCAGAGTGTACGACAACAAATAGAGCAATAGATACTTCAGTCCATTTAGCGAGGTTTTCATGAAAGGCCATTTAATGATTTTGCTGATCGGCTCTTTTTCCTTTGTCTCCTCGTTCTCCACCGCAGAGACCCGATTCAAAGTCAAGCACGACCACGGGATCAGAAGCTGCCAGGGAGAGTTGGTCTTCGGTGACACCAGTGTGGAATACAGGACCAGCCACAAGAAGGATGCCCGAGTCTGGAATTACGAGGATATCCAGCAACTTGGTCTGCTGAGCCCAGGGAAGATCGTTCTTTTGACTTACGAAGACAAGAAAATCGAGTTCGGCAAGGACCGGAGTTTTAATTTTGAATTGACGGAAGGAACGGTTCCAGAATCTCTTCTGTCTTTTTTACATGAAAGGCTCACTAAGCCATTAGTTTCAGGGATTCTCCCCACAGGTATGCCCGCACGATTTGAAATCCCCGTTAAGCATCAACATACCTTTGGCGGATGCCAAGGAACCCTGGAGATTAGCGAACACTATCTCGTCTACAAGACTTCCGACAAGGCCCATTCCCGTCTTTGGCGTTATGAGGACCTTTCGTCCATTGGGAGCACAGGCCCTTTCCAGTTGAGACTGAGCACCATGGAACGAGTCGGTGGCGAATTTGGTAACGAGAAAAACTATATTTTCGATTTGAAACGACGGTTGGATCCGGTCGCCTACGATTTCATTTGGTGGAAGCTGAATGGCCAGATTTCAGCAAGCCAATGAATAGCTCCGACAGCTGTGATCATGTCTTCCCGCCTCTCAGGCCAGGGTACAGCCTGCCAAAGCATTCGGGGCACAGGCTATGAGTGAATTCCGTATTCGTTCGTTCAGCGATATACAATTCGACCGGAACCCACGAGGATGAATCTCTCGGATTGCCTCCCTCGTTACGGATCTTTTTGCAGCCCGCGCAGATAGGTACCAAACCTTCAAGCTGTCGGATTCGACGCAGAGACTCTCGAAGAGCCTCAATGCTGTGGACAAGTTTCTGGCCAAGAAAGGCAATAAGGAGGAAGGAGCCGGAGAAGCCCAATATATGCAACAACCAGATCTGCCGATTGCTTTGGGCCTTCAGCTCCTCGAAGGGTCCAAAATCAAATGAAATACTGATCCCTCCTCTGATCTCGTCCGCACTTTTGTGTTCGTGGTGACAATTCAAGCAAGAGACTTCCGCCTTGAGCGCCGCCATGTAGCGAAACGTCTGCTCACCATTTCTATCTCTAACTATTTGGTGTTGTTCCATTCTTCCCTGAGAGAACTCTTCAAGGGCCTGTTTTTCCCATGCATCCGGGGTATTGCTCGATCGGATGGGGGTCAAGCTGGTCATATGGATATGGACTCCTCTGTCCTGTATCAGCAACTCGGAAAGCATCCTTATCATTTGAGCATGATTGATTTTCGTAAGGTGAAGCCCCTCGGAGGTCGTGACATCGCGAAGCGGATCAACAAGGTACAGATTCGGACGAACCGAATCCGAAATCGGAACATAAACCCCTTTGTGCAGGGTATTCCAATCCCTCATTGTCGCTACAGCTTGATAGAAGGAACGAGCCACCACGTTCGCCAGCTGCATATACTGGTCGTCAGTTTTGTGTAGATTGGCGAACAAAGACACGGCAGTGGCTATGAAAAGTGAACCGATGATGGCAAGAACATAGTATTTTGCCTGCCGTACTCCCTTGTCATTCATACTTCCATTTTGCATTGTTGTTGGGAAAAGATCGAGCAGGAAAAAGGATCGAGGCGGAAACCCCTGGGGAATAGCTGGATGGAATTTTACGGTAACTTGGATTTACCAAGATATTATATGGAAGGATGATTAAGCGGGACCCCAATACCGGGCTAGTTTAGGGAAACTGCTTAATTTGGGTAGGATAATCCAACCGGGATACTCATCCAACCATTCCCCAAGTCTCAAAGATCTCAACGAAGAAACGCGTTTTTCAGCCAGATTTCGTAGCCACTTCGTTCCCCCATATCAGAGGACCCGCGGGTGGCTAGAGTGCTCCATCACTTCAACTCCAGGGCAATCTTCTCAATCAGAATCTTGGCTCCTCTGTCGTCCCTGGCCGCCTTGATCTGACCCGCTAGCTGCTGGGCCTTCTTCTGGAGGCTCTCCACGACCTTCTGCGATTGTTTGAATTCCTCCAAATTCTTTATGGCCGGGTCGGACTTCAAAATCATTTCGTTATAGTGCTGTACCGCTTCAAGACTGCTCTGGGACACAAATTTCAGGTAGGTCAAGCCTTCCTGTCTGTGGCTCTTCTGAAAGAATTGCTCCAAATTCTCAGCCTTCACTCTTGCCACCAAGTCCTTCACAGAGTCGAGGTAGGCCTTCACCGTGTCGGCATGATCATCGCAACAGGGCAGAAAACCATTGGCCAAGAAAGAAAATGGGACCGATAAAATCAATACCAGTGAAACAATCAACTTTTTGTTCATATTTCCCGCCTCCTGCCGTTTTCAATCAGATGACAGGCAGCATGAGGTTCCACACAACTCGACTTTCCAAGCAATGATTCTTTAGTATTGCTTGTGCAATTGTGTTGCCAACCAGGGAAGTATTCAATGGCTCGACCCATTACTCAAAAGTAGCACTGGAAAAAGGCACTGCAGGTCAGGGGACGGTAAGCGGAGGTCAGGAAGTGGAGTTGGTGGCAACAGGAGTTGCCTGACTGTGGGTGTATTCTCCCAAAGTGGTTCTCAACCCCCAGCCGAGATGGGGAGGCCGATATTCGATTGATCAAGCTTTGCAGGAATCTGGCCAGACAATTCTGGAGGGATACGCTGCGCCTGAAAGACCGTGCCAGAATACGCAATCTATGCGCGGTCCCAGATCTGGCCGTTTATGCGGGCTGAGGCACACCCAGAACGGCACGGACTGCGTCCCGGGCTATCAAAAGCTCCTCATTAGTCGGGATCACATAAACCCGGGTTCTACTGGAGGATGGGCTGATTTCTCCCTCTTTCCGAACGGTGGCTTCATTTAGAGCCGAATCGACTTCAATCCCAAAGAATCCCAGACTATCACAGCTTTGAGCGCGGACTAGAGGCGCATTTTCTCCAATCCCGCCTGTAAAGATTAACCCATCCACCTTCCCCAACACCCCGGCGTAAGCTCCAATGTACTTCTTGATCCGGTAACAGAAGACGTCGATGGCAAGCTTCGCTCTTTCGTTGCCGACCCTGTACTCCTCCATCAGCTCCCTCATATCGCTGGAGATACCGGATATTCCATACAGTCCGCTGTGCTTGTTCAAGAGGGTAGTCGCCTCGTTGATCGACAACTCCTCCTTCGCCATGACGTGTAAGATGACCGAAGGGTCCAAGTCTCCGCTCCGACTTCCCATCACCAACCCCTCCAAGGGGGTAAATCCCATTGAGGTATCCACGGATCTGCCGGCCTGAATCGCACAGATGGATGCACCATTCCCCAAATGGCAGGTAATCAGATTGGCATCTTCCCGGTTAAGACTAAAAATTTGGCGGTATCGATAGGCTACAAAGCGATGAGATGTCCCATGAAAACCGTAGCGACGGATCTGGTGGCGGCGGTAAAGGACGAAGGGCACACCGTAAATATAAGCAGAGGGCGGCATCGTCTGGTGGAAGGAGGTATCGAAAACCGCCACCTGAGGCACATCAGGCAAGAGCTGGGCACAAACTTGGTAGCCTTTCAGATTGTGCGGATTGTGAAGTGGCGCCAACTCGATGCAGTCCCGGATCTGCGCTACAACCTCTTCATTCATCAAGGTGGATGAGCTGAATCTTTCTCCCCCGTGAACGACGCGGTGGCCGACTACTCCTATATCCGATTCGTCCCGGATTGCGGGACGGTCCCCCAAGGTCAGAAGAGCCAAACATTTGGCGACGGCCGTCCTGTGATCAAGCACCTCCTCGACCGACTTCGTAGGCTTTTCGTCACCATGCTGATAACTGATGATGGCCTCCGTTGTTCCAATCTTCTCGACGATTCCTTTAACCAGAATGCGATCCTGGTTTTGAGAGATCAGATCCGGGTCTGTCTCAATCAACTGAAATTTCACTGTCGAGCTGCCACAATTCAAGACCAGCGCCTTCATAAAAGCCCTTTCTTCACTCTCCAAAGATTAGTTGTCCCAATAACCACAAAAAAAGCCACAGAACCGAGGATATCTGTCGACCCTGTAGCTTTAACCGGTTTGAACCGGGACTGATGCCTGATCAATCAACTTTCCCGTGGTACTCAAAGAAGCCGCGCCCAGTTTTAACTCCCAGCTCACCCTCACGCACTTTTTTGCGCAAGATGGGACACGGCCGGTATTTCAAATCCCCGAGTTCCCGAAAAAGGTAATCCATCCATTTCATGACCTCGTCCAACCCCATTCGGTCTGCTAGCGCTAGCGGTCCTATTTCCATTTGGTAACCAAGTTTCATGGCGATATCCACGTCTTCGGCGCTAGCGACCCCCTCCATAACGACGTGCATGGCTTCGTTAATCATTGGCAGGATGACGCGAGTGGTCACATAGCCTGGATACTCATAAACCTCGATCGGAGTCTTACCCAGCCGGACCAGGAACTCCCGGGTCTCTTGATAGGTATCTTTCGAGGTCTCTAATCCCCGCACTAACTCCACCAGCTTGACGCGCGTCACGGGATTCAGGAAATGAGCTCCAATAAACCGCTGCGGATGCAAAATACTCCGACCCATGGTTGTAATGCTGAGGGTCGAGGTATTGGTAACAAAAAGCGTGGAGGCCGGACAGATTTGTGAGAGCTGCTTGAACAAGGCGACTTTCAAGCTCATGTCTTCAGGGATGGCTTCAATTAAGATGGGTAGCAGGTCCAGGTCATCAAGGTACGACGTCGTGGAGAGCCTCTTCATCAGTGCGCGCTTGTCCCCTTCCGTCAGAGCCCATCGGGAAATCTCGTAGTCAAAGTAATCCCCGATTTTTGTCAGGGCTGATTCGGCGAGTTCCTCGTTCAGCTCGCAAAGGACAACTTCAATTCCGGCCTGGGCCAGGAAGGCGGCAATCCCGCGTCCCATCGTTCCACCCCCGATGACGCCCACCTTGTGAATCTCCCTCAGGGCATCTCCACCGCGATGAGTGTTTTCTTCCAAGGACACCTCAAAGCCCCCTCGACCCCCTTCACTGTCAATCGCCATGCTCACGCTCCACCATTCTCTGGTAACCAATTCAATTCGATCAAGCTCTAAAAACCCAACGCCCAAGTGCCGTCCCTGCTTCAATTCGGACTGGAGACCAGCAGAATGAAGACAGTTTTTTACAGTCAGCGCTCAGGTTTGTGTACCAAGATAAAGTCGCCCCGCTTCAAACGCCTTGCGGTTGAGCTGTTTCAGATTCTCGTTTTCAACGCTCTCTTCAAGGGCGGAAAAAACATGGGATCTTCTCAATATGGGGCACTTCGCTAACATCGCTCCCAGTAAGATTACATTTGCCACGCGATGGTCTCCCAACTCGTGAGCCATCCTTGCGGCCGGGACCGGCAGGAACTCGCGCCCTGACGCTTCAGGGCTGTCACAAATGACCGCGCTGTCGTAGACAATCAAGCCGCCGGCTTTTACCTGATCCTGGTACCGCCTGAGCGAAGGCGCATTCATGGCAATGAGAATGTCCGGATAATCGACCAAAGGGGTACCGATGGGGCGGTGCGAAAAGACGACATTGCAGTTGGCCGTCCCCCCCCGCATTTCGGGTCCATAGGAAGGCAGCCATGTCGCGTGGTATCCTTCCTTCATAGCCACCGTCGCCAGGGCCACACCCATGAACAGCACTCCTTGTCCTCCAAACCCCGAAATTTTGATTCCTTTCGTTTCGACCGGGAGTGTGACTTCCTCGGAAGGCTCCTCTTCGTAGGATGATAGGAGGCCAATGTCCAATACTTCAGCGACCCGACTTGCCGGGAGACCCGGTCCGGTCCGGGGGCATGATTGCCGCGAGGCTGAAAGATCCTTGTAGACACCCGGTGGGAATACAGGGAACATCTGTTCTTCAATCCATTTCCAAGCCTGGTTGGGTTTCAGTTTCCATCCGGTCGGGCACGGTGACAAGACCTCGATCAAGGAGAAGCCCCGGTTCTCAACCTGGTTCCGCAAAGCCTTTCGAATTGCTTGCCGGGTCTTCATATAGGTCTTGGGACTCGTCAGGGCCACTCTCTCCAGGTAGGTCGGGCCCTCAAGCGTGCTGAGAAGTTCGCAAACCCTTAATGGATAGCCATCCTGGTGCGGATTCCGGCCCATCGGCGTCGTGACGGTCTTTTGCCCGAGAAGCGTGGTCGGGGCCATCTGTCCCCCCGTCATGCCATAGATGGCATTGTTGACAAAGAAAACAGTGATATTTTCACCGCGATTCGCGGAATGAACGATTTCGGCTGTACCGATAGCAGCCAGGTCTCCATCTCCCTGGTATGCAATGACAATGCTTTCCGGATTGCTTCGCTTGATGCCCGTCGCGACAGCCGGAGCACGACCGTGAGCAGCCTGCACGTTTCCGACATCCAGGTAGTGGTAAGCGAAGACCGAACAACCTACGGGGCTGATGAAAACGGTCTGCTCCTGAATGCCCAAATCATCAATGGCCTCAGCGATGAACTTGTGTAACGTCCCGTGTCCGCAACCAGGACAATAATGAGTCAGCTTGACATCCCCCTCTTTACGGTCATAAGAAGTGTAGAAACTGCGGGGCTTCTCATGAACGACCGTGTGCATCAAGCCTCCTCTTCCCTCAAAACCTCTGAGCTCCCACTCCCGACGGCAATGAACATGCTGTGGCAGTCGGGAATACCAGTGTCCCGAAATCAGCGAGGCCGGTTGAATCCGGCCAACTCTCGAAAATAGGGAAAGCCCGGATTCACGCGTGTGCCCTAGTTCCCAACCGAAACGACACTTCCGACACTGGCCTGGATATCCTGAATCTTCCCTAGTAGTTCTTCAGGTGTCGGCACCATGCCCCCTTTTCTTCCGTGGAAATGAATGGGGGCCAGTTCGCCCACAGCCAGGCGGACGTCCTCGAGCATCTGCCCCCAACTTAGTTCACAGACCAGGAAACTCTTCGCTTGTTCAGCCAGCGCTCTAAGTTCCTTTCCCGGGAAGGGCCACAAGGAGATCGGCCGGAACAGCCCTAGCTTCAGACCCTTGGCCCAAGCCTGGTCAACTACCGAGCGGAGAATCCTGGACACAATCCCGTAGCCCACCAGGATGATGTCGGCGTCGGAAGTGCGATAGCTTTCGTGGCGTGTACAGCACTCAGCCGCAACAGCGTACTTTTTCTCGAGGTCATTGACGTGTCTTTCCATCGCTTCGTGTTGGAGATGGATCGAACTAATGAGATTATGGCGCGTCTGGGCATTCCCCTGAACCGCCCAAGCGTTGGCTGGCGGCTCCAACCCGACAGAGGAGAACTCGACGGGCTCCATCATTTGGCCAACAAAGCCGTCTGCCAAAACAATCACCGGGTTTCGTAGCCGATCCGCGATTTCGAAGGCCTGCATGGTGAAATCGCACATCTCCTGGGCAGAGTTAGGGGCCAAGACAATGTTGTGGTAGTTCCCATGACCACCGCCCTTGACCATCTGGAAATAATCACCTTGTTCGGGCCCGATGTTTCCCAGACCGGGGCCTGCCCTCATTATGTCCACAACGACACATGGCAGTTCGGCACCAGCAAGATAGGAAAGGCCCTCTTGCATCAAGCTTAGCCCCGGCCCCGAGGAGGCTGTCATCACTCGCGTCCCCGTCGCGGCTGCCCCGTAGACCATATTGATGGCGGCTACTTCACTTTCCGCCTGCAGGAAGGTTCCCCCGACCTTGGGAAAATAGTAGGCAGCCGCTTCGGCAATTTCGCTGGCAGGCGTGATGGGATAACCGTAGTACGCGCGACAGCCAGCCAGGATAGCCCCTTTGACCACGGCAACATTACCCTTAGTGAGTTTCTTAGACATGTTTCTCAAAGGATGGACTCTTCAAGTAGACAGTGATGGCCCCGGGTTCAGGGCAGATATAGAAACAGATTCCACATCCACTGCAGGTCCGAGCCGCAAAGAGGGCTGGTCGAAAACCTTGCGAGTTAAGGGATTCCGAGAATCGAATCCCCTTGATCGGGCAGGTTGAGATGCATAATCCGCACCCTTTGCATTCATCGGGCTGGATCTCTATCTTCCCCCGATCCAACTTCCTTTCCTTCGTTGTGTTGCCGTCCATTGGGTTCCTTCGGCTGAGACGACCTCGGTTCTCTCTCTCAACAACCTGCCTTCTATCTGCCTTTCAGCTTTGAGCCAATCTAGTTGTTCCACAGGATTGGCGATACAATCAATTCAAACACGGCCAGATACTTGGACTCTAGTACATGTACCCCCCCTGTGTTGATCAGCATTCCCTTTTCCAAAACAATGAATCCGCTTAAAGCCCGTATCGAGAGTGACTGTCTCCAGGTCTCTTGAGAACACAGGAATGTCCCCTCTGCGGTAATTCACCCGACCTTGGGTCAAAAAAGCCGAAACTCTTGAAATTGAAGTGGATCGTATGTTGCAACACTGCCAGACGAAACCGGCGGGATACGTGCCAGATATTTAGATTGCCCATTGATTTTCGCTCGGACTCGTTCGTGGAGTAGCGCAAATTACAGAAACCGCAAGTTCGTGCTTGAGCCGGAGGGTTGCTTCTTGTTATCCTTTCACTCCCCGATCTCCCGGGAATTTAGGGATGTCAAGAAAAACCCACCAGACCTCAATGGCTGGTCATCCCGCATCAAGAATGGACCAAGAGATGATCTCGAACGCGGGATGCTTTCGCGTCTCAACGGACCATTTTGGGCGATTTGGTATTTTCAATTGAAGGAGAGTCCCTTTCATGGCAGATCAAGAAACCGGCCGGCTTGGCAGATGGGTAAGACATCTGCACTACTTGATCGGTCTGAGCCACAATCCCGTCAGCTATTTGGGAATCCTCATCACGACCGCCAGTGGCCTCCTGATCGTGACTCTCCTGGTCCTCGAGATCCTTAACTACATCTCAAATCCATATGTTGGGATCTTAAACTATCTCGTTTTACCTATATTCTTTGTATTAGGCCTGATCCTGATTCCTCTTGGCATTATCCGGACTCGCCTCGTTCGGCAACGAATGACAGCAGCCGGAAAGCCGGTTTCAGAACTGCTTTATCCCCGTTGGGACTTCAATGATCTACATGTCCGAAGAACAGCCACGTTTGTAATCCTGGCCACGGTAGTGAACGTGGTGATCCTGTCTGTTGCGACTTTTAAGGGGGTTCATTATATGGAATCCCCTGAGTTCTGTGGGACGGTTTGCCATACCGTCATGAAACCGGAATACACGGCTTACGCTAGATCACCCCACGCGCGGGTCACTTGCACGGGTTGCCATATTGGACCGGGTGCTTCATGGTTTGTGAAGTCGAAACTTTCAGGAGTCCGACAAGTCTTTGCAGTTACGTTTAACACCTACCGCCGACCAATCCCAACCCCTGTCCACGATCTCCGTCCAGCCCGAGGGACCTGCGAACAATGCCACTGGCCCCAGAAATTCCAAGATGCAAGTGTTCGCGTAATTAATCGGTACAAGGATGACGAGAAGAACACCCGATTGACCACCGTGCTGATCCTCAAAGTAGGGGGGACTCTCGGCCAAGACGGACGAGGCACAGGAATCCACTGGTGGCACATGGATCCTGCCAACCGGGTCCGATATGTCGCTGACGAGAAACGCCAAACCATATATTGGGTCGAACACACTAAGTCGGATGGAACTGTGACGGAATACACCCTGGCAGATGCACCTCAGCCCCCGCCGGATCTCAGCAAAAGCGAAAAACGATTGATGGACTGTATCGACTGCCACAACCGGCCTACCCACGTTTACCAATTGCCGGAGGAAGCAATTGATCTGGCGATTCTGAATCGGGAAGTCGATCCCTCCTTGCCCTATATCAAGAAAAAGGCCGTCGAGATCTTGAAGGCTTCATACTCGAGTGAGACTGAGGTCCAGGCCCGAATTCTTCAGAGTTTGCGCGACTACTACCAGAAGGAATTTCCCGACGTTTACGGGAACAAGGCTCAGGTCATAGATGCTGCCGGGCAAGCCCTTTACAGGGTTTATTCACAAAACATTTTTCCCCGCATGAATGTGACTTGGGGAACCTATCCCAACAACCTGGGTCATCAAGATTTTCCAGGCTGCTGGCGCTGTCATGATGAGAGCCATAAGAGCAAAGACGGCCGGACCATTACTCAGGATTGCACGGCTTGTCATGATTTGGTTGCACAGGATGAGGAAAACCCAAAATTGCCTTCAGACCTCCTGAGACGATAGCCAGTAATCCCCTGCCTGGAAGAACGCATTTGCTTTTGCTCATAGCGCCCCATGACCTTTTCAAGTTCACCACCGCTGATGAAAATGCTGGAGGGCCCCGCTTCGTCGGGGCCGCGGCCGCGACGGAGCGCGACCCTCCACCCAAAACCATATTTTCATAAAAGTCGTTCTGGTAATTGCCTCTCTGTAGGATACAACCCCAAGTCAGGTACCAGACTCCCATGGGCCAATCGCGTGAAGTGGCTGCTTAGGTGGGTCAGAGTCTTCGAAAGCCAACTCTTTCCTTAGAAATTGCATGACTTGGGTGATTTGACAACTGCTGGTGAAAAACTCGCAGTTGGTCCTATCGGTACCTGGGCCGTTCTTGATAGCTCTCTAGGAAAACACAGGGCTTAGCACTGTTTCAAAAATATACAATGTTTGGAATTTTGTGTGCTGAATTTATTTACTAGTTAGGGTATCATCCAGTGTACTGTGTCGAGGAGTAGGCAGGTACATAAAGAACGTAACTAATTAACAAATAAGTAACTTGAGCGATGTTAATCTCCCTAGAAAGTCGAATTTAGCAGGAAAACATCTCACTGGTAAGGAGACGTTGGCATTGAGGAAGAGGCGTACAGTCGTCATTCTGGCAACGGTTCTGGCTTTGTCTGGTCTCGCCTCCTCCTTCATTTACAGGACCCGGAACCGACTCAAGTCAGTCTCCAGAGTGACCAGATCGCCTGTCAGTCTTGCCTACCTGTCCATTCTACAATCCGGTCAAGTCCTGGCACGCGTGGGTTCTACCGAAATCCGGGGGATCGATGTGCGGGACGCCCTCCAATTGGATTTTCAGGGTCAGCCGATTCACGGATCGTTGCTGCCAACCGACTTGGCGCAAAGGATAGCAGACACGTTAGACAGGGTGGTTGAAAACGAACTTCTGGCTCAACTGGCACGGCAACAAGGTTTCAGCACCTCCGAAAATGGAACGCTGGCGCGGCAGGACCTGGCCAACCAACTAATCAAGTCCGAGACGGCGAAGCTTCCGGGTATCACCGACCGCGAACTTCGATCTTTCTACAAGAACCATGGTGAGAGGTTCTACATTCCGCCTGGGGTGAACCTCCGCGAGCTTTTTCTTCCGGTGTCGGCACTCGCCGCGGACCGAGACAAAGCGTTAGAGCAGTCCAAAAAGCTGGCTGAATCTCTGGCCGAACGGCTCCGGCATAGCGAGGGGGCGGAAATGCTAGCCAGCGAGTTTGTTCCCCAGCCTTTCCGCGAGCGAGCCAAGGGTTTTTTGTTCAGGGGTGGAATTTTGAATGAGGCAGATGAAAAATCTATTCTCAATCTGAAACCAGGGGAGGTGATCGGCCCTGTCCGCGTAGAGGGGGGCGTCTCTGTATTTCAAGGGATTTCACAGGAGCGCGCCCGGCTCATTCCCTTCTACCAGGCCCAGGACAAAATCAAATTGTATCTGGAATCGAATAGAACTAAGGAACTGCGACAAACCCTAATCGAGAAGGCCAAACAACAAATTGAAGTCCGGCGATTTACTCCAGACACCATGCCATCGGTGTCTCGTAAGTCATAATGATGTGCAGGCCGAAGCAGGCCTGGCAGCAATGATCTATACCCAAATCAGGAAGAATGGAGGGATCTTATGATCAGGAACCAAAAGGGTTCTGCAATGATCAGGCACATGGTCTTCCTTCTGGCCCTATCTTGCCTGGCCGCAACACTTCAGGCTAGCAGTGATGGGAAGAAGGAGGCCGGGACTTTTACCAAGCATGACTTAGCTTACTATCTGGACGAAAGCTCTCTCGCTTTTATCCGTCCAGGACTGAAACTGCAAATCACGTCGGTGCAGATCGGGGGTGACAATGGGGTCACCGTATTCTTCACCATCACGGATCCCAAGGGAATGCCTTTGGATCGTGACGGCATCAACACCCCAGGACCGGTGAGCACAAGTTTTGTCCTGGCCCGAATCCCCAAGGAGAAACAGGGCGCCGCCCCCTTCGTCTCACAGCAGTATGTGTCTTACACCACCCGGGTCGCGAAGGACCCCACTACGGGTGTCACGGCGGTGCAGGCTAGCGCTGACAGCGGAGGAACCTACACGAAGTTCTCGGACGGGTCGTACAGTTATAAGCTTAAGACCCTCCTTCCAGCAGATTTTGACAAATCGGCAACTCACACCGTTTCTTTGTACGGCCGGCGGGATCTCAGCGAGTTCGGGCTCAGTGCAGAATACGGGTATAGCACTGAATACAACTGGGTGCCCAACGGTAACCAGGTGGTAGACGTTCGCGATGTGGTCAGAACAGACACCTGCAACAAATGTCACGATCCATTGTCAGCTCATGGAGGTGCCCGTACAACGGTTCCGACTTGCGTTACCTGTCACACCCCCCAGACAACGAATCCCGGCTCAGGCAACACTGTGGACATGAAGGTGATGATTCACAAGATACATGACGGGCCAAACCTGCCCAGCGTGAAGGCCGGCAAGCCTTACCAGATTATTAGCGTCAGGGGAGGCGTGGTTGATTTTTCTAATATCACGTATCCAGACCTCGATACGGTCATTAATTGTCAACACTGTCATGACGGTTCGGCGACGCAGTCCAACAACTGGTATCTCAACCCCACCGCCGCCACCTGTGGTTCCTGTCATGACGATGTTAATTTTGCCACCGGTGACAAGCACCCCGGTGGACCTCAGCCCAACGATAAATTGTGCGCCCAGTGCCACATTCCGGAGGGAGACCTGGAGTTCGACGCTTCCATCAAGGGCGCGCACACGATTGCTCGGTTCTCGAAGGACCTGCCTGGAGTTGTGTTCCAGATCATGGATGTAAAGAATACGGCCCCGGGACAGAAACCGACTGTGACCTTAAAAGTCACTGACAAGTCCGGTTTCCCCATAGAGACCTCTCAAATGAGCTTCCTGAACCTGGTGGTTGCTGGTCCCACAACCGACTATGCTCAAGTCTGGAGCGAAAGCCTGTTGAAGACTGCCAGCACCAATGGTGTCGTGGTTTATACGTTCACCAACCCCATCCCGGCCGATGCCAAGGGGAGCTTCACGGTGGGTGTGGAAGGGTTCCGTTCCATTACTTTGCAACCCGGAACAACTAGTGAACACGCGGGCGTGCGGGATGTTGGATTCAATGTGGTTCAAACCTTTGCCGTCACGGACCCTGCACCGGTCGCGCGGAGGCTCGTGGTGAGCCAGGACAATTGCAACACCTGCCATGGCAACATCGCACTGCATGGAACTATTCGTCAAAATGTGCAGTATTGCCAGCTCTGCCACAATGCTAACGCAGACGATAAACCCTTCCGCAAGGCTGCGGACTATCCTACCGAGTCCATTCACTTCAAGACGATGGTCCACAAGATTCACACGGGCGAGAACCTTGAGAGCCAATTCACGATCATCGGCTTCCAGGGGTCAGTGGTGAACTACAACGACGTCACTTATCCGGGTGATCGTCGGAATTGTCAAAAGTGTCATGTGGACGATTCGAACCAGATCCCGCTGCCAGACGGGGTTCTGTCTTCGGTAGCGCCACGCGACTATATCAATCCAATGCAACCGACGGCTGCGGCTTGCCTCTCCTGCCACACTGGCAAGGATGCCGCGGCACATGCGCTGATCAACACGTCTTCGCTTCTCGGTGAGTCCTGTACCGTTTGTCACGGACAGGGTGCCGATTTTTCGATTGATCAGGTTCATGCCCGATAACCTTAAGCTCGCATCCAGGCTTAAGGAATTGAATCAGTAAAGCCGGGCTTAGGGCACCAGGGTAAGAAGGCAGTCCAGTTCTTGCCCTGGTGCCCGCGGCCTGTTATTATATCGCGACTTGTCGGGTAGACTGGGCCACTGAGCGATAGCTCCTTCCATTTTTGAATTGAGAGGACCCACCTGTATGGTCAGCGGGAGATATAGTAAGTCATTTCTGGTTCTCTTATCCCTTGCGATTCTTTCTTCGGGTGCTGGGAGCACTTTTGCCAGAAGCCAGCAGAGTCAGACTCAAGCTGAACCCAAGAAAGCTGCCCCTTCAAGCGTGACGCCTCCAGCCAAGGCCGAATATGCCACCAGTTCTGCTTGTGCTGCCTGTCACGATGAGCTCTTCAAGAAGTTCCTCAAGAATCCTCATCAGGCTCTGGAAGTCCTGGCAAATAGCGAGTGGAAAGACCGGGCCTGTGAATCCTGCCATGGTGCGGGGCAGGCGCATATCGATGCCGGTGACGGCAGCCAGATTCTTTCCTTCACTAAAGAGCCAATGAATGACACCAATAAACGGTGTCGTTCCTGCCATGGCGTGCATCCTCAATTGGCCGCCATGCCCAACAGCATGCACGGAAAGAACCAGCTGGCTTGTACTGAATGTCATTCCATTCACGATGCCAAACACCCCGTTCATCTCTTATCTAAGGCTCCTACCGAGCTCTGCAGTAGTTGCCACACTGAGATTTTTGCTTCATTCGGCAAGCCCTTCAGCCACCATTTGAGGGAGAAAGCTGTGAGCTGTATCGATTGTCATCTGCCGCATCAGGGATTCGGCATCAAGCCCCGAATAACAAGCAACCTTCAATTACAGCATGCACACGGCAACGAGTCCGCTTGCCTGAAATGCCACACCAATGTCAGAGGACCGTTTGTATTTGAGCATTTCCCGGTACACGCGGAAGGCTGTATGTCATGCCACGAGCCCCACGGCTCAACCAATCCCAAAATGCTGACCCGTAACCAGGTCCAATTCCTCTGCCTGGAATGCCACTCCTTCACGACTGGCGTGACAACTGCGAGCCAGCCTCCCTCATTCCACAACCTACAGAGTCCGCGTTTCCAGAACTGCACAACCTGTCACATAAAAATCCATGGCTCTAATGTGAGCCCCGCATTCTTGCGCTAAAGGAGGGGCGACGATGAGAAACAGGAACACAGGTAGAATGCCCGATCGGCAGCATGCCCGATTCCTCTCGGCCCTATTGCCATTATTGATGGGAGTTTTTCTTTCCCTGGGGGTGCTCTTTGCGCAGGAAACTACACCGGCTTCCAGTCCAGCCACAGGCCAGCAAACCGACGATGGAACCGGGATGGAGGCCACCGGCTCAATCGATATTGGCTATCGGTGGAAAGCAGGATTCGGCGGAAATGAAGACATGTACCGGAGTATCGTCAATCTCGGCCAGGGTCCGAGGCTGCTAGGGGCAAATTTCAGTTTGGCCAATCCGCTGGGCAAAGGGAAATACGTAGATCGCCTCCAGTTCAACGCCAACTCATGGGGTGGTGACCCATACAATACGGCTCGCTTGTTTGCGGAGAAGACGGGCGTCTATCAATTTAGCTTGGATTACCGGAACGTCAAGTACTTTAACAACATCCCGCTCTTCGCCAACCCGCTGCTCGGGCAAGGGATTTACACGAGCCAGCAGGCCTTTGACTCATCGCGAAGAACGATGGATTTTCAACTGACGTTCCTGCCGGGCAAGGCTGTGTCGCCCTACATTGCCTATTCCCGCGATTCGGGCTTTGGCCCTGGCGTCACGACTTTTTCCGGTGATGGCAATGAATTCCCCGTTCTCAATCAGCTTCGGGACACTTCAGATTACTATCGCGGCGGAGCAACACTGAACTTTTCACGAGCCAACATCCTTTTGGAACAGGGATTTCTGACCTTCAAGGACGACCAGCGAATCTATCAGACGGGCGGAACAAATCCGGGAAATCGTCCCAATCCATTGCTGGGCCAGGACATTGTATTGAATGAATTCGACCAGAATTATCACGCGAGAGGTAGCACTCCGGTCACTCGGGTCCAAGCCACGGCGATTCCCTGGTCCAAACTCACGATGACGGGCAGGTTTGTCTATAGTCGTCCTTCTACTGATTTCAATTACGACCTGCGTTCACTGGGAAATTTTCTCTCCTTCGAGCTTTTCCGGATTTATTCGCAAGAGTGGGATGCGGCAGCCTCCCAGGCCAATCGACCCCATGAATTGGGAGACTTCCAAATCGAGTTTCGCCCCCATGACCGGGTTCGCATCCTTGAAGACATCACCACCGATCAGTTCCAGGGCACTGGCAGCTCGTCCTTGGCCCGTTCGCTGGCAGGCACGCAACCCCTCAGTGGACCGCCCGATCCCAACAACACATTCAGTACGAGCTCAGCTGACTCAACCGGGCTGAAGTTTGGGATGAATCAAAACCAACTGGAAGCTGTAGTGAATTTGACCTCCCGCCTGAGTGTCCGTGGCGGCGAACGCTACGTCTGGTCGGACTCGCAAATTACCTTGAATGACGAACTGAACAAGGTTAGCTTGACCCGAAATATTGCTCTGGCCGGATTCAGTTACCGGCTTCCCCGTAAGGCCAGCCTGTCGCTGGATTTCGAAGCCGGCAACGGCAGCCGTGTCTACACGAGAACGGATACCTTCGACTACAAGAAGGTGCGCCTGCGTGGTCGGTACCAATTCTGGGATTCGCTTATGGTCAGCGGCTCGTTCTCCTTGTTGAACAATCAGAACGGCCAGTCCGGTATTAACAATGATTTCAAGAGCCACGGTTATTCTATCGCCTTGGCTTACACGCCTAAAGGCAGCGACCGGATAGTGGCTAATCTAAATTACTCCCGGTCTGATTTGAACTCCGACATTTTGTACATCATCCCGCAGTTTTTGACCTCAGGTCGTTCGCTTTACGTTGCAGACAGCAACTATGGCGGGGGAGAGGTGGACTTGAGAGTGGTCCGGAATGCAAGAATCAACTTCGGCGGGGCCTTGATCAGCACAACCGGGAATCTTCCGCTCAGATTCTATCAACCGCATGGTGGTTTCGTGATTCCTCTGCAAAAGCACGTCGCTTTGATTGCAGACTGGCGTTACTATCGCTACAAAGAAAGCAACCTGGCTCTCCAGAATTTCAAAACCAATTTGATAACCGGGGGGTTCCGTTTCAGCTATTAAGCCCATCAACGGGCCTGGCTTGACGGCTGTGAATTGGACTCCCAGAGCTGTTTTAGAGTGTGGTCCCTGATCTTCACGCTACACCCCGAACTCCCGCGTTTCTGCCTGATCCCTTCAAGGGTGCAATCAAAAGTGGCGGACAAGAAGGGTGGAAGACGTCCTG
>JBGOTQ010000005.1:0-55571 GCA_041476565.1 Terriglobia bacterium | reverse complement strand
AGCTCACCGCTGCGTGTGCCGAGGACGACCAAGGCTGCCCACCCTGAGTGGGCCTTCATCCCGAACGCGACTTTCATAGTTAGGCCCACGAGATTCTCGGCTGATCCCTTGCCTCGTCAGCGGTTCCGGTGTCCGCCCAACATTACTGCTCACCGGCCGCAGCGTTGTCTGCGGCGGTCCGGTGGAGCAGGATGGTTAGAATTTCCATTTTGCATTTCATGCCGCGTTGGGAGTGATGGGCTGACGGCTGTCCTGAAAGGACATAATATTCCAGCCCAGGGTTGGACGTTTGCTCATAGCGGACGGACTACCCTGGGTTCATGGCAGTAAATATTTGCGTTCCCTAGTAAGGGAACAATAATTTCGCACCGTCTGGATTTTGTTGTTCCCCTACAGGGAACCCACCACAACCTGTCTTTTCCCCAGGGTAGCGCTGGTGACTGTCGTCACCTGGCGCAACCCTGGGCTGGTATATTTTGCGCCTTCAGCGCAATCGCAATTCCAACGCCCCGGGGTGACCGGCGAATCTCTCCTGATAACGGACACGGAGGGGCAGGTTATCAGGGAGATTGGCCACGTCAACTCCGTGGTTCCCGATGCGCGCCAGTGCCGGAGGGAACTAAGAGTGGGGCCGGTTGCCGGGCATCTCGGGAACCACTGATTAACGTGCAATTTTGCCCTGAAAATACGATAAAGGGAGGATTTTCTGGCACGTTTCCCCCATGCCGACTATCCAACCGAAACACCGTGCCTATTCTCAATCGAAATGCTATGCCTACCCCAAATGGAAGTCAACCGCCCCCGACTTCTGAAAGTCCGAAAGGTTCTCCGTCTTCACCACTATTCCATCCAGACCGAAAGGTCGCCTAGTGAGGCTGAGGCTTTGAGAAAGCCTCAACGATCTACAATAATTACAATGGCGATTGCGTCAACACTCCAGGACAGGTCCCCTAACCCGGGGGAATTTCTTCACGCCTTCTGAGGCATTACATCGTGCAGAGTTTTCTGTTAGTATCCCTTCGGGCTTGGCGGCAATCACATGGATTCATTCACAGGACATAGGGCATGTTGAGTCAACGTCTGCAATGGAAGTTGAAACGGTGGCTCCTCGGGTTGGAACAACAACTGGAAGTATTTCGGAACCTCTTGCTAGGGGCTCGCGTCAGCACCCGGATGTGCCCCTCCTGCCGGGCCCTGGTCGGTGTTGGAGAACGGACTTGCTCTCTTTGCGGGACCAGACTAAGCAGGCGCCCGAGCGGCTTAGGGAAGGTCCTTCAAAACGTCTTACCCCATTATGCTCCTGTCTCCTATAGTCTCCTGGGTGTGAACTTCCTGCTTTTCGTGGCTGTTTTCTACTCGGACAGCCGCCACGCTCCCGAGGATCTCGGGATTCTTTTGAGGGGACCGAGCCCTTCTTCACTGGTGAGCTGGGGTGCCGACACCGGTTGGCTGGTGGCCCAAGGACAAGTCTGGCGATTGGTTTCCGCAATTTTTCTACATGCTGGCATTCTGCATCTTCTGTTCAACTCCTATGCACTGGTTTTTATCGGGCCGTTACTCGAAGAGCTGTTGGGAAAAGAAAGATTTCTGGCGATGTACCTGGCCACAGGAGTTTTTGGCTACTTACTGAGCAACGCTTACTATCCCCCCTTCATGCCCACAGTGGGAGCCTCGGGAGCAATCTTCGGCCTAATCGGGGCAGCGGTTGTGTTTTCCAGGCGATGGGGGACGTGGGGAAGCGTTCTGCATCGGCAACTAGTCCACTGGGCGATCTATGGGTTTGTCTACGGTCTATTGCTGGGAGCCAACAATGCGGCCCACCTGGGAGGAGCACTGTCGGGGGCGGGTCTCGCTTTCTTGTTACCCAACCCCAACCGCCCTGAGTCAGACAGCCCGGCATGGAGCATCCTCTATTGGCTGTCTTTCATAATCATCGCTTCGTCCCTAGCATTCGCTGTTCTTTCCCGCCACAGCGGTTGACGGCCCCAAGTGTCTGGCCAAGCTGTAATTCAAAATGCGGCTAAGGCGCAATCAAAAGTGGCGGACAGGGGGGAGCATCGAAACGCTGGCCTGGAGGGCCAAAATAGCTCAGCCCAGGGCACAGCGAGTGTTTGTAACGAGCGCCGCCCTGGGTAAATGAGACCGATAACGATTCTCCCCGTGCTGGCGTGGGCAGCCTCCCCACGCCAGCACGGGAAAAGATGACGGATGGGAATCCTTGACCCAGGGCGACGTTCGGCCCCGCCAGGTGCCGGGTGACCACGGTCACCCACTGGCCATGGGCTCTGCTATCTTGGCCCTCCAGGCCAAGTGAGGGGTCGCCAAGTTGCCGGGAAAACCCTGACCCAGCTTTTTCGTTGTCCGCCACTTTTGATCGCAACCGGTACTGTTGACACCTATTTACACAAAGCCTGAACTGTAATAGAGTTCCTTTAACAAAAGATCATCGCGAGCCATCTAAGTTAACCAGATCCCGATAAGAACTGGGAGTTTCCATGAGGGTACTACTCCTGTCAATGCCTGATTCATTTGAGCATATGCCGTCCATTGTAATCCGCATGCCAAACGGCGGTCTGACCTCGCTGGCTGGCAACGTCGATCCTCATCACAACGTTGCAGTTGCCGATTTGATTCTGGCTCAGAACCGTGTCCTTGCGACGGTCGAGCAGTTAGTGCTGTCCATCGACCCGGATTTAGTTGGTCTATCGATTATGACCTTTCAGCGCAAGACCGCGCTGGAGATCATCCGGTGGGTTCGGTTGCTCAAGCCGGACGTGAAGGTAGTTGTCGGCGGGTATGACCCGAGCCTGGCTCCCGAAGCCTACGTCGATAACTGCCCAAGCCAGGTGGATTTCATTGTCCGCGGGGAGGGAGAGATAACTTTTCGAGAGTTGTTACGGTCAATCGAGAAGGGTAACGATTACACGAACATTAGCGGTCTCTCCTATCGGCAGGGCGAAGGTATTGTTCATAACCCAGACCGGCCGGTGAATCATTTGAGCGATGACGGATTGTCTCTCCCCAATCGGGGTGCCCGCGTTCTGAGTGGGTATACGTTGCTGGGCCGGCAAGTCGATGTGGTCGAGACCTCCCGGGGATGCACCTATGATTGCAGTTTCTGTTCCATTATCGAAATGCGGGGACGCAACTTCTACACCTACAGTTTCGACCGGGTCCTGGAAGACATCCGTGATGCCCGAAAGCACGGTGCACGCGCCATTTTCATCGTGGATGATAATATCACCCTTAATGTGCGACGCTTTGCCGCCCTTTGTCAGGCAATCATCAACGCCGGATTGAATGACCTCACTTACTTCCTCCAGGGCATGACCTCGGCCATTGCCAACCATGGTGAGACTCTGGCGCCCTTGATGCGTCAGGCTGGTTTTAGGTACGTTTTCCTGGGGATCGAGAATATCCTTGAAGCGGATTTGGCGTTTCTCCGGGCGAGTTCCAAGAATGCTCAACGGGAAAATGGACGTACCACGGGAAACGCCACGGTCAAAGCCATCGAGTACCTGCACCAGAACAAGATGTACGTCGTCGGGGGTCTGATTGTGGGAAATCCCGATGACACCCGGGAATCAGTGGAAGCCAACCTGGAATTTGCCAAGCGATACGTCGATTGGCCTTACATCCAGCACCCGACCCCCTATCCGGGCACTCCGATGACCCAGGAATTCCGTCAAAGAGGGCTCATCATCAACGAATGCCTGGAGGAGTACGATGGCACGACGGCCGTCGTTCGCAGTGAGCATCTTGAGGCAGAGCAGATTGAGTTCCTGCGATGGCAGGCCGAGCGCGGGATCAAAACCCGTCACATGCCCGCAGCCTTCGCTTATAATCCCTTCTATGTTCTCCGTCACTGTCGAGAGATGTTTGCCCATACCTACCGGGGCTGTACCTGGAGAACGTTTCTTGGGTTGGAAGATGAACAAAAGGCGTTCGCACGCTACCGCGCCATTCGCAAGGCGGAACGAGAGCAATGTTTGAATTCTGCGACCAAAAGAAGCAGGCTTCTGAATGGCTGGAGAAGACCCTCCCCAAGTGCAGTTGGAGATTTCTGAGAAGCCTTTGAAAACAAACCGAGTTCCGGTCTCGTAGGCTCGGCACTCCCCTATTAACTGGCCCATTGGGAAATGAGTACGGGGCCAGTCTTGGGGGTTTTTGTTGTAGGGCGGTTGTGTCAACCGCCTAAACAGGTGGCGTTTCACAGAAACGCCCTACAATTTTCCCCATGTAACTGGGAAGATGTGAAAAAATTCAAGGGCGCGCTGCCGCGCGTCCCCAATCGGAAACCCAAGTCGGACGCGGAGCACCGCGCCCGACCGGAGCACGTCCATACGCCCGATGGGATTTTTCCACACCTTCTGACGCATTCCCAAGATCACGACGACACGAAACTTGACAAAGCAATAGATTCCCCCTAGAATTTTTAGAAAATTTTGGAGCCTGTGCAGAGACGCATTGGTGCCGTCTTGGGGCCCGTGCAGTGTGGCTCGGGTTGTCTGAGATATTACTTCTCACCCTAAAGCCCAATTCCAAAAGACAAGTTCCGGGAGGAAAAATTCAGCCTGTGACAAGGAGTGTAGAATGACGCCCAAAGAGCTCATCAAGTTTGTGAAAGAAAAAAACATCAAGATCATCGACCTGCGATTTGTGGACCTGCCCGGTTTGTGGCAGCATTTTTCCCTTCATTCCGACGAACTGAGTGAAGGGGCATTTGAAGAAGGGATTGGTTTTGACGGATCCAGCATCCGTGGATTTCAGAAGATCCAGGAAAGCGACATGCTTTTGATCCCGGACGCCGCCTCTGCCTTTGTGGACCCCTTCACTGCGGTCCCAACGCTCGATATCATCTGCAACGTCAAAGATCCGGTGACCCTGCAGCCTTATTCCCGCGATCCCCGATTCATCGCACAGAAAGCGGAAAAGTACCTCAAGTCCACTGGGATCGGGGATTCCGCTTACTTCGGGCCCGAACCCGAGTTCTTTGTCCTGGATGATATCCGGTTTGAGCAGTCTCAGAATCAGGGATACTATTTCCTCGATTCCAACGAGGGGTTCTGGAATTCCGGGCGCGATGAGAAACCGAACCTGGGCTATAAGCCGCGTTACAAGGAGGGTTATTTTCCGGTCCAACCCATGGACAGCCTGCAGGATATCCGCAGCGAGATGATGTTGACCCTGATCGATATGGGTGTGCAAATTGAAGTGCACCACCATGAGGTCAGTACCGCGGGGCAGTGCGAAATCGATATGCGATTCGACACACTGACCACCATGGGCGACAAGCTGCTAAAGTACAAGTATGTCGTCAAGAACATAGCACGGAAGCATAACAAGACGGCGACATTCATGCCGAAACCAATCTTCATGGACAATGGCTCAGGGATGCATGTCCACCAGAGCATCTGGAAGGGCGGGAAGAATGTATTTTATGAGGCCGGCGGATATGCGGACCTCAGCAAGGCCGCCATTTACTACATCGTGGGAATCCTGAAGCATGCGCCAGCCCTGCTGGCTTTCTGCGCCCCGACCACCAACTCATATCGCCGGCTGGTGCCGGGATACGAGGCCCCTATCAATTTGATCTACTCGCAGCGCAACCGCAGTGCCAGCATGCGAATTCCTACATACTCACGAAGTGAGAAAGCCAAGCGCCTGGAGGTTCGTTTCCCGGATCCCTCCTGCAACGGCTACTTGTGTTTTGCGGCCTTGTTGATGGCTGGCGTGGATGGGATCCAGAACAAGATTGTCCCGCCCGATCCCATTGATAAGGATTTGTACGACCTGGAGCCGGAAGAAAAGGCGGGAGTGAAATCCACTCCGGGCAGCCTTGAAGAAGTTCTGAATTCGTTAGAGGCCGATCACGAGTTCCTGCTGAAGGGCGACGTATTCACAAGGGATGTGTTAGAAACCTGGCTTGAATACAAGCGCCTCAAGGAAGTCGATGCGATTCGTCTGCGGCCACATCCTTACGAATTCGCTTTGTATTACGACATCTAACAAGAAGCAAAGATGGAGGGTCGAGGAGGAGGATCGCCACTGGTCCTTTCGACCCTCAATCTTTCAGCCTCGACCTTCACTTCTATCTCCAAGCTGCTTTTCCTCAATAAAACCTCAATTGGAAGGGGTGCTCCAAAAGGATATGCTATGATTGCAGTCGGAACCCGCGAACTGCCGTAAGCTCACGCTTCGGTATTTTCCTTGGAGCGAGGACCATTTGCATCCTATTTCCGCCAGAGTGATCGATGGAGCCAAAATTGGTCACCAGATCCGCGACGAAGTCCGTCAAGAGGTTGCAGATCTCAAGAAGAGTGGCATTTTGCCTGGCCTGGCTGCAATCCTGGTTGGCAACAATCCGGCCTCGCAAGTCTACGTCAGAGGCAAAATCAAAGCCTGTGAAAATCTGGGCATTTACAGCGAGTCCCTGCACTTGCCTGAGACCACCACCACTCAGGAATTGTTGGACCGAATCGCTGTGCTGAATCGGCGGCAGGATGTCGATGGGATCCTGGTCCAGTTGCCCCTCCCCAAACCGATTGATGAGCAGGCAGTTCTTTATGCCGTGGACCCGACTAAAGACGTGGATGGGCTCCACCCGGTCAACGCAGGGAACCTGGCGCTGGGTAAGTCCGGACTTCGTCCATGTACTCCCTCCGGCATAATCGAGATCCTGCGGCGAGAGAACGTGCCTCTGAAAGGCAGCCATGCCGTCGTAGTAGGCCGAAGTAACCTGGTCGGGAAACCCTTGGCGTTTCTGCTGCTGCTGGAACACGCGACGGTGACCCTCTGCCACTCCCGGACTCGGAACCTGCCCGAGGTCTGTCGGCTGGCTGATATCCTGATCGCCGCCATTGGCCGGCCTGCCATGATTACAGCCGATTACGTCAAGCCTGGGGCCGTGGTAGTGGATGTCGGGATAAACCGCATTTCAGGAGATGAGGTTACCAGGCTCCTGGAAACGGACCCTAGCCTGCTTTCGCAGTTTGAAAAGAATAAGACGGAGCACAAAGATTATGTACTTTGCGGCGACGTGAACTTTTCCAGCGTATCTGGTGTTGCTTCGGCCGTGACTCCCGTGCCGGGAGGTGTGGGACCGTTAACCATTGCTATGCTCATGAAAAACACTGTCCTGGCTGCCCGAATGCGACGGGCCTATCCGATGTCGAAAGTCGAGTTGACCAGTTAAGAATTCTCCATTGCAATCGAAAGCCCTTGTGAAGCGTGTCGGCTTGACTGGTGGGATTGCCAGCGGCAAATCGACAGTGTGCGAACAACTCCGTAGAAGGGGTTGCCTCATACTGGATGCCGACCAGATCGCGCACCAGCTCATAGTCAAAGGGCAACCCTGTTATACTCCGGTGGTTGAAGTGTTTGGCCCGCAAATACTGAATGATACCGGCAAGATTGACCGGCAGAAACTGGGGAACCTGGCATTTCACAATCCCGCCTTGCTTCAGCACCTGAACCGAATTATCCATCCTGAAGTGATTCGACAAATCCAGATGAAGTTGGCTATTATAGAAGCTGAGAGTAGCAGATCCCGAACCATCGTCGAGGCGTCGGTGATGATCGAGTCGGGGTTTCACACGTCCTTTCAGTACTTGATTCTGGTGACTTGCACGCCAGCGCAACAGATTGAGCGGTTGTGGATTCGAAACGGGCTGTCAGAAGGGGAAGCCCGGCTTCGAATGGCTGCTCAACTCCCGTTAGAGGAAAAGAAATCGCTGGCAGATTGGGTCATCGATAATTCAGGTTCACTGGAACAAACGCAGGCCCAGGTGGATCGGCTTTGGCAGGAACTGACTGACCGCGTCTGGGTTGACCCGGAATCGGGATCGGTTCACCGAACAACTTCATGAAGACCCCTACGCTGAAGAATGCCTCAAATCAAAAAAGGTTGGCCTACAAACCCTTCTACGCCAGAGGCAAAGGGGGCCAGCAATCACGCCTGACAGTCCAGGTCTTGGGATTAATACTTCTGATGGGCGGTCTTTTGTTTGGCCAGAGTAGCGCTCGAGTGGTCAGATCCCAAGGGGTCCTATCACTGGATGCGATTCGACCGGGCGATTCCTTCAAGGTTGCCGTAACTCTGCAGATCACGCGGGGATATCATGTCAATGCCCATGTTCCATCTCTCGATTACTTGATTCCGACTACAGTCACTTTTGTGCCGCCTGAGGGGATGCACATTGCCGACCCGCGCTATCCGCCTCCGACACACCAGACCTTTGCCTTTGCCCCCGGGGCTCCTCTAGCCGTTTATCAGGGAGTGGTGACGGTGATTGCCGAAGGAACGGCTGAGAGTTCATTGCAGGTTGGGAAACTATCAATAGAAGCCAAGATCGGGATTCAGGCTTGTAACGATACGCAGTGCCTCGCACCCTCAACCCTGAGTTTGGAAATTCCCCTGCTGGTGATAGGCAAAGAGGCGAAGAACCGTGAGATTAATCCGGAGATTTTTTCATACGTACCCGATGATTTAGGACAATCCTCGCAGGCTGCAGCCGCCAATACCTCCTCTTCAACGCTGGTCCAGTTTGGCAGCACCCAGCGGAGGAACCCGATTTCCGAAATGATTGAGAGCCGAGGGCTGCTGCTGACCTTGGTATTTGTGTTTCTTTCGGGTTTGGCTCTTAACACCACACCCTGTGTTTATCCGATTATTCCCATCACGATTGGCTTTTTTGCCAATCAGAGCGAGGGCCGGTTGCGCAGGACTTTCTTGATGGCTGCGGCTTACGTCCTGGGCATGGCAATCACTTACTCTACCCTCGGGGTAGTGGCATCCATGACGAAGGGGTTGTTCGGGGCGGCACTGCAAAATCCGGTGGTGTTGCTGGGCCTTTCCGTGCTGATGGTGGCATTGGCTACGTCCATGTTTGGAGTTTACGAGTTCCGCCTTCCCGTGTTCCTGAACCGCTTTGTTTCCAGGACCGCCCAATCCAGGGGAGGACTTGAAGGAGCTTTCCTGATGGGACTCATGATGGGCATTGTAGCTGCCCCTTGTATTGGACCCTTCGTCTTGGGATTGCTGGTTCACGTCGGAACTAAGGGAGACCCTCTTTACGGGTTCTTTCTCTTTTTTGTGCTGTCCCTTGGACTGGGTCTGCCTTACCTGATTCTGGGGACCTTCTCGGGAGGACTCAGGAGCCTGCCTCGCTCAGGTGAATGGATGGTATCGGTGCGGAAGGTCTTCGGGTTGGTCTTATTAGGCATGGCCATCTACTTCGTTATGCCGCTATTGGGGCAGTTCAGCATCGGAGTCCTGGTGGTGTTTCTGGCTGCTTCCGCCCTTTATTTGATCTCTTGGGAAGGGCGGAGAGCCACACCGAAGCTATTCGGCTGGGTGCTGCGGGCTCTAGGGACTGGCGTGGCCCTCGCAGCTATTGTCCTGGCTCTCCCAAGAAAAGTTGAAGGGAATATTCCTTGGCAGGCTTACAGCCAACAGGCTCTGGCAGCCGCTCAGCGACAGGGCAGGCCTGTCATCGTGGACGCTTATGCGGACTGGTGCATACCCTGTAAGGAGTTGGACAAGATCACTTTTGGTGATCCCTCGGTCGGCCATATGACGAACGCATTTGTCTGGCTCAAACTGGATCTAACTCATAGTGATCCGGAATCTGATGCCGCCCGGGCGCGAGATCAATTTGGAATTCGTGGTGTTCCTACGATCCTTTTCTTTGACACTTCCGGCAAGGAACTCCTGCACGTGCGGCTGGAAGGTTTCGAGAAACCTGCCCCGTTCCGAAAGCGATTGGAGCAGGCATTAAGCAATCCGGGCAGTTGAACATACTATACCCTGGTGAGGTTTTATGAAATTCCATGACATACGGCTCCTATGGTGGTACTGGCTGCTGGTTCCAATCGTATTCATTGTTGGCTGGTATTGGTCGAGCAGTGGACCGGGAGGCCCCGGAAGCACGGGCCAGCAGGCCCCCCAATTCTCTCTTCAAGACCTTGATGGGAAGACCGTCAGCCTGAAGGATTTCGGAAGCAAGGTAATCATAGTGGATTTTTGGGCAACCTGGTGTGGACCCTGTCGGATGGAGATCCCGCATTTGAACCAACTTTATCTGGATAATAAGGGGAAGGGCCTTCAAATCATCGGTGTCTCGATGGATGATGGATCCGATGTCGTCAAACAATTTCTTTTGAAAAATCGGGTCGATTATCCTGTAGTCATGGGAAATGATGGGGTAGCCAACGATTTTGGCGGAGTGGAAGGTCTGCCGACAAAATTCATCATCGATCGCAGTGGAAACGTCATCCGGAAGTTGGTGGGGTACCAGGTGGCGGAATTGGAAAAGACCATTCGCGAGTTGTTGGGCTAGTCAATTGACGGGCGATGGTGGTTTAAAGTAAATGGGCAATATTCTCTGCTGATCGAGGTATTCGTCGACCATGCAATCCACGATTCGATCTAAGACAGTGCTCTGGTTACTCGCAATGGTAGCCCTGGCCACGTGGTTCCTTAGCCGAAATGTGTTGAAGGACTCTGTTCCCAATGGACCTTACTTTACCGAAGGCCCTTCTGCATCGGCCGCTGATAAACCTTATGTCCCAATCGATCAGGACGAGTCGAACAATATTGATATCTATAAAAGGGTCAGCCCGGCAGTCGTCAACATCACTTCGACCACCGTCGATTTCGACTTCTTTTTTAATGCCTATCCGAGTCAAGGATCCGGATCCGGTTCCATTATTGATACCAATGGCCACATTCTAACGAATTACCATGTCATAGAAGGAGCTCGCGTCCTGGAGGTGACCCTTGCCGACAAACGAAAAATAAAGGCCAAGGTTGCCGGGATCGATCCTTCCAACGATTTAGCCGTCATCAAGATTGAGCCCGGAAGTAAAACGCTTCAGGTTGCGCAAATGGGGAGTTCAGCCAACCTTCAAGTCGGGCAAAAGGTGATGGCCATTGGCAACCCGTTTGGATTTGAAGGCACACTAACAGTCGGAGTCATTAGTTCCTTGCGTCGTACAATCCGGGCTGAGAGTGGCAAGCTGATCGACGATGTCATCCAGACCGACGCGGCCATTAATCCGGGCAACTCCGGTGGCCCATTGTTGAACTCTTACGGGGAGATCATCGGGATCAATACTCAGATTGCTACCCCCAGCGGAGGAAGCGTGGGCATCGGGTTTGCAATCCCCATCAATACGGCCAAGATGATCATCCCCGATCTCATAGCCGAAGGACGCGTCCGTCGACCTTATGTGAAACTGATGGGCTACGAGATTACCCCGGAATTGGCCGATGTCCTCGAGCTCCCTGTAAATCATGGCTTCCTGGTTGCACGAGTCCAGCCCGACGATTCTTTTGGCCAGGGAGGCATTCGAGGCGGGCGACAAACTTATCGCGTCGGGAATTCCTTGATGATTCTGGGTGGGGACCTGATCGTGGACGTGGATGGACAGGAGATCGATTCCAAGGACCGCTTGGACCGGATCATTAGTAACAAAAAGCCCGGAGATGTCATTCAGGTCAAACTGTACCGGCAGAATCGGCTCATGACTCTCCGCATTAGCCTGATCGAAAGGCCTTCCACGGAATTCTCCCTCTGAAAAGTGAATCTTATGCTTTTGCCGAAAGAACGACATTTGCGGATCCCCATGATTCTGGCGTTGTTCGTGGTTGTCGCGGGACTTTTGGTTTACCGCTTTGCCAATATCCGGGAAGAAGCGGTCGTCAAGCGATTTCTGGAAGCCCTCAAGACCCAGGATTATCCTCACGCCTATCAGATCTGGGGCCCTACGGCCAGCTATACCTATAAGGACTTCATGACCGACTGGGGCGGCCCGCACGGTTACTACGGGGTGGTTAAAGGTTATAGGATTTTGGAGTCCGAGAGCCGCGGGTCAGGCGTAATCGTCACGGCCGAATTTGACCACTTAAAAACCCCATTGAGACTGTGGGTGGAACGAAGAACCCATCAAATGAGTTTTTCTCCGTATTAGTTAAACACCTGCTATAGAGTAACCGCCCAGACCGTCTGCGTGGCTGAGTGGGTTAAAGGCGAAATGTAACATTGGTTCTTGGACAGCCGGTGTCGAAGGCGCCAAGTAAGGAGATGAGATGAGGAAAATCTCACGACGAACCTGGATAGAGAGTACCTTCCTCTCTTCTTTTGTCACCTGGAGAGGAAAGACATCGGGGGCTCACGGGTCTATGCCTATAAGCATTGAAGAAGTCAAGACGAGCTACGAGGATTACCGGTACCGCACCCCTATCAAATTTGGAGGGTCCATCGTTGACCGGGTGACGCTCCTAAACGTTAACTGCTTGGTGCGGGGGAAAAATGGCACTTCTGCCAGAGGGTTTGGTTCGATGCCATTGGGAAACGTATGGTCGTTTCCGTCCCAGCATTTGTCTTACGAAACCACGCTTGGCGCCATGAAGGAATTGGCCGGGAAGATTTCAAATATCACAGCCAACTACCGGGAACCTGGCCATCCCGTCGAGATTAATACTGCACTGGAACCAGCTTACCTGAAAGCTGCGGCTGCCGTCTCTCAAGATCTGAAACTGGTCGAGCCCATTCCTAAATTGTGCACGCTGGTTACCGCCAGCCCGTTCGATGCAGCCATCCACGATGCTTATGGGAAATTGCACGGGCTGAACTGCTACTTGACTTATGGCCCCGAGTTCCTGAATCGCGATCTGGCTGAGTTTCTTGGGGCAGACTTCAAGGGCGAACATCTCGACCGCTATGTGCTGGCCTCTCCCCAAAAAAGGCTGCCGCTGTATCATTTGGTCGGGGCTGTCGATGCCCTGGTCGAGTCCGATATGACAAGTCGGATCCGGGATGGTTTACCTGAAACGCTTCCAGAGTGGATCGAATACAATGGTCTAACCCATCTTAAGATTAAGTTGAACGGCAACGATTTGAAGTGGGACGTTGAACGCGTCGTTGCAGTTGATCGGGTAACAACCGAAACGCAAAAACGGCGCGGTGTAGAAGGATCAGTGTACTCTCTCGATTTCAATGAGAAATGCCCTAATGTGGGATACCTCCTGGACTTCCTTCGTCAACTCAAGGAAAGAACCCCTGCCGGCTACGACCGGGTCCAGTACGTCGAACAACCCACTGCGAGAGACCTTAAGACGCATCGGGCCAACACGATGCACGAGGCGGCCCAACTGAAGCCTGTAGTTATTGATGAGTCGCTCACCGACTTGGAGAGCCTGATGCTGGCCCGGGAGATGGGATACAGCGGTGTGGCGCTCAAAGCCTGCAAAGGGCAGAGCCAGTCCCTCCTGATGGCTGCGGCAGCCCAGAAGTACAAAATGTTCATGTGCGTCCAGGACCTCACTTGTCCCGGGGCCTCGCTGATTCACTCGGCAGGGCTGGCAGCCCACATCCCCGGAGTTGCTGCTATTGAAGCCAATGCCCGCCAGTATTGTCCGGTGGCCAATCGGGGATGGGAAGAGCGGTTCCCTGGAATTTTCAGGATCAAGGACGGAACCATGGACACGTCCGGACTGAATCAGCCTGGACTGGGTGCAGTTCCTTAGCCCGGAATTCTCACCACCAAGTCACTAAGACACAAAGAGGTCAGCGGATAGACCCTGCCTGCCGGGACTTGCCCGTGATATTGGCATAAGCCATTCAAATTGGGCTGAAAGTTACAGATAGGGTTGGAGATTCGATGGACTTGATGAATCTGAACCTTTGCGCTTGCCTGGTGTCTTCGTGTCTTTGTGGTTAGAAATGCAGGTTAGGCTGTCCTTTGTATGCCTCGGATGTGAGAGACACAAGTCAGAGCGTCGACAATTCCTCCTTGTCCTCGTCAGGAAGGATAACCGGGAGTCTGCGGCCTGACTCCCAGGGCTCCGCGGATGGTGATGGCTCCCAGGATGATGGCACCGCCGAGAAGAGCCCAAAAGCCGGGGGACTCTCCCGCGAAAAGGAAGACCCAGACCGGATTCAAAACAGGTTCCAGTACAGGGATCAAGCTCGCCTCAATAGCCGGGACATGCTTGATGGCGGCAGTAAAGAGGAGGTAAGAGCACCCTAGTTGGAATATCCCCAAGCCAAGAAGGCTGCCCCAGCCGGTTAGATCGGGGAAAGACTGGAAGCAGAATGGCAAGCCAATCAGAGCGGTCAATCCGTTTCCCAACAACACGGACTCCACGGGAGCTGCGTGTTTCTGTTTTCTCAGGAAAAGGGCCATCCACCCGAAAGCCATCCCGCTCACGATCCCACAAACATTCCCCCAGAACCCTCGAAAGGTAAGGTTCTTCACAAAGAAAAGGGTCATTCCTCCCAAGACCGTTCCGATGGTGATCCAGTCCCTTCGCCTGGTGGGTTCTCCGAGAAACCATCTCCCAAAAAGGGCCACATAAATCGGGGCAGTCCACTGCAGGAGTATTGCATTGGCGGCGCTGGTGAGTTTATTGGCGACTACAAAAAGAGTCACATTCGCCGCATACGCCACCGCTCCCCCGACAAGAGCCGGTGACCAGTGGAACCGGGTTGGCCTCACAACCAGAAGAATCACTACCGCTGCAATGGCACTTCTGCCCGCTGCAATCGCCATCGGATTCCAGTGGATCCATTTAATCAACAGTCCGCCGAAACTCCAAAGAATGGCTGTCAGCACCAGCAGACCGATGGCTTTGGTTTTGTTCAAGGTGAAGGCTGTCAATGTAGATTGGAGAGGGGGCAGGAAAAAGAAAAGGCCCCCGGATCACGGAGGCCTGTAGGTTTACATGACTAAGGTGGCACCCGTCGGGCAGACTTCCACGCAGGATCCACAGTCATCGCATTTTTCCGAATCGACGATGTACTTGTCAGATCCTTCGCTGATCGCTCCCTGCGGGCACTCCGGAATACACGCTCCGCAATTGATGCATTCCTCATTGATGGTATGACTCATCCCTTGTTCTCCTATGAATTCAGCAAACTAATGTGTGGAAGCCCAACCGGAACGCCCTCCTGCAGTAGCATCCCGACTCGCTTCGACCCGGCTATCTTACGAATCTTCCCGACAGAATTCAAGCAGATTACGCCCGTCGGCCCGTCAGGCAAAGATCTTCAACCTGCTTTATCGGAATTTGCAGAACCGAACTTAAGAGAACCAAGAAAAGCAGAATTCCGCAATCCGCGCGCGACATCTTGCTCCGCCCTTAAGAGATGCCAGTTCTGAAGTAGCCAATGCGCCCACAAGAGGTTTCCGGGGCTCTCACATGAGCTGGCTCTGGGGGGTCAAGGTTTCGCCGTCTCCGCAATTCGCGGCGCGATCGCCGCATCGAGACTGGCCTCCGTTGTTTCAACATCCACATCTCTAAACAGATTCCAGCGTTCTACATGTTCGGCAAACTGCCCGGGCTCGAGCCGTACCAGCGGGCCTAAAGTCTCAATCTCCATGAATGACCCGGATGTGTAGGTTTCGGTATTACATCCGTAGTCGGGATAACTAGCTGCTTCTTTGTAGTCGAATCGCTTTATGAAAAGCAGGTGATTCAAGAAGTAGGCTGCCCAGCCCTGTTTGTTGAGGATGCCCACTTTTTGGGATTCGATTCTTGCCTTATCAGTCCTCAGGCAGAGGTATTTCTTGCCCAGCATCCATCGCGGGTCGCTGAAGTCCGTGTAGTGCCAGAGGACCATGGGACGGGCTGGAAGCACATATTCATCATGGGAACGGTAGGGTTCCTGAGGCAGGATTGTAACTCCTCCACCTTTCATGATGGTCATAGCCCAAGGTGAGAGGTCAACGGCCCATAAGTTCCTGTTGGTGATCTTATGGTAAATGGTCAACTGGGTTCCTGTCTCAGCCAGGGTAACTGCCATCTCCTTTTGAATCCCTGTCCTTGGCTCCACTGGCTGAACAAGCCGGATGGTCTGCTTGCCTTCAAGCCTATACTCAATCGGGGTGTTATCCGGCGAATAGGTCCTGGGCATTGATTCCGGAGCAGCCCAGAGCCGATGTCCTCCCCATGCCTTCCAATCCCCTAATTCGGTAGTCACTTTCAAATCAGGGACTTCAGCCAGCAGATTTTCTTCCCCTGTAAAACCGTAGCGAATAATCCTCGGGCCGATGTCCGTGGTTACGATCACGTCAACCTTGCCGTTGCTCAATCTGAAGCAGTTTGGTTGATTAAAATACGCCACCTTTTCCATTCGGCTTTCTCCTTCAACTTGATTTCCATAAAGGACGAAACCCGCGAGGAATATCAGTCCCGTAAACTGGCGATTTCTCAAGATCATGGTCATTCACCTGTCGTCATTTGATGAGATTCCCATCGGCATCAATCATTTGGATTTCACCCAATCCCAGCTCACGAATTCCTGCTTCCACTTTGGACCGGTCGCCCACTACGACCCAGACCATGTCGTCGGGGTATAAGAGCTTATGGGCAGCACCTTCAACCTGGGCTGTCGTCAATTGGCGGACTTTTTGCGGAAAAGTCAGGTAATAATCATCCGGCAGTCCGTAGCGAATGAGGTTATTCATGGAAGTGCCGACTGCCTGCATGGTTTCCCAACTCCCTGGCAATTCCAGGATTTGATTTTCTTTATTCTTGTTGGTCTCCGCGTCGGTCACAGGCCGCTTGCCCAGGATATCGTGGAGTTCCTTGTTCATTTCCGTCATGGACTCCTTGGTCTTGTCTGTCTGCACGGAAGCATAGGCAATGAAAGGCCTCTGGCCACGGGCTCCCGCCAGAACGGTGGCTGCACCATAAGACCAGTGCTTGTCTTCACGCAGATTCATGTTGATGCGGGAAGTGAAAGTCCCCCCCAGTATGTTATTCAGGGTTTCGATTGCGACCTCATCGGGGTTGGCTTTGGGAGGTGCCACATTGCCAGCAAAAAGGAGTGACTGCTGGGATCCCGGCCGGTCCACTAAATAGACTGTTGATTTCGGTTGTTGGGCCACCGTGCTGACATTCTTTCGGGGAACAGCCCCCCCCTTCCAATTTCCGAAGAGGCTTTCCAGCTTGGGCTTCATCTCCACCAAGGTGGTGTCTCCCACAACCACTACGATCGCATTGTTGGCTTTAAACCAGGTCTGATGGAACTTCTCAATGTCACTGCGAACCAGTTGGGAAACTGTGGCCTCTGTTCCTGAGCCGGTCAGCGGGTTCCCATAGGCATGGCCCTGGCCATACAAGAATCTGGGGAACACTCGGAGGGCCATTTCTATCGGGTCGACTTTCTCCTGCTGAATCCCATCGAGCTGCTGTTTCTGGAGTCGCTTGAAATCCTCTTCGGGGAATGATGGGTTCAGGATGACATCGGCAAAAATGTCCAGTGAGGCATCCAGATTAGCTTTCAAGGCCGATAGAGAAACTATTGCCAGATCCAGGTTTGAGCTTGAATTCAAGTTGGCGCCCAGTTGGGCCAGTTCCTCGCTGATCTGCAAGGAAGTGCGGCGTTTGGTCCCTTCATCGAGCATGGCCAGAGCCAGCTTGGAGGTCCCAGGACTTGCAAACTGATCTGCAGCGTACCCTGCATCCACCAACAGGCTGAAGTTCACGACTGGAATGGCATGGCGTTCAGCCAGCATGATTTTCAACCCATTGGAGAGCGTTGCTCGTTGAATGGCCGGGAACTTCACCTCGGGAGCCGGCCCGGGAGATGGCAACTTCGACCGGTCTACAGAAGTTTTCGCAGTGGTGTATTGAGGGAAAGGATCCACCTGGAGAATATAGACCCCCTCAGAGAGCCATTGCCTGGCAATTTCCATCAGGTCAACCGCGGTTGCTTCTCGGGTTCGTTTCAGAGAGATCTTGTAGTGTTCGGGGTCGCCTGCGAACACCTGGCTCATAGCCAGAATGTCCGATTTGCCGCCAAATCCTCCAATCCTCTCAATTCCACGAATGAATCCTGCCAGAAACTGGGTTTTTACTCTCTTCAGTTCCAGTTCACTAGGCCCTTCCGTTAGGAATTTAGAGAGCTCTTCGTCGATTTCTTTTTCCACCCTGACCGGATCCTGACCCGGACGAACAGTCGCATCAATGTAGAATTGGCTACTGATTTCCCGCGCATCCAGATAAGCGCTGACATTAGTCGCAATCTGGTCCTGGTACACAAGGCGCTTGTAGAGCCGGGAATTCTTCCCAGAGCCGAGAATGTCGCTGACGAGGTTCAAATAGTCAGACTCGACAGTGGCCCACTGAGGAATATTCCAGATCTTGTAGATCCTGGCCTGAGGAACACGGTCCTGAACTCTCTGCCGCTGAACCCCCGCCCTCTTGGCAACCCATGCCTGGAATCGAGCCACTGGCGGACCGGAGGGAATGTCGCCGAAATACTTCTCGACCTTTTCCTTCGCCTCCCTGGTATCCACATCGCCGGCAATGACCAGCACGGCATTGGCGGCGCCGTAATAAGTCTTGAACCACTCCTTCACATCATCGAGAGAGGCGGCATTGAGATCCTCCATCGAGCCAATGACTGTCCAGGAGTAAGGGTGACCAGCCGGGTAGGTACTTTTTGTTATGAGTTCATCCGTGACGCCGTAAGGCTGGTTTTCCCCTTGCCGTTTTTCGTTTTGAACCACCCCTCGCTGTTCATCGAGCCTGGCCTTGTCAATGGCCCCTAACAAGTGACCCATGCGGTCTGACTCCAGCCAGAGAACGACGTCTAGTGCGGACTTTGGAACGTTTTGAAAGTAATTGGTCCGGTCTTGGTTAGTGGTGCCGTTGAGGTCGGTCGCCCCGATCCTCTCCATGACCTGAAAATAGTCGTCGTTGAAATCCTCACTCCCGTTAAACATCAGATGTTCAAACAGGTGCGCAAAGCCGCTCTTCCCGGCCCTCTCATTCTTCGATCCCACGTGATACCAGACATTAACGGCCACAATGGGCGCTTTGTGATCCTCGTGAACCAGGAGAGTTAAGCCATTGGGCAAGACAAACCTCTGGTAGGGAATGTCAATATCTGCGGTGGTTTGGGAACCAGGAGAACTAGCCTGGGCCCAGCCCACAAGTCCAACGCAGACAAGAAAACCAGCCAATACAATCCAATTCAACGCAACGCGTAGTCTGTTCATAGCGGACTTTTGCCCTTTCTCATCACTGAAGATTCCTCCTCTGCATCAGGATCTGCCAATATACCCGAGGCAATCGCGGAATTATATAACTTCCTCACTCGGTATACAGCTCCAGCGGGTCTCACTCCTTCGCGTCAATGCTGAATAAGGTCCAAGGCTCGGAGGGCATGTCTTTAAGCAACGGCTTTTGCCAGTTGAACTGCGGATGCGCCTTGAGATGTTCTTCGGCGATGAATGGGTCTCCACAGGGATGACCGAGACGGGCCAGCAGTGACATCTTCCCGGCCATGGCTGCATCGCAGACTTTTGCCTGGACTGCTCCAGCCGGACCGTAGGCCGGCATCCAGGGGAGCGAACCCCGTGCTGACAGTTCAATATGGCCACAGAGGGTCCTCTCGTTCGGGTCCATTTTCCTGGCAAAGCTGTCATAATGATCCGAGAGCATCTGCTGTCCGACCCGCACATCGATTTTGCCTTTGTGCTCAGCCATCAATTGTTCCCAACGGATCCGTCGGGCATTGGCGCTGAGGCTGGGATCATCCAGTTTGAAATCTGTCTCTTCCTGGTTTAGCTTTTCATTAACAGGAAAGTTCGCGCCACAGAAATAACCGTCTCGAGAGCGCCGCAGGTTGACATTCTTGAGCCCCAGCTCAAGACTGGCAATTTCATTGGTCTTGCGGTCGGCCACTAACCAGGTGTTGGCGTAACCGCCATTGTTGCCTTCCTCCATGAGACGGGCAAATTCGTCAATCGAACCGGCATGCTGCATTGCTTTGCGGGCCCGCACAAATTCAGGGATTCCTTGTGGGTCCCAACCCGAGAAGCGGGTGATTGTTGTCTCCGTAATCATTATCCCGTCTGAATTCATCCCAAAATCATCCCCGCTGTGAATCAAGCCGGGAAATCCGTCCATCAAGATGCGATGACCTTGTTGCGGGACAATGTCGAAGATGACCCGCCAGCGCTGACCGTCCAAGTAACCGGTCCAGTTGTTATGTCCCATCACGATTTTCCCGCCAGTTGTATAGCTGCCCGTTGCTACGAATGCACTACACCGGTCTGCGGTAGCAGCCAGGGTCGTTGGAGTTTCCCCATGTGCTTTCTTCCACCACTCCACAAAGTAGGGGTTGAGTTCCGGAAAGGCATTCAGTGCCACGACATCCCCAATCCCCATCTTGATGCCACGGACGTTGAGCCCTTCAACAATCCCCAGCAACTCTTTCTGGTATTCCTCATCGACATGGGGCCAGAGTTCTGTCTTTGCTACGTCCCGGAAGAATTGCCAGTCCTTTCCGGTATCATGTTTGAACTCAAGGGCAATGACCTTCTGGGCCTCGACAATCTCCTCCGCCAGCAGATACCCGTGCTGGAAGCCAATCTTGTCGGGCGGGCCTTCAAGATGCACAAAGATCCACCCATTCTTTTCAGGTGCCCGATATGCCCCTTTGAGATGGAGGTCAATCACCGCGTTTTGCGCTAGATGGACCCCAGCTAATATCGAAAGCAAAATGCCCACGACGAACAAGCCTTTTTTCATAACCCTTCCCTTTTCTGGACGAGTGTGGCCGCCCTGTTACTGACCCGGTGCAGATAATAGTCCAAACCTAAGGACCCGTTGCTCGAGGTGCTTCCGGCTTCTCCCTATAGTGCGCGGGGAGAAGGGGCTGGTTCTTTCTTGATTTGATATATCAAAGAGAGTTACCGCAGGATTCATTTTTCGATCACCAGGAGCAGGTCTTTAGCCTCTACCCGCTGGCCAGGAACAACCAGGATTTGGGTGATTCGGCCGTCTATCGGGGCGTAGAGGGTGCTCTGCATCTTCATGGCCTCCATAGCCAGAATCTTGTCCCGACGCTGCACTTTCTGTTGGAGCTGGGCAAAAACGTTAGTGATGATCCCTGGAGATGGCGATCCCACATGACCAGGTTCGGCGGGATTGACTTTGGGGTGAGCTGGGGCCGCTGCCTGCAAGCTCCGGTCCCGAACCACTACTTCGCGAGGCTGGCCGTTGAGTTCGAAGAAGATCGTGCGAGAACCATCGGGATGCGGCTCGCCGACGGTGAGGAATTTAATAACCAGGGCCTTTCCAGCCTCAATGTTGACCGTGATTTCCTCTCCGGAACGCATGCCATAGAAGAAATTCAAGGTGGGCAAAACACTAACATCCCCGTAAGTGTGGTGGAACCGATCGTATTTCAGGAATACTTCCGGGTAAAGAAGATAGCTTAAGACCTCGTCGGGTTGGGGGGCCCGGCCAATCTTCTTCTCCAGGGTCCCCCGCACCGAGTCAAAGTCCGCCATGGGCAACTCCGCGCCCGGGCGGCCTTTCCGCGGCTCAGCACCACGCAGGACGATCCTCTGCAGTTTTCGGGGCCAGCCGCCAGGAGGAGTTCCCAGGGAACCCGAGAACATGTCCACTACGGAATTGGGGAGGGCCAGGTCATGATCCGTTTCGAGCTTCAGTATATCCCCGGGTTTCATCCCCTTGGCCAGCAGAAAAAGGGCCAAGTCACCCACCACCTTGCTTGAGGGTGTGACCTTCACGATGTCCCCAAACAAGAAGTTGACTTCGGCGTAAGTCCTTTCCACTTCGCTCCATCGGTGGCCCAGTCCCATGGCATCGGCCTGTTCGCGCAAGTTGGTGTACTGCCCGCCTGGAATCTCATGCAGATAGACCTTGGAGTCCCCGGTGCGGGGACCGGTATCGAAGGGAATGTAAAACTTTCGAACCTGTTCCCAGTAGTCCGAACATTCATTGAGCGCCTCAATATCTAAACCTGTATCTCGTGGGGAGTGTAGCAAGGCTTCCACAATGGAGTTCAGATTGGGCTGACTGGTTTGGCCACTCATGGCCGAGACGGCCGCATCAGCCACATCGACTCCGGCTTCCGAGGCTTTTAGGATCGATGCCGCGTTCAGACCACTAGTGTCATGGGTATGAAAATGGATAGGAATACTGACTTCCTGGCGCAAGGCTTTGACCAACTGGAAAGCTGCGTATGGCTTGCAGAGCCCAGCCATGTCTTTAATGGAGAGGAAGTGGGCACCCAGTTTCTCCAGTTCCTTGGCCATCTTGACGTAATACCGAAGGGAGTACTTGGGGCGTTCGGGATTGAGGAGGTCTCCAGTGTAACAGATCGCCGGTTCACAGATGACTTTCGTTTCCAGCACGGCGTCAATGGCCACCCGCATGTTTTCCACCGAGTTGAGCGAGTCGAAGATCCGGAAGATATCAATGCCCTGGCGGGCTGACTCACTGACAAATTCCGTCACCACGTTGTCGGGATAGCTGGTGTATCCGACCGCATTGGACGCACGCAGCAGCATTTGGAAGCAGATGTTGGGAATCCGCTCTCGAAGCTGGCGCAGTCGTTGCCACGGATCCTCGTGCAGAAACCGCATGGCGGTATCAAAAGTGGCGCCTCCCCACATCTCCAGGCTAAAGAGCCTTGGAAGACGGTGCGCCACAGCTTCTGCCACCCGCAGCATTTCCAGGGTTAGGACTCGCGTTGCCAACAGCGACTGATGTGCATCTCGGAAAGTGGTATCGGTCAGAAGCAAGCGCTTCTGTTTCAGTACCCATTCAGCAAACTTCTTCGGGCCCAAGTTCATTAACAATTGCCGCGTCCCGTCTGGAGGTGGGGTCCTTTTCGAAAAGGGGATTTCCGGTAAGTCCGCCAGGTCTGTCTCTTCTTCTCGAGCCGCTTTGGATATCGATCGCCTCAGCACTGCGGGCGTTCCCCAAACCGCTGATTCGTAGCCCTCCGGCCATCGTTTCTCGGCGACTTCGGGGTTCCCATTCACAATCATGTCTCCCAGGTAGCTAAGCAGCTTCGTAGCCCGGTCGCGACGCCGGGCAAATTGAAAGAGTTCCGGACTGCTTTCCAGGAATCCTGTGGTCGCTCGGCCCGATAGAAATATTGGGTGGTTAACAACATTGAGGAGGAAGAGAATATTGGTCTTCACGCCACGGACGCGAAATTCTCGCAGAGCCCGATCCATGCGCTGGCAAGCTTCCTTCAGGTTGATCCCCCAGGTTGTAATCTTAACCAGAAGCGAGTCATAGTACGGAGTGAGAATTGCCCCGCCATAAGCCGTCCCGCCATCTAATCGCAGACCAAAACCTCCCGGCGAACGGTAGGTGGTGAGTTTGCCATAATCAGGAGAGAAATTGTTTTGGGGGTCTTCTGTCGTGATGCGGCACTGGAGGGCGCTTCCGTATAACGGCAGGAGATCCTGCTCTGGGAGCGATAGTGGCGGCCCGTGCAACCTCGAGCCTTGGGCAATCAGGATTTGTGCCCGAACCAGGTCAATCCCTGTCACCATTTCTGTGACGGTGTGCTCCACCTGAATGCGAGGATTGACTTCTATAAAGAACCATTCCCCTGAATCCATGTCCACCAGAAATTCCACTGTGCCCGCGTTGCTGTATCCTGCAGTGCGAGCCAACTTGACAGCAGCACTACATAATTCCAGCCGCAACGGCCGGGATAGATCATTGGCCGGTGCCACTTCGACAATCTTCTGGTGCCGACGCTGGACGGAACAATCCCGCTCGTAAAGATGCATCACGTTGCCATGCTGGTCTGCCAGAATCTGGACTTCGAGGTGCTTGGCTCGCTCTATGTATCTCTCCAAAAAGACGGCGCCATCCCCAAAGGCTGCTTCTGCCTCACGGCGGGCCTCTTCCAAACGCGATTCCAATTCCTCCGGGGACCGAATAATCCGCATACCTCGTCCTCCGCCCCCGAAGGCCGCCTTGGCAATGAGCGGGTATCCAATTTCTCTGGCCGCTCGCCTGGCAGCGTCCAAACCGCCGAGCGGTTGATCTGTTCCGGGAACGACCCGGACTCCAGCCTTCTGCGCCAGTTTCCTGGCAGCCACCTTGTCACCTAAGAGTTCCAGCATCTCAGGAGAGGGTCCTACAAAGGTGATGCCTGCCTTTTGACAGGCCCGGGCAAAGGCCGGATTCTCCGCCAGAAACCCATAACCGGGATGAATGGCGTCGACGTCTTTCTCCACGGCCAGGGCGACGATGCCCTCAATATCCAGATAGGCTTCCACAGGCCCCTTGCCTTTCCCTATGGGATAAGCTTCATCGGCCTTGAATCGGTGGAGTCCTAAACGGTCTTCCTCGGAGTAAATAGCGACAGTTCGAAAGCCCAATTCAGTTGCGGCCCGCATGATTCGGATCGCAATCTCGCTTCGATTGGCAGCCAGCAACTTTTTCATAGGCTTTAATGAAGACACAATTCTCCTCGCTTAGGGGTTGGATTAGGGATAGCGTAGCTCACTCAACAGTGCTAAACATTTTACACAGAAGACGAAGGAATACCAAATGGGGAAATCTCAAGGGCGAAGTATCCGAAGGGTGAAAGTCACAGAAGGAGAGTCGGAATTGAGGGTGTAGGTGAGGTTGGCACGAGACTCACTGAGCGGTGTCCTCAACTGGCGGTCATCCGGGAAATAGGGGAGGGAGGGATAGGTGACTTTGCTGGCTGGTGGCAGCATCAGGCGCCACCCGCCGGATTCAATCCACCCCCCCGCTCCCTCAGCGGTGATCTCTATCGGTCTGTCCGTCAGGGAGAAGGCCGTTCCCGAGGCGCTCTTCAATGCACTGCCTGGCCTGAGGTTCAGGATCAAATGGCCAATTACTTCCTGGTCCGAACGCTCCAGCTGTGCCTTGATTCGAAGCTCCTGTTTGGACGCAGCTTCAACTAGCAGGGTGACCCTTTTGTCGTCGTAGGTCAAAGTCACCATATCCTGCGACCCCTTTTCTTTGACCTCCGCGGCAGTGGGGACAAATGCCGGACGTCCGCCCCGGGAGAATACGAAATTGCTCCATTCCGATTGCCGCTTGGAACTTCCCCCGGTAATCAGCAGGCCCAACTGATCGTGCCAGAAACTGATGAAGTTCTGCCGGTCTAAGGCCCAGCGGCTTTTGACCGGCACGGCGGTGAAACCACTCAGGCAATAGAACCAAGGGGGCTTGCGACGAACCAGGGCCTGGTTGGCCACTGTGGTGACATATGATTTCTTTTCCTGCAAAATCTTCTCTTCTTTCCCTTCATGATAATAACGTAGATTTCTGGTTAGGGCGGCGGAAAGCGGCCACGCCGATCCCGAAGTTTGGACTAATGAGGCGAGATACCTGGCAAAACGCCGACCTGTCGGAAACTGGCTGAAAGCAAATTGGGCGAGCACAGGGACCCCGGGGGTATAGCGCGAGCATCCATCAAGGGTCTCGACTAGTGAACCATCCGGATAAAAAAACTTCATCAGGAATTCCTGCCCCTTTTCGAGGTAAGGAACGGCGGCCAGGTCGCCAGAGTATTCGTAGTAGAGCGCCAGGGCCTGAAGAGTCTGGAGGTTCTGGCGAGGTGAAGGGCCGCCGTACTCGGGCCAGAAACCGAGCGGGTCAAGCGACTCCAGGGCAGCAAAAACCATCTTCTGACCCGTTTGTTGCCAGCTCTCGCGTCCAAAGATCTGTCCAGCCCGGTAAAGATTTACTCCATTCCAGGTGCTATAGACATTGACCTCAAAGTTCCCGACGTCCCAGGGAACGTCTTCGTCACGGAAAATGCCACTATAAAGTCGCGGGTTGTGTACTCCCTGAATCAATTGCTGAATGCCCTCGATCTGACGAGTGATTCCATGCTCCCAGCGCTGCCGCTGGCTAGCCCCCATTTGGTCCTTCAGGAGTTCATACGTCTCTAGCCAGGCATTCAGGGTCTCATGCAAATAAGTCCTTCCCCAACTGGAACCATTGTCCCGGAGTAATTCAACGGTACCGTCTTCATATTGAGAATCACATATGGCATCACCGCCTTTGAGCGCGGCATTGAGAAGTTTCGGATCTTTGAAATGAGGATTCGCGTGATGATTGAAGGTGTAGAGGTACGCCAGCGGATAAATGACATCCTGGTCATCCACACACCATCCGTCGTGGGAAAAGCGTCCGGTTGCCTCGATAAATGCGGAAATCGCACCAGGAACACCTTTCTCCAACTGGTCGAGATAAAAATCCTTAAGATTCAACGCATCAAAACTGGACCGTTCTTTGCCCGCGCTCATGAGCCCTAGCGGGCGAAAACAGACAAACATTAGGAAGAGGAGAAGAACCAACAGCCACAAAGGGAACGGCAGGAGCCATCCACCATGTCTGAGTGTGTCCGGGATGGAAGGTTGATTGAATGATCGCTTCGACTGTCGATGCATTCTAAGTCTTCTCCTTAGAGTCAGAAGAATCTTAGTGACAGAATGCAACCCCGAGTGTGGACTCATTCTATTCACAGTTTCCACTCCCGGTCAATTTGCAATTCGGGGTCGCGTTAAAGTCAGTTCACTTGACAACCGAAGGGCTTGATTCGTCGTTCAGAGATCACGCTTCAGCGCGTGGACAACTTATAGGGGATTGGAAAATATAGTGACCAACCCCTCACTCCCCGGCCCCTCTCCCATGGGGGAGAGGAGTGCCGAAGGCGGGGTGAGGGGCGAAGTGCAAAAGGAGCAACCTCTAAAGTTGTCACTATAATTTGCATGAATCGATAGAAGTTGAACTCGAAACGGGATTCGATCACTTTGACAAGACGCTGATATGCAATCGAGGAGTGGATAGCCGACTTCCATCCGACGATGCAAGGATGATTGACTTCTCTCCCAGGTTTCTTTAGCTTGAAGCCTGGTTTCTATTCGAGTATCTCTGGGATTGCGTGCTCGGCCAGAGGTCGGCGATAAAAATAGATTGACCGATGTGAGGGCTCAACGACGGACCGCCGTGGCCCCGTCAAGGTGATGCCTTTGCCTGCAGGAATTCACGCGGAGGTTAGAGTTATGACTGCAAACAGAGTTCTATTGCCGTCCTTGACCCGCTTATGTCTCGCCACTGTGATCGGTGGGCTGTGGTTGGGAGTTTGCGATCCAAAGATCGTTGCGAAGGATAACGACACCGGACCATCGGCAATCCTCCTTCGGCCGGAACGCGTGTTCGACGCTGCCGGAAATGAGTCCTACGCCGGCTGGAGCATTCTGGTGGAGGGCGCACTCATCCGGGCAGTGGGTCCTGCTGCTTCCATAAAAACACCTGCGGGAACGCATGTCATCGAAATGCCGGGCATGACCGTGCTGCCTGGATTAATTGATGCGCATTCTCACATCTTCCTCCATCCCTACAAGGAGGCGCTCTGGGACGATCAAGTCCTGAAGGAACCCCTCGCCTACAGGACGGTGCGAGCAGTCAATCATTGCCGCGACACGTTGCTGGCGGGCTTTACTATGTTGCGAGACCTGGGCACCGAAGGAGCAGGATTTGCGGATGTCTCCCTCCAGCAGGCCATTAATGAGGGTCTGGTTCCAGGCCCAAGGTTGCTCGTGGCCACCCGGGCCATCGTGGCCACCGCCAGTTATGGACCTGGGCCACAGGATTTTGCTCCAGAATGGATAACCCCGAAAGGGGCGCAGGAAGCCAGTGGGGCCGAAGAGATCCTCAGAGCCGTGCGAGAACAAATCGGGCATGGGGCCAATTGGGTTAAGGTCTACGCCGATTACCGGCGAGGACCGAATGGCTCTGCAGTCCCAACCTTTTCCGAGGAAGAATTAGGCGTCCTCGTGCGAGAGGCACACAGCGCGGGATGCCCTGTCGCCGCCCATGCGACCACCCCTGAAGGGATGCGGCGAGCCATCCAGGCGGGGGCAGACACCATCGAACATGGATATGCCGGGACCGAAGAAGTCTTTCAGTTGATGCAACAAAGAGGAGTGGCGTATTTCCCTACGCTGACTGCCGTGGAAGCATACAGTGAGTATTTTGGTGACTACCGTCCTGGAACCACGCCTCCAACCGGGCCAATGAAACAGGCAGAACAGTCATTCAGATTGGCCCTGAGGGTTGGTGTCCTGATCGGAAATGGCAGCGACGTTGGTGTCTTCGCCCATGGAACCAACTACCGGGAGTTGCAATGGATGGTTCGACTGGGAATGTCACCGGTTCAGGCGCTGCTGTCCGCAACGGCCGTCAATGCCAGGATTCTGCGCTGGCAGGATAGAGTGGGTCAAATTCGGCCTGGGCTGATGGCCGATTTGATCGCAGTATCGGGTGATCCGCTTCAAGACATCAATGCCCTGCGGGATGTGAAATTTGTGATGAAAGAGGGGAAAATCTGGAAATCGCCCTAGCAGGTTGCGGAAAAAGTCGATTTTGAGTTGAATCGCACGAAGATGCTTTCGTTAAGTCTTTCATCTTCAATGAGACAGTTCCACAGAAACCGGCTTCCAGAGCCAGTTTCGGGGGTTTTCAGCAACCTGCTAGATCCCAGCCAAGCGGGTTTGGTTTTAGGATTTTTGATTTCTGGCCCGCAATTTGAAATTCAGTGATTGACCCCGTGCTCATGCAGTTTGCGATGCAGCCGCTCCCGGGCGTCTGCAAAAACCTTCAACGCACCTTCCAAACGTGTGGAATCGGGCCGTGTAGCCAGGTTCTTGACCCAGTTTTCAGCTCCATCAATCAGGGTTAAGAAATACGTCGCAGCGGGGACCGAAAAAGGCTCCTGGCCGGGTACGACCACATAGACCGGGGAGGTGTGTGCCTGGATGCCCAAGGCCCAAGCTGTAGTTGGTCCGAAGCGCGAAGCGCAGCGGGCCGCCAGCCAGCCGGGGCCGGATAATGGCACTTTTTCCAGAAAGGTCATTTCCCGTGTCCCTGTTGTCTCTTCCCGCGAAGCAACGACCCGTCCATTCCAGACCACTTCCAGCCGATGGAAGGGAACAAAGCTTTTTGCCTCTACCTTGACTTCCACGGAACCCCCTCCACTGCCCATCTTGATCTCGGCGCCCGGAGTCTGACCATCAACCTGGAAGAAGAGGAGAGGACCGGTGGTCATAAAGGTATTCCCATGGCGTACCGCTTTGGCAAAATTGGCGAAGCTGAATTCGTCCTGACCCAGGTAGGCATAGGTTCGATTGGCGCCCACGGGCATGTAGGCACCCATCTTGTCGGTTCCGCCCACAGCAGGAAGCCGGTAACCGCAATTCAAATAACGGTACCAATCAAGGAACCGCAGCGTACTGAAGTGCTCGCCGTAAGGGTACAGTTCTACGGCGTCAATTTTTCCCAGGACGATGTCGGCAGCCAGCTCGGCCGTTGGATAGGGAAAATGGACTGCCACCACGAGGCCTTCCCGCTGGCGGCAAGTATCCGTCCAATCTGAAAGAGTGTTCCAGAGCGGATCACCCAAGTAGCTCTCACCAGGCCCTGCAGCAGACATCGGGAAGACAGGTTTGCCACGGCCGCCCAGCAGACCCAGGTGGCCGAGCAAGTGCTGCCGATTCTCTGTTCCAACCCACACCATCATCTGACCGTCGCTTGAGGTCAGGGGACCATGGGAAAGGTCTCCTACGTTGGTGAATAGATCACCCCACTGCGCCGCCAGGAGGTTGACCAAATTCAAGCCCTCAGCCTGTCCTTCCAGCACAGCTGTGGAAGGAGAAAGGAAGTGAACGTGGGTATCGGCACTGACCCAACCTCGGGACCGAAAGTCGGCCAGTCGAGCAATCTCCAGGTTCAATTCCCGTTGACGGGGCTGAATTATCAGCTTCTTCCGAACAGGTTGGTATTCGAACCCCTTGGTCATTTCCAGGTAAACTTCACCTACCGGCAACTCCACTTGAAAAGACCCATCCACATAGGCGAAGGACGTATCCATTAGCTTCACATCAGCTCCGTAGTCCTGGAACCATCCGTCGTTGATCTCGGTTCGATGTCCATAGGGAGGGATATAACGGCCCTCCGTAGAGCGGAAGGCCAGCCGTACCGGTGTGGGTCGGCTGGTGCTGGTGTCCACCACCTGGCCGTGGAGCCAAACTTTGTCGTGTTCCAGGATTTCGACTCGTGACCCGGTTGGCCTCGCTTCCAGTTCCTGCCCCGGAATGATCCGGCTCAGGTCGAAAGCATACTGCTTGCCGGTTTTGGCATCATTGAGTCTGAGCACAGCCTCAGAGCTGGCTGACACTTCGACATACAGGTGACGGTTCTTTTCTACGGGCTGTTCATGCGATCCGAGGCCCGCATCAGGAGCCGAAAGCCATGCATCCGGGTCAAAGCGGCCCAGGGTGTAGCTCCGGGCGATCACGCCCAAATCGATATCTAAATTCCACCGCTTATCACCCGGGGGAGATGGCTCGGGCAAGGTAATCCGGTAGAGACACAATCGTTCGTACCGGAGAGGGTTCTCGCGCCCGGCAAAAAGGGTCAATCCACAAAGGACTAGAGGGTCATCACTGGCTGCATTCAGTCTCAAAGCCTTGAGCGGCCGTGTCGGGTCAGGGTTCTCCAGGCAGGAAATCCAGAGAATGGCGGTAGGTTGGTCGTCAGATCCACTCGGATAACCGTTTTCCCAAACGCCGGTTTGAAGTTCTCCCCACTGCATGCCGCCTGTCAAGGGATCTGTGAGTCTCCGCGGGAGATCCGGGATGTGAGAAAGTGAAGTGAAACTCAGATGTCCCCACACCGTGGAGGGAGAGTTCACTTCGAAGCGCCGCCGTACAGAAAGGGATTTCCTGCTCTCATCATCGTAGATGAGAACAACCTCAGCCAAGGGCTGGCCGACTCTCTCGATCACATCCTGGTTGGCCGAAGGAGTTTCGTTCTCGTCCCAATCACAAAAGCCCGCCAGACAAAGAAAGCTCATCTTCTGGCCGACTGGAATTTCAACATTATGTGTGCTCCAGGAACTGTCGTGATTCGACAATACTAACCATTTCTTCTTCCTGACCCCTTCAGCTCCTAGAAGAAACGGTATCCCCCGGAAATTCTGACTTCCCCCAGGCGTCCGTATCAGCCCGTCTTGCCGGGAGGCGCTGGCCAAGGCCTTGGCATTCTCTCGGGGGCCAAAATCCGCCGGAGAAGCCGTGAAGAATGGTGCCAGCTCGATGGGACGGAACCTCTCCAAAGATTGCTGCTCACTCGACTGTAGGTTCTCAGGGGAATTGCCAGAAACGCCCTCAACTACCAGATTCAGCGTGGGCACCGCGCTGCCAACCGTTCGAAGGAAGTTTCTTCGAGACCATCCGTTCTGCCGTTTCATAGGCCCTCATTTCTCTTTGAGATTTCCGGTTTTTGTTCCTGTCATGATTGGCCGGAACCGAAGGTTGATCAGTTAGCAACTCATTAGGAACTGACGAATCCAGCTTTTCTGTTGCGCCCCTGGACACTTGCCTGCATTAGATCCTTTCCCAAACCGACAGTCAATGCCTTCTAAAATACGGCTGTAGTGGGCCAGTTACAAGTGGAGGGCCGAGCTCTGCGAGGCCACGTTTGCCACGTTGTCTGCGGCTTCGCGGGGCGACAGTGGTCCCCCGCTCAGCCCTCCAGAATTCCCCTTTTATCTGGCCTAATACATGCGGCTTTACATATCGAAAGCGGAAGCTTTTGAATTGTGAATTTTCATAGGCACCCTGACTGATTTAATTTAAACTCCTAAGGTCGCACGGAGGCAACAGGCTAGAAGGATTCTGGTATCCCTTCAAGCGGTGCCTATCTCAACGTGTCAATAATGAGGCGCCCCATGGATCTCGAAAATCTTTACAAATCATTGCGACTCCCGAATCCGCCAGACACCAAGTTGGTTTTACTGGTCCTGGATGGAGTGGGCGACATCGCAACCCCTGAGACTCATTTTAAGACCCCGCTGGAAGCCGCCAAAACCCCCAATCTAGACGAGTTGGCCAGGGCTTCTGCAATGGGTCGAATGATACCCGTGTCTCCTGGCGTGACGCCCGGGAGTGGCCCGGGGCACCTGGGGCTATTCGGTTACGACCCGTTAAATTATGAAGTGGGTCGTGGGGTCATTGAGGCGCTTGGCGTCGGCATCGAACTGCAAGGGGGTGACGTGGCAGCCCGTGCCAACTACTGTACCCTGGATCAGCAGGGCATTGTCACGGACCGGAGGGCCGGACGGATTCCCACTGAAGTGAATGAGAAGCTGTGTGAAAAACTGCGCAAAATCAAAAGAATTGAGGATACGGAAGTCATTGTCAAAGCTGGCAAGTCCCACCGCTTTGTAGTGGTCTTCCGGGGGAAAGATATTGAGGGGCCCTTGACGGATTCAGACCCCCATCGTGAGGGACTTTCCATCAAAAAGGTGGAACCTGTCGTCAAGTCGGCCAAGGCGGAGAAGGCCGCCAGGCTGGTGAGCCTGTTTTATGGACAGGCCTTGCCTCTCCTTGCGGAAGAGAAGCCTGCCAACGGGTTTCTTCTTCGAGGGATCGCTCATATGCCCCATATCCCGACTTTTCAGGAGCGGTTTGCCTTGAATGCTGCGGCCATCGCAGTCTACCCCATGTACAAGGGGTTGGCCCAACTGATCGGCATGAGGAAACTGGAAGGCACCAACACCACTGCTGAAGAGTTTCAGAAGTACCTGGATGAATATGACAATTTTGACTACTTTTTCATTCATGTCAAAGCGACCGACATGTACGGCGAGGACGGCAATTTCGAACAGAAGGCGGCTGTTATTGAGGAAGTCGACAAAGTTCTTCCGATCTTGCTCAAGAAGAGGCCTGCTGTGCTAGCTATTACCGGGGACCATTCCACACCCGTACCGATGAAAGGCCATAGCTGGCACCCTCAACCGGTTCTACTGCACAGTCCCGTCTCCGGCTCCGATAACTTGGAGCGATTCACGGAGACCAATGCAAACCGTGGTTCTTTGGGATTGTTTTACAGCAAGGATTTGATCCGGTTAATGATGGCCAATGCCCGCCTCTTCGATAAATTCGGCGCCTGAGTTATATTTGAAGAAATGAAAACGTTTCACATTATCAATTTTGGATGTCGGGCGACGCAGTCTGATGGCGCTGCCATCGAACATGCGTTCCTGGAAAATCAGCTGGGAAAATCTCAAGATTGGCAGAATTCTGATCTGGTGGTCGTTAACACATGCACTGTGACTCAATCGGCTGATTCTCAAGCCCGTCAGATGATTCGCCGGGTTCATCGCGAGAACCCATCAGCGCGCATTGTCGTGACCGGCTGTTATGCCCAGCGAGCAGCAGATGAACTCGCACGGGTTGCCGGGGTAACCTGTGTGGTCGGCAACTCGCATAAGGAGCAATTGGTCCCGCTGGTTTTGAACCATCATCTAGGTTGCTACTCGGGGGACCAGTTGCACAGAAATACCAGCAGCGGTACTGAAGTGCCGGTGGTGGAGAAGTTGGTGGATGAAAAGGTATCCGCCGCCGTGTATTGCAGCAGTATTTTTGAAACCCAAGAACTGAGGTCCATCTCCGATTTGGGAGGCGGAGGGAGGACACGCCCGGTTCTGAAAATTCAGGACGGATGCAGTTACCGTTGTTCCTATTGTGTGATTCCCTACGTCCGCGGGGATTCCAGGAGCCTCCCGGAAATGGAGGTCCTTCGGCAGGCAACACATCTGCTGGACCAGGGCTTCAAGGAAATCGTGTTGACCGGAATCCATCTGGGCGCCTACGGCCGGGATCTTAAAGATAAGGGCAGCTTGTTTTCCTTGTTTGAAAAGCTCCTGAAGCTTGCGAGGCTCGAGCGACTACGGCTCAGTTCGGTAGAACCCCTGGAAATGACGGCTGAGCTTGTAGAATTGATTGCTCAATCTCCCAAAATGGCTAAGCATTTTCACCTTCCACTGCAAAGCGGTTCCGACCGGGTCCTTCGGTTGATGCGGAGACCTTACTCAGCCAAAGAGTATGCCCGGCTGGTGGAGGGAGTCAGGCGATCGGCGCCCGACGCCGCGATCGGCGCTGATGTGATGGTGGGTTTCCCCACGGAGACCAGGGCTGACCATGAATTGACGAAGGAACTAGTGGCAGCACTTCCCATGACATACTTGCACGTGTTCCCTTACTCGGAACGCCCGGGAACTGCCTCTACCGAGTTCAGGCCAGTGGTTCCCAGTCCGGTCGCCCAACAGCGCAGTCTGGAACTGAGGCAATTGGCCACCGAGAAGAACCTGCATTTTCGACGTTCCTTTCTGGGCAGAACCCTCTCTGTCATCACCCTTGCCAAAGAGGGGGACGAAGGCGGAGTGGAAGCCATTAGTTCCAATTACCTGAAGGTGGAGATCCCTGGATCTGGAGCCTCATTTAACCAACTGTTGAGTGTCGAGATCTCTGAGATCACCGAAACCGGATTAAAAGGGAAAGTGACCAGCCGGGAAGGTTACTTATGATCCTCGATGCTGAATCCTGGATCGAACTTTGAAGCTTCTTTCTGGCTCCTTTCGCCCCATAACTTCCGCCGCTGCTGAGGATCATCCTTCGAGGACTACTTGCGCGACTGCGTACTGGTCTGTGTGACTCAAGCTGATCCACCAGAGCTTGGCACCGAGCCGATTGGCAATCTCCAGGGTCTTTCCTCTCAGTATAAGTCCGGGTTTGCCGTTGAGCTGATTTACAACTTCCACATCTTGCCAACCCACCCCTTCACGCCAACCGGTGCCAATGGCCTTGAAGGCTGCTTCCTTGGCCGCGAAACGAGCCGAGTAATGCTGGAACTTAGTGACACGAGCTTCACAGTACTCGATTTCTCCTGGCGTAAAGGCCCGGTTGCGCAGACGGTCTCCCCTTCGGACCATCGCCAGCCGGAGTTTTTCGATTTCGACGATATCGACACCAATGCCGACAATCAATTACGCCACCCCCGACTCTATGGCCACCAATTTCCAAATCTCACCTGATGGCGCATTCTTATACCATCATTCGCTTTCCGCCTACAAGGAAATCATCCACGGCTTTGCCTTGAGAAGGAATCCGGCAACCGGCCTGGAGAAAAGTTATGGACTGAACGGATACCAACCCCACTCTCAGGTCCTGGAAAATCGCGGCAACTTGATGGCTAGCTTATTTAGCCCAATTGCAACGGACAAAGGCAAGAAAATCCGTCTGGTCACGCTAAAGCAGGTCCATTCCGATGAGATCGTTGTCGCTGAGGATCTCGCCTTCCCCGAACCGCCTGCTGTTGGGGATGGTTTGCTGACTAGGCAACCCGGATTACTCCTTGCCGTTCAGACGGCGGATTGCATGCCGGTTCTAATCCTCGATCCAAGGAGTGGGGCCGTAGCAGCGGTTCATGCCGGCTGGCGCGGAACTCTGAAACGGATTATGGAGAGGGCAATTCGCAGAATGCAGACAGGATTTGGAAGCGATCCTGACCAATGCATCGCCGTGGTGGGGCCATCAATCCGAAAGTGCTGTTATTCTGTTGGCGGTGAGATGCTTTCGGCTTACCACGCCGAGTTCTCTTATGCTTCCAGTTTGTTTACACCCTCTCCGGAAGCTGTATCGAGCCTCCAGGAACCCGTTACCTCTCACAAGAAGTGGTTCTTGGACTTGCCTTCAGCCTGCAAGCAACAATTGCTTGACTGCGGGCTGAAGGAGGCGAGAATCTTTGCCGATCCCCCTTGCACGGCTTGCGACACTCAACGCTTCTTTTCTCACCGAGTCGATGCCGGGCAGAGCGGAAGGATGATGTCTGTGATCGGCATATTACCGGTCACATCCTAAAAGAGGGCGAGAAAGCGACAGATTCAGGGAGCATCTCATCTTCAACCCTACTCTTCCAGCTTGATTGTTGTGGTCGAATAGTCGAGGGTAACCCTGTAACGGCTAAAGAAATCGCCTCCCAGTATGCCTGAGACCTCAGTCTCCAGTTCGTTGGATATCTCAGCGAGATCGACTGCCAGGATCTGCTTTAACCTCAAGACTTGGCCAAACGAACTCAGACTCACATCGCTTACGGAGAGCACTGATTTGGTAATCCCACAAGCGCCGGCGAATTGGATATCTACCTGGGAATCGGGAGTGTCTTCATTAACCCCGAACAAATTGGCTTGCCGCTTGGATAGAGTACTGGTGACCGCACCCGAATCAAAAAGGAAGTTCTTGGGGGCTTGACCATTCACGGAAACGGGTATCAGAAGGAGATTGCCAAAAACCCGGAACTCACTTTGAAGGCGAGTTGATGTTACGGGCGGTCTCGGGGCAGGAGACGAGGAAGCTGACCTGGGAGTGAGGAGGATCTTTCGGTCCGCAAAGTCCAGGGTGATTATGAAATCAGACAGGGTCGAAGTGCTCAGGACACCGTCGATCAATTCGGCAAAGATGGCGTTGTCAAAGGATGAAACTGGCAGGTTCCGTATCTTAAGATCCCCCATCTCCAAGCTAGAAAGCTTGCACAGTTGGCTGCCAATCCTGCCCTCGCCCCCAACACATCGCGTCACTGAAGTTGCAATCGGCGTGATCTTTAACTTGCTCAACAGGTTGTTGGAGATCACTGTTGAGGTCGCCCCAGTGTCGACAAGGAAGCGGAAGGGGCCTTCTCCGTTGACTGTAACCTCAACGATCAGCAATCCATAAAAAGGCTGAACATCGAAAGCATGGGGACGGGATTTGTCGCTAAAATCACTGACCGGCTCTTTCTCCAGGGTCTGAAAGAATTGCAGTAGAGCCTTGGCGTTCTGCAGGCGCTCCGGACGCCTTTGTGAGCCAAAGGATATGTATTTTTCGAGGGATCGGATTTGCTTACTCAGGTCCCGATCGTTCCCATAGGCTTCGCTGGCATAGAAATAGGCATCTTCCATATCGGGAGCGAACTGGATAGCTTCCTGCAGGGACCGGAGTGCTTCAGCAGATTTCAATCGGCTCAAGAGAATCCTGCCCATCCCCAAATGGGCGTTTGCCTGGTTCGAATTCAGTCTCAGGCTTTTGCGAAATTGCGTTTCTGCCTGGGATAAGTTTCCCTCTCGAAAAAGACAATGTCCGTAAGTAGCGACAGTCTGCGCATTCAACGGACTGGATTTCAACCCTCTGCGAATTGTCCGGAGGGCTTTCTCGTAATTGTCATCGGAGAGGTATGACTGAGCCAGCAGATTCGTCGCTTCAGGGAACTCCGGTTGACTCTTAAGGAACGCCTCCAGCTTGGCCTGTGCTTCGGTCACCTTCCCTTGCTTCAACAACTGCCTGGCTTCTTCGACTGGTGCAGGATCTGGCTTTTGAGCACGGGTGGGGGTGGAAGTCAGGAAAAACGTCAGAGTCAGTATCGAGGCCCACCTCAATAAGCAAAGGGCCAGGGACCGGGAGGAGAGAGTCGGGATTGTTGGCTTCCTTTTCCTCAGCAGGTCCGCGGATGACAAGTAATCGAGATGATTGTCGAACGCTCGGGCCACAGTATCAGGTTCGGAAGAATTTCTTGAAATCAAGCTATCCTCCTGAAAGTTTCCTTATTGATTTTCATGCGCGTTGGATTAGAATGGATGCGCTGATGACTGGAGAGGGTCCTGAATGTGGAGAATTGTGAGGCCCGATTCAGCCTTCCAATCAATCCTATGGACGCCAAACATATTCTTGTCGTCGATGATGACCCAAACATTTTGACCCTGATTCGCACTATTCTGAGCCAAAAGGATTATCGCGTGACGACCGCATTGAGCGGGGAACAGGCGATGAATTCTCTGGCACAAGAAAAGTTTGACGCCATTATTACAGATGCTCTGATGCCGCATATGGATGGCAACACACTCGCAAAGACAGTGAAAAACGATCCCCATCTGCGAGATTTGCCTATCATTATGGTGACGGCGAGCAAAGAAGTCGATATTGTCAAGAAGAGCTTTGCCTCCGGTTGTGTCTTGTTCCTTCCCAAGCCCTTTACGGCCTCCAGCCTGCTCTCATTAATCCAACTAGTACTGAAGTGACCTGGGTGGAAATGCGGTTTAAATGTGGGAGCCTACCTCCGGCTGGTGGTCTCTACTATAGAACAATCGCAGGTACGAAGCGACGGTGATCGCGGCCCCCCACATTGTCTTAGAGGCATTTTCATGGGCGGCCGTGAGCTTGAACAAGGCCATGTGGCACTTCTATGCAAATGCCCTAAAGGGCCATGACTTGCTCTTAAGAAAATCTAATGGTGCTTGAGGGAGAGAGAAACCTTGCAAAATTCACTTAATGTCGAGCCGCTTAATCTTGTTGAGGAGCGTCTTGTAACTGATGTTCAACATGATCGCGGCTTGCTTGCGATTCCACTGGGTTTGCTGTAGGGCTCGAAGGATGACTTCTCTCTCTGCCGTCGAGGTAAGGGTCTTGCTCATATCCTTTAAGCTGACCCCTGCAGAATCATCATTGGAGATTTCAGTAAGGTGAGTGTGTTGAGCAACCTTCTGCGTCAGGCTCTGCGAGTCAATTTTACTCTTCAATTCCTCGATGATCTGCTCTTCATTGCTCAGGATCACCAACCGCTTCATGACGTTTTCGAGTTCGCGGATATTTCCCGGCCAATCATAATCCAGAAAATAGGGCATGATTTTCTGGCTTATGGTAGTGGTAGCACTGCTATATTTGCGATTGTATTTGCGCAGGAAATGGTCACACAGGAGCGGAATCTCTTCCTTGCGCTCCCGCAAAGGAGGGATGTTGATATTGACCACGTTAAGGCGATAGTACAAATCTTCCCGGAACCTCCCTTCTTTCATCGCTTCTTCCAGGTTCTGGTTGGTGGCGGCGATGATCCGAACGTCTACCACGATGTTCTTCTTTCCGCCCAATCTCGAGTATTCACTGTCCTGCAGAACATGGAGCAGCTTGGCTTGTAGCGTAGGAGCCATATCTCCGATTTCATCGAGGAACAGGGTCCCGTAATTGGCCAGTTCAAACTTCCCTTGCTTCAACCGGAAGGCACCGGTAAAAGCCCCTCGCTCGTAACCAAACAATTCGCTCTCCAGCAACTCTGAAGGGAGGGCGGCACAGTTGACCTTGACAAACGGTTTTTCTCGACGAGGCGATCCTTGATGAAGCTCGCGAGCCACAATCTCCTTTCCGACCCCGCTCTCCCCTTCAATAAAAACCGTGACGTCGGTATTAGCAATTTGCACAATCAGTTCCTTGATGCGGATCATCTTCGGATTGGAGGCAATGAACTGGTAACCTTCAGAGAGTTCCTGGTTCTGAGCTCGAAGGAGCTTGTTCTCTTCCACGAGCTTTTTTCGATCCAGGGCTTTCAAGATGGCGATTTCAAGTTCGGCCTCTTCAAATGGCTTATTCAAATAGTCCGTGGCTCCAGACCTCATTGCTTCCACAATTGTTCGAGTCTCTCCGATGCAAGAAAGCATGATTACTGGAATTTCCCGCTCCACCTTACGGAGGCGCTTCAATGTCTCCAGTCCGTCCGTCTCGGGCATCAAAATATCAAGCAAAACCAGGGATGGCGGAGGATTCGAACTAAAGTAATCCAGGGCATCGGTTCCGCTAGCCACGGATTGGACCTCATATCCCTTGAGCTTGAGAAGGGTTTTGAGGTAATTCCTGATTCCCTCCTCATCATCAACGATCAGGATGGAGGTCGATTCTCTTGTGCTTAATTCCTTCATAGTTGACTGTCTTATCGACGCGATGCCGCGGAATTATAATCGAATTGTAGTGTTCTCTCAAAGCCGAGGTTCTTGGATAAAAGGCCTCCCTGAAAGGTTCTAGACCCCGGCGTGACAAAATCATAGGGCGGATTCCATCGGGCTAAACGGGAGGAGAAAAACAAACTTGCTGCCGGTATTCACCGGGCTTTCCACCCAGATCTTCCCCCCATGTGCTTCGATGATCCGCTTGGAGATAGCCAGGCCCAAACCCAAACCAGACTTGCTCGATTGTCCGGCAGCGACCTGAGTGAACTCCTCAAAAATCTCTTGTCGATGCTGGGGGGAAACCCCAATCCCGGTGTCGCTGACCTCCACCCGGACAGCGTTGAACAGGGCCTGGGAAGTCAACGAGGGGACTGACCGGCCTGCTCGCTTGTTGTCAGCAACCGCTGGACTATTGGGATTTCTCCTTTCCCAGAAATAGGGTTCGGCCGAAAGGTAGATTCTTCCACTTGGCGCTGTGTACTTGACGGAGTTTTCTAATAGGTTTGTCAAGACTTGGGTGACTTTTTCCCGGTCATACTTAAACTTCGGAATTCTTGTCTCCAAGTTCAGGACTGTCGACAATTGCTTTCGGTCCATGCTCTCCTTCAAGTCTTGCACCACCTCCCGTGCATTTTCCGAGAAGTCATTTTCCTGGTACACGAGTTCCAGCCTCCCAGTCTCAATACGAGAGAGATTGAGGAGCGAATTAATAATTTTGATCAGGCGGTTGCAGTTCTCTTCCGACTCCATCAAGACTTTGCGTTGTTCCGGAAGAAGCTTTCCCAACCGGTCATCGAGAAGGATGCGGTGATACCCTTTGATCACCGTTACTGGTGTTCGCAATTCATGGGTCGCCATAGAAAGAAAATTGTTTTTCTTCTGGTTGACGTCCTGTAGGCGGGAATAAGCTAAAAGCAGTTCCCGGTAGGTCAAGTCCTTTTCTGTTGTGGCCTCCTTCCGCAGTTCGGTGGATTCCAACAATTCTCTGCGGCATCGGCTAGCCTCTTTGGAGCTCTCCTCCAGTTGTCTTTCCAGAGCGATCCTCTGGCCGATCTGGCCCAGAGAGAGACGCAGAATCTCCGGCTGTATCGGCTTTACCAAACAGAAGTCAGTTCGGGGGTCAAGCAGCGGAAACAAGCTGTTTTGCGACGGATCGCAAAGAACCAGCAATGCCACCTGAGCAAAACGCCGGCGGAGTTCCTGGAGCGCTGAAAACTCGCTCTGAGAAAATCCCTCGGTCTCCAACACGACCAGATCGAAGTTCGCACTCTCCAATTTGGACTGGATTTGGCCAATTTCGCGTGAATTCTCCAGTTGCAGCAGCGATGGTCCGGCAAATTCCTGGATAACTGGACCTAAGGACTGCCCGCAATTAATCGAGAGGATTCTCAACGAGGTCTCGACGCTTGGGATATTCTCATAAGTCGTGGCCATATAGAGCGGATCCGTCAGCCCCCCCGAATCGAAGGATTTCCCACCATCCTAGATAGCCCAGTAGACACTGCAACCTTCTAACAACATGCTTACTATAGCATATCTCCTCCAGCTAAAACCTGTTCTCCGAAGGAGGAATTATTTGTTTGATCTTACCCCCGAAATCCAATAGACTTAAGTTGAATCGATTATGGATCCTGCATGACAGGTCCGGAGGGCAGTATGTTTGGAAAACTTGGTCTCCCTGAACTCTTGGTAATTCTAGTCATTATCTTCTTCCTGTTTGGCGCAAAGCGCCTGCCCGAAATCGGCAAAGGCATTGGGGAAGGGATCCGTAACTTCAAAGGGGCAATGAAGAAGGACGAGAAGGACTCTTAGTTCTCAAGCGTTGACCTTCAGGACCAGGATTGTCTGGTCATCAAACTTGCGGCTGTCCACGCAGAACTTCTCCAACTGGTCAAAAATCTTATCAATTAGTTTTCTCGGTTCCAATTGGCAATTCTTCTCCAGCATTTCTTTTAGCCGGAGAGTTCCAAACTCTTCGCCACGCATGTCGCGGGCTTCTGTCAGGCCGTCCGTGTAAAACAGGACTGTGCTCCCCGGTTGGAGGATCACCTCCTCTTCCTCATACTCGGAATTGTCAAACATCCCCAGTGGAAATCCTTCAACATGGAGAATTTCGGCTTTGCCGTCTTTGCAGTGAATAGGGGCTGGGGCACCCGAGTTCGAGTATTTCAGACAGTGGGATTTCGCTTCGTAAATGGCGTAGCAGAGGGTCATGAATCTGCCTTCAATCACGCGCTGCCGCAAGGAGAGGTTCACCAACCGGAGCATTTCGGCAGGAGCGTATTTCCGACCCGCCCGGGTCCGCAAGATACCACTGGTCAAAGCCCCCAGCAAGGCAGCTGGGGCCCCCTTGCCGGAGACATCTCCTATGGCCATGGCCACAGCGTTCTCGTCGTACCAGTAAAAATCGTAAAGATCGCCCCCCAAGATTCTGGCAGGCCGATATTCGGCCGCGAACGTTGCCCCTTGGATTTCCGGAAACTTATCCGGGATCAGACTGTACTGAATCTCCCTGGCAATCTTGAGTTCTCGGTCCAGCATGGCTTCCGCCGCGACCACCCTCTCATACAGACGCGCATTCTCAATGGCTACAGCAACATGGCTGGCCAGGGTCACCAGGGCTTGTTCATGAAACGGAGTAAAGTAGTTCAGCTCCGGGCTCTGTAGGTCAAAGGCTCCGATGGCTTTATCCTTGTATATAAGCGGAACCACCATCTCGGATCGGGTATCCGGGATCATCCTGATATAGCGCGGGTCTTTGCTCACATCGTTGATGCGCAGCGGTTTCATCCTGGAGACCGCAGTTCCCACTAAACCCTTACCCAGTGGGACCCGTGCCTTTTCTACCGCTCCCCGGTTGAACTTGATGGAGAGGCGAGCTTTGAGGACTTGCTCTTCTTCGTCGACCAGGAAAATCGAGAAAACGTGATAATGGAAAACCCGACGAAGCAGCTCGGCAACCCTTTTCAGCAGCTGCTCCAGATCGAGAATGGAGGTGAGTTCCTTGCCGATGTCATGAAGGGTCTCCAGCATCTCATTCCGGGTCACTAGGGACTCGTAAAGATTGGCGTTATCGACCGCTACCGCCAGCTGGGATGCCAGCAAGGTCAGGATGTCCTGGTGATAGGCCTTGAAGTAGTTGGGCTGCAGGCTCTCGATATCCAGAACTCCCACCACACGGTTCCTGGAGATGAGCGGAATGGCCAGTTCCGACCTTACGCCTTTAACGACATCGATATAGCGTGTGTCCTTGCTGACATCAGGCACCAGTACAGGTTGCCGGCGACTTGCAGCCTCCCCAACCAGGCCCTCTCCAAAAGGAATTCGATTCCCCAGGGTTCCCTCCGGATATCCCTGGGTGAATCGGAAGTAGAGGTCTTGAGAAGTCTCATCCACAAGCAGAATTGCGAATATCTGATAGTCGATTAACTCCCGAGTGCGTTCAGCGATCTTTTCCAGGAGTTCGTCCAGGGAGAGGATGGCCGCAGCTTCACGACCAATCTCGATCATCGCAGTCAGCAACTGGCCTGGATCATAACGTTCAGCAGATGGGAGGGTGTCCTTGTCTTTCACTTGGCTCGATTCCATAATTCGACTTCTCCATATTCCCTGGCTTCTTCGCAGACTTTCCGAATGTCTTCGTATGTAGCATCGGGCTTTAGGAGCGTGTGGTCGATCAGAGGAGCAATGTCTGGCTGATCGATAACCTGCCAAAACAAGCTTTCGCGAGGATGTTCCATAATTCACGCTACGATCAAGACGGTAAGAACTTGGAACTGTTGTTATGACGCCATGATGCGTTGGCAGGAGCTGGCGATAGAGAACGCTCTAACCTTCCGACTGGATGACTGAAACAGTTGGCAGATTTCGGTATTTTTCACCAAAGTCCAAACCATAACCTACAACGAATTGGTTCGGAATCTCAAACCCAATGTAGGCTACATCTACAAATTTGATCCGCCGTGCTGGCTTGCTGAGAAACGCGGCAATCCTCAATGAATTGGGACATCGTGCCGAAAGGCTGCGGGTAAGGTAATCGAGTGTCAGCCCTGTATCCAGAATGTCTTCCACTACCAGAACATTGCGGCCCTGTATGCTGCAATCAAGATCTTTGATGATCTTAACTTCCCCGGAAGTATGCAAGCTGTTAGCGTAGCTGGAGACCGCTATGAAATCCATCGAAATGTCGAGAGGCAGGTGTCGGATCAAATCGGCCAGAAATACGCAAGCACCCTTCAGGATACAGATCAGGTGCAATTGCTTCCCCTCGTAGTCCTGGCTAATCTGCTCGCCAAGCTCCCTGACTCTCTGTTGTATCTGAGCTTCGGTAATTAGAACCTTGAATAGAGGATGAGACACCATCCGAATGCTCTTGTTCCTGTCAAGTTGTGGAACTTCACTAATCTATCCTAACTTGGCAATGAAGGCAAAACGACCTGGGAGGTAGCAGTACACCTCCTCCTTGCCTTTGCCGCTGGGAAACTGAGGTCAAGCCAAAATATTGTGTAAAAGTAGCTCTTGACCCTTTTGAAAAGGAGGCGATTGGCCTGTCTTGTTGGGCAATGGATATCAGGCCACGGCGGGTCCGGCTCATATAATGAATCCGCACAAGTCGAGCCACGACTTCAGTACCTATCCCCCCAAGAGTCAAAGTCAATAATTGATTCTGCTGCAAAACCCCCACCTGGAGTCGATTTTGCGACTTTGAGGGGGATCAAGAATATATCCCCTACCCGAGAAAATGCAATGCTAAGTTTTTAAACGAAAAAAAGTTTTCCACAATTTTCCCCGATGAGGTTTTGCACCGGAATCAATTATTGAGGTCTGACCCCCGTCCCCTCCGACTGTCATTGGTAGAGGAAAAACTCCTTGCTTTTCAGGTTGAATTCCCTCAAACGATTCTCCCACTCCCAAAGAATCTCCCGTGTGCCGCGCCCTTGGTCGATTGCCAGGCGGAGTCGGCTTGAGCCAGCAAGCCGGTCAAAATGATCGCTGTTCCATTGGAAATGTTCGGGATAATTCGATCGAACGGCTTTCAATAGTTCAATTGCCCCCGGCACGGGCCGGAAACGAGTCCGATCGATGACTTGAATCTCAACACCCCGGCACGTTTGTCCGGCGAACTTTGACTGGGTGGGAATGAAACTGGCCGCCCGGAATTTCGTTCCCGGCAATTGCTGGTCATTCAGGGTCCGGGCAAGCCAGTCCCCCTCAATCCAGGGAGCTCCGACGATCCGGAAAGGCTTGGTTGTCCCTCGGCCTTCGGAGAGGTTCGTCCCTTCCAACAAGCACATCCCCGGGTACACTAAGGCGGTCTCCAGGTCGGGGATGTTTGGCGAAGGGGCCACCCAGGGCAGTCCGGTCTGGTCATACCAGTCTGCGCGGCGCCAGCCTTTCATCTTGACCACCTCCAGGCGAAGGTGGAGATGCTGTTCCTCGTTACAATACCGGGCCAGTTCACCCGGAGTCATCCCGTAACGAATAGGGATTTCATAGGCACCAACGAATGATTTGAACCGCGGTTCTAAAAGTCCCCCCTCGATGATCTCTCCGCCCAACGGATCTGGACGATCCAAAATGATAAATGGTATTCCCTTGCCGGCCGCTGCTTCCATGCATTCGCGCATCGTTGATATGTAGGTGTAGAATCGAACGCCAAGATCCTGGATGTCATACAACAGTACCTCCACACCGCTGAGCATCTCTGGTGTTGGGCGCGTGACCTGGCCGTAGAGGCTATAAATGGGCAAGCCGCTGGCAGCATCTGTCGCGTGCTCGACCGCCTCCCCAGCTTGCGCCTGGCCGCGAATACCGTGCTCCGGAGAAAAGAGGGCTACCAGCTTCACCTCCGGCAAGTACCGCAGTGAATCGATGTCGTGATGTCCTTGCCGATCGATCCCGGTGTGATTGGTAATGAGGCCGATTCGCTTGCCGCGGACCAGATCAAGCCGTTCGCTGATCAACACTTCGATTCCGGGAATAACGGCATCGTAGGTGATCTTAGGTCCACCCCGAATGGTAGGAAAAATGAGTGCTACTAACGTGATTAAAAAGGACACCTTCGGACTCATTTGGAGTCAGAGTTTACACCAGGTTCCGGGCATGGAACCACGGAATATGGTGGATGGTGATTGGTAACAGGAATGAATCTGATTCTGTGATTGAAGCCGTAGGGGCGACCGGCCGGTCGCCCCTACCCCTTCCGCGGTGATAAATCTGAACAACACCCTGACTAATCCACCACCCGCGCCGTCAGGACCAGGAACAGGGCGTTGTTAGAACTGTCTACCGTGGCCTTGCCCACAACCACCTTTTGCCCCTCCCGCACGTCAATGTCAGTATTAATCCCAGTGTCGATGTAAGTAAAATTGTCGGAACTCGTTCGGACCGGCATTTTTGCCCCTAATCTGAGTCCATCAATACGGATTCTCTTTCCAGTACTTTCGGGAAGGAGAGTCACAGACCGAAACCGCAGCTGGTAAAGGGTCTTGTTGACATCTCCAGGGTTTGAGGGTGCCATCCCGTTGGCTTCACCCTCTCTGCCATTACGACAACGCACCATTAACGTGTCGAGCAAACGATACCCCTGGTACTGGAATACTCCTTTCAACTGTTTGATGACTCCGTCTAATTCTGCCGGCAAATTCTTTGCACCGGCTTGATCTGAGGCCACCAGAAGATAAGCGGTTAGTTCAATGTTCTCGGCGGGGGGAGGAGGAACATCCAGCCTCTTGATGGCTTCCTCCATGGCCGCAATGGCTTCAGGGGACCCCCCTATTGTGATCACTTTCATATCCCGGTTGGGACTGGCGAACCCGAGGGGTGAGAGAATATTTGCCAACTGGTTCACATCAGCATACTTGATGGCAACGATTTTCCTGGCAATATTTCCAAGAGGCCTTTCGGTATTCTGAAAACTTCCGCCAGACTTAGTCTCTTCCTGGGCCTTAGTGGCAACGGGAGACACCAGAGAAAAGATGAGCGAGACCAAAGCAACTGACAAGATGGATGGGACTCTAATTTTGTTCATTTTCCTTTCCTCGTTTCTGATCAACAAGCCAGACAATGACGATATTGGGGTCATCAGTGACCAACTGGATGACCATTTGGTCCGCAGGTTCAGTAAAATCAATGGCCGTGGTCTGACTCACGGGTGACGACCTTGAGGAAACATTCTGAGTTGCCCCTTGGTCTAATTTCGAGACCTGGGTGGGTTCCTTCATCTCGGCGGGAATTGGATTTGGCCCTTCCTGGCGTTTCTTTGTCGCTCTAAATGGTTCGGACGGCTGAGTAGGAGCCACCATCAAACGACTTCTCTGGTGAAAGCCGGCGTTGTTCTCGGTTGCAAGTGAGGCTGATCCTTTAGAACTCAATACAGCTTGGCCCGACAGGTTCGTGGAATTCTGTGACTGAATTGCCAAGTTTTGTCCCTCCCCGGATACCTGTCGGTCACGAGTTGGTGGCTTGAACTGCGGCGAAACCATCAGCACGACCAGAAGCGCCAGCACACCTGCACCAAAAAGAGCCTGCCAACGCCACCTGTGCCAGAGGTCAGCTATTGTGGGAATGGGGCTGGTTTTCAAATGGCTAACGATTTGCACGGTCACCTGATCCGGCAAAGCCCGAAGAATACCTTCGTCCAGGGGTTCGTCTCTCAGCGATTTCAGAATCCTTTGGCTCGCTTTAAGTTCCTCTGCAAATAGCTGACAGGATTCGCACCGACTCAGATGTTCGAGAACAATCCCGCGCTTCTTCTCTGGCAGATCTCCCTCGATGTGCAGGGCGATCAAAAACTCATAATCGTGGCATTTCATGTTTGTTTCCTCATTCGTTTCTCAACGAAGCGCTTGATCTTGACACGGGCGGAACTGATCTGAGAACGCACCGTCCCCTCGGATGATCCCAGGATGGTCGCCACTTCCTGCGTGGAAAGCCCTTCCAAGTCGCGCAAGACTAACGCTTCCCGTTCTCTCTCCGAAAGGATCTTCAAGGACTCTCTTACCAGCCCCCGTTGCCTGGCAACATCCAAATTGGCTTCCAGATCACTTCGGTCAATGACCAGCAGAGAGCCACCTTTGGTCTGAAGATCTTCCAGAGAAAGGACCGGCTCCTTGCGAGACTTTCTGTTCATATCTCTGCATACGTTGATCACGATCTGATACAACCAGGGGGAAAACTCATGCCTCTCGTCGAAGCGCTGCAGGTGCTTGAAGACCCGAAGAAACGTCTCTTGAGCGGCGTCTTCAGCCAGATCGAGGCGGCCGAGCATTCGGAGTGCAGTCCCTAACACCTGGCGTTGGTGAAGCAATACGATCTGGCGGAAGGCACCGATGTCCCCGCTCTTAGCCAGACTCAGAAGCGGGACCTCTCCTGCTGCTTCGGGTTGGGGGTCTGGATCCCGCTCGGTTCGGATAATTGTCAAGGTCCATTCTTCCAATTCTGCCGACCCCACATGCCTGAGATTCCTCTTTACACTCTTATATACTCTGGTCGCGGCAGAAACGTTGAGTGTTATTTCCTCCGGGAAAAAGTGAAGGTTTCTCCCTCGCATGTTAAGATGTTAATCGATGAAGGACTTAGAGGAAAAATTGACTGCGATCCCGCCTGGCCCCGGTGTTTACCTGCACAAGGATGCCGAGGGGAAGGTCATTTACGTCGGCAAAGCCAAGTCGCTGAGAAATCGGGTCCGCTCGTATTTCCAGGAATCCCGATCTGAGTTCAAATTAGACTACTTGCGGCCAGAGATTGCGGATGTAGATTTCATTGTCGTGGACAATGAAATGGAAGCCTTGGCGCTGGAGAACAACCTCATCAAGCGCTACAAGCCCAAGTACAATATCCTGTTGCGCGATGATAAGACATACCCTTACATCAAGCTGACCTTGAACGAGGAATTCCCGCGAATCTTGATCACCCGGAGAATTAAAAAGGATGGGGCCGCTTACTTTGGACCCTATTTCCCCGCTAATCTGGCCTCCCGCACCTTTAAGCTGATTAATCGGCACTTCCAGATACGGGCCTGCTCCATCGAGATCGACGGGAAACGCCCGAGAGTGTGTCTGGACTACCACATCGGCCGCTGTATGGGTCCCTGTGTCCAGTCCGTCTGCAGCAAGGAGGAATACGCAAGTCGCATTCAGGATCTCAGGCTCTTCATGGAAGGGAAGCGTTCGAACCTGGTCAGCCGGTTTACGGCACAGATGAAGCAAGCGGCCGAGCAGCAACATTTTGAACAGGCGGCCCATTATCGGGACACTCTCAGGACGATTGAGCAACTGTCTGAAACTCAAAAGATGGCATCGGCCCAAACCAGTAATCTAGATGTCTTCGGGTCCTATCAGGAGGAAGAACGCGCCGCCATCCAGATGTTCCACATCCGTGAAGGGCGGGTTGTGGATCGGCGGGAATTCTTTTGGGAAGATCTCGTCCAGGGTATCGAGGCCGCAGAGATCCTTTCTTCGTTCCTGAAGCAATACTATTTCAATTCTGAATTCACGCCGGACGAGATTCACGTTCCTGAGGATTTCGAAGACCGCCAGATCCTCGAGGAGTTCCTTTCTCTGCGCCGCCGACGCAAGGTGGAGATTCGAATTCCCCAGCGCGGTCAGAAACGAGATTTTGTGGAACTGGTTGAGAGAAACGCCCGCCTGGCTTTTGATCAGCGCTTCCGCACTCCGGCCGCCGACGCCAAGACGATTGCAGAGAGCTTGGGTTCCGTCCTGGGGCTGGAGTCTCCGCCGAATCGGATCGAATGCTTTGATATCTCGAACATCCAGGGCACAGATTCGGTGGCTTCCATGGTCGTCTGGGAAGCCGGGCACATGAAGAAAAGTGATTACCGGAAGTTCATTATCAAGACAGTGCAAGGTCCGGACGACTTCAAGAGCATCCATGAGGTTGTCGGACGCCGCTACAAGCGGCTTCTGGAGGAGAATCTTCCTTTCCCCGACCTGGTGTTGATCGACGGCGGCTTAGGTCAACTACATGCTGCGGCCCAAGCCCTGGATGAACTAGACCTGCCCACCTTGCCTCTGGCGAGTATCGCCAAGAAGGAAGAAATCCTCTACATCCGCGGAGGAGAGGAGGACCCTGTTGCTCTGGACAGGACGTCTCCGGTTCTACATCTGGTTCAAAAGATTCGGGATGAGACTCACCGCTTTGCTGTCACATTCCATCGGCAGAGGCGTGGGATGCGGACTCTCACCAGCGAACTCCTTTCCATCCCTGGAATCGGGGGAAAAACCACCAAGCGCCTGTTGACTCGGTTCGGAAGCACCCGGAATGTTGCGCAGTGTTCCCTGGAGGACCTCGCCAGCGAGATCTCGTCTCACCTGGCACGACGGGTGTATGAGTATTTTCATTCCGCTGATTCAGAACCAGGTCCTGGCCAACCCTGATCCGCTTCCCCCCCCCCAGCCATCCAGACCTATCGAGGACTGTAGCAGGAGAGCGCAAAAGCTTGCCTGCCGGGACAAGCAGCCGATGTTAAACCGAGTCTGGTTTTTTGCTGGCTTGATGATACAATTGTTGCTAGAGTGAAGATTCTGAGGAGGTAGAGGATTATGAACGAGCAAAACAGTCCGATTTCGAAGCTGGCATACTTTTTAGTGGGAGGAGGCATCGGCGCTATTATTGCTTTGTTATTTGCGCCCCGTTCAGGACGTGAAACTCGGGATTTGATCGCACAGAAGGCCGCAGAAAGCAAGGACCGTCTATCGAGCGCCAGCCGTGACGTGTCGGAAAAGGTCACCACTTATATCGATAAGGGCAAGGAACTGGTCAGCACGCAAAAGGAGCAGATTTCTGCTGCAATCGAAGCAGGGAAACAGGCATATCGCGAAGAGAAGGCCAAAGGTTCGACCGCTTCCGAGTAGTCGGTAAGGATTATGCCTCGGGGTCCGGTGACCTAACAGGGACGCTGAAGAGTTGCTGGGGGAGTCAAATGCTGCTTCGTTTTCAAGCCAATCTCCCAGCTAGAGTTCATGCTAAGAAACCATTCAGGTCAAAGAATGACGGTTGGGCGTCAGTCTTTCTTTTGACATGGGCAGTTGGAAGATCAATCCTGAATAGTTGTGTCGGATCGACATATCTGTCCCGGAGAGCAACGTGGAAAACTTAGTTCTTATCTTAGTGGTCCTCACGTCGATTTCGATCCTCCTCCAAATTGTTTTTTTGGTGGCCGCCTTTTTCCGGGTGCGCAGGATCTCCGATAATGTTGAGCGACTTTCCCAGCTTTTCGAAGAAAGAACCACGTCGCTCTTAGTTGAGCTCAAAGAGACGGTTGGAGGTACTCGTGAGTTGCTGAAAACGATTCAGGCTTCGGCTGAAAATTTTCGAGGGATCTCCGAGAGCGTCAAGTCGCAGGTAGAAAAGGTCAATGCAGCCATCGAGGATGCCAGCACGCGGGCCAGGAACCAAATAGCAAAAGTCGATGGCGTCATCAGCGATGCCGTTCTGAGAGTGGAAGCAACCACCTTAATCATTCAGCAAAGCGTACTGACTCCAATTAGGGAAATGTCGGCCCTGATTCGCGGGGTTTCCAGTGGTTTGCAGTTCTTGCTCGGGAACAAGAAGAATCGGGTGAATGAAGTTCATCAGGACGAAGAGTTATTCATCTAGCCCAAACACTCTCCCGGTGTTGTATCCAGCACTCATATCCCAAAGAACCGTTGCACTGCCTCTGTACCCAAAAGCCTCTCGGCCTGTTCCTGTCCGCGTCGAAAGGTCTTCATTATTTTGGTATTGTCGTGGCAGAGAAAACCAGCTTCAATCTTGTGGTCGGGACAGATGATCATCATCCGCTTGTCTTCAAGCGCTTCGGCCACAGCTGAATCCATGTTCAGACAGCGCAACCGGGAGCTGGTTTCCCACAATCGGGCCGTTGGGTCGCAACAGAAAATAAGGGTCTTGTCAGCCGCAGCCCACCTGGCCAGGGGCTGAAATCGCGGATCTTTTCTAAAAATCCTTATGGGCATTTTCATCGCAAATCCGCCGTCAAGGAAAACTGCATTGGGGTCTCCCCTCCAACCCGGCGTCACAGCCGGTTCGGAACTCCCCAAGAGCCGGCATGGCTCCATAGGGCTTCCCATTGCTAAAGGGACCAAACAGGACGCCTCGATCACCGCGTGATAATTTTGGCGGGTCAATGGGCGAACATTCTCCGAGCACAGTTCATGCGGAAGATTCGTAGCGAAGACCACAGGGTCTTCAACATAGTTTTCCGGCAGGTATTTGAAGCTTCGTGGCATTTTACGGGTGACTGATTTCCAGAAGTACCTCATGGCGTCCGAAGCCCGAAAGGGTTGATGGTCGACCCTGCGCACTCTGGTGGTGAAGACCAACAGTTTTTTATCTTGATGAGGGTCGAAGACGCCTGCCAGTTCGGTTTCCGCCATCACATAGCGGATTGACTCGATCAAGTGCAGCCGGAATTTCCCTAATCCCCAAAAGCTCCTCAATTCCAACGGAACCAGGCCTGGAGGGTGGATCTCCTCTAAACCCCAATGGGTCCAGCCTTTCAGGACTGTGGCTTCGGTCCCCGTAGCCACATCAGCTGCGGCGTATCCCCCTGCGGAGGCCCCCATGCTGATCGTCGGATAACAGCCGTGGTCTCGGGTCCAGCGCATGAACTCGTGGATGATCCCACCTTGCCAGGCGCCGCGCCCGGCTCCGCCCGAGTCCAGAATCCAGCAATGTCTGAGACTGTTTCGCATGGAGGCAGAGGTGAAGGGTTTGGAGCCCGTTAGGAATCAACACGCATGCATTTAGGAAGAACTAAAGGAGGGGGCGGACAACCCCTGCGAGCTTTTCGTAATTCTGCGCACCAAAAAGAGAGACGATGCGGTTGCCCTGTCGGTCAAACACAAAAGTCGCTGGGATGCCCCCAATCCAGTTAGGATCGATCGAGTTGACGAAGGTTTCAAAGTCACCCCGGGAACGAATGTAACTCTCGAAATTAACCGCCTTCTCTCGAAGGAACTTCTTCACCTCTTGGACCTGATCTGCGTCATCCATGGAAAGCAAAATCAGGTTTAACCCTTTGAGCCGATAATTCTCATGCAATTTGAGCAGGTCCGGAAACTCCTCTCGGCAGGGCTCACACCAGGTCGCCCAGAAATTCAGCACAATAACCTGACCCCTGTTTTTCTGAAGCACGGCTCTGAGTCGGCCTTCGTCAGCTGGAGTCAAAGGAAATTCCGAACCGACCTGGGCTGCCCCCGCAGAGCTTTTCTCTCCTCGGGCGCACCACATAAGAAAGCATGCAAAGAGCAGAATCAGACCCAAAAAGAAGCCGGTTTCAACATCGTGATTGGGCTTGGCGCGGGAGGCGCAGGTCTTCGGCTGCACGAAACCGCCCCTCACACACAGGTTGCGGTGGCCACTCCTCGGTCCATTGCGATGCCCCCTGCTCTCCGCATGCGGATTAGCGTTTGACCGTGCACCCGAACGCCTTGGTAGTCGCCACGGAAACCGGCTTACCGGCAAGAACAGCATCGAGAGCCGCTTTGAGTTCATCTCCATTAGCCTCTTCAGGCTTGGTTGTTGGGTTCCTGCTGTTTCCCACGGCCCCATGATATTTCACGGTCATGGCGGAATCCAGCAGGAACACCTCCGGGGTCACCTGTGCACCCAATCTATCCGCTACCTCGTCCGTTTCATCCTTGAGGACAAGAAAACTCAGGCCGTTTTTCTCAGCATGCTGTCGGACCTCAGCTGTAGGATCCGTCTTGTTGGCATTGATTCCGATAAACCGCACTCCTTTTCCTTGGTACACCCGGCTCAGTTCAGCCATAACATGAGTAAACGCATTCGAGTAGGGGCATCGGGTAGCAATAAAAATCACCACCGTGGCCTTAGCACCCATCGACTGACTGAGCGAATGAGACTGCCCTTGAAGATCATTGAGAGCAAAATCAGCGATCTTATCCCCTATTTTGACAGAACCCATCTCCGCTGCAGCCTGACGACCCAGCAGCCCAAGGAATAACAACATAAGGAGGAAAGTGCGTGAGGGGTTGTGATTGAAAGGACTCTCTGGGAAAGAGTCAGTTCGGCTCTTCATATCTCCGAAATCTCCTCTAAATTGATTCGTCATATTTCGAGTTTTACAGGTTGCTGAAATTATAAGGTCCCGAAGGAATTGGAGTCTATTGAAAAAGCACTCTCTGGAGGGAGACTCTTGCATAGATCCGCAATCGTGTTGACCGCAGCAGATGGATGGCCTCCATGCCTGAGGGCGAAAGCTTGAACCTGGGTCAGACTCCGGAGTGTTCGGAAATGCCTCATTCGAACGGTTTCTTCGCAAGGGTAAATATCACGACCTAAGCGTTCCAATGCGAGTTCCGGAGGGATGGGCTCCAGCCGGATTCTTCCTTCATGTTTCTCTTCTAAGAACACCAGAGCCGCTGGAGTGCAGGAAACAAGGGATTGCCCTGGAAATTCGGAATCCATTTCAATTTCCAGGTACCATTCATAATCGCTCCTCAAATGAGCGGGCCTCCCCTTCAATTCAGGAAAAAGTTCGGCGGAATCTGGCAATAAACGAAGATGCCATGGGCGCCCCCAGATTATCAGATGGCCGTCCTTGTTGGGACACAAGAATACGAAGTCGTCTGAAACCATCTTCAAGCCAGCCTTGGCACAGGCATATGCAAGGCTGCTCTTGCCGGCTCCGGAGGGGCCGCAAAGAAGAACAGCATTCCCATCGACTGCAACAACTGCACAGTGAACTGGTGTGTGGTATTGGAAGACAACCATCGCGTGAAACAAGCACTCGAGAAAGGTGTTTCTGAGAAACGAGCTGTCTTGTGCCAGTTCCGGGCTCACAAACCCTGCTGCCGCCTTTGATCTCAAATCCGCGATGGCAAAATTGGCATTGCCGCACGAGATGTGAAAGAGGTGCTGTATGGCGCGAAAGCTCGGAGGCGGCCAGGGTGGCCCTTGGTGGTGAACTGGATCAATCAGAAGCCGGATGCGGAACTCCGGCGGCATGTCAGAATTTGGGACCCCGTAACGTTTGAAGCTCTCGCTGGCTGCACTGAGGATCATCGGGTCATTCGATTCGACCTCGAGGACCACGCCCAGTGGCACAAAGGATCGTCTAAAACTGGCAGAAACCCCCCAAAGCATGGGATCTAGGGGGGCCAATGTGTGATTCATGGGATCTTTTGGGAATCTCCACAGTTTATGCTACCCTTGAGCAATAGAGACAGGATAACACGACAGAAGGAAGCACCAGCCAAATTGACTCATGATTCGTCTCTCCCGCAATTATCGGATCTATTGGGCGTCAGGGGTTTTCTGGGCTTTAGGCCTCATGGTCTATTTTCTAGTGTACAACCTCTACCTGCTGGATCTAGGCTTCGACGAAGCCTTCGTGGGGCAGGTTTCCGCCGCATTCACCATTGGGAACCTAGCCATCACGCTGCCAACAGGATGGCTCCTCAACCGGTACGGGATGAAGAGAGTCATCTTGGCCAGCGCATTCCTGACTGGCATAACCTTTCTGGGGAGGGTAATCTTCGTTTCACCCCTGCTGCTCGAGAGCTTGGCCTTTGCCAATGGAGTCTCCATTGGGGCCTGGATTGTCGCCACCCCTCCATTTATTACCGAATCCACTACCCCCCAAGTGCGGAGCTGGGCTTTCAGCCTATGGTACGGCACTTCCATTGGAATGGGCGTCCTGGCCGGGTTACTGGTGGGTCTTTACTCGAAACATCCGGGTGTCCTAATGCATTCAGGGGCACTGGGTAACCTGGCGGAAAAGAAAGCCCTGCTTTTTGGCAGCTCCAGTATAACGCTGACTGCTATTCCCGTCTTGTTGTTCCTGACGGAGATTCGGCCGGATGGCCGTATTTCATCGTTTGCCCACACTCTGGTCCAGAAAACGAAGCATCGAGTCGTCATCCAAAGTGGCAAGTTTGTTCGCCGAATGATGGTGGTTCTGGCCTTATGGGGCCTGTTTATCGGAAGCTTTCCATCCTTCTTTAATGTATTCTTTTATCGCCAGTTCCACCAGTCCCTGGAAGGGATCGGTTGGATCTTCTCGTTTTCCCAATTGTGTCAGGTTGCGGCTGTCCTTTGCATGCCCGCTCTAGTTTCATATCTAGGAAGATCGAGGGCTATTCCTACTACACAATT